>OMZN01000079.1 GCA_900315555.1 uncultured Eubacteriales bacterium
ACCCATAGTTGGAAAATAATTGAAGAAAGGTTGTAAGCAACAAATTCCAGTTTGTCAGTGGACAATTTCCCTATTACTGATAGGGTCACTTTGATAATTTCCCAATGACGGACATGGCATTTTTGACATTCATAATGTCCACGCTTGCCATACAGAGGTCGTGGCGTCCCTGACGAGAAAATAGTGCAGGAAAAGCATGAGAGGTCTTGAGAGAAAACGGGGAAACGACATGAAAAAAATATTGATTGTTATTGACATGCAGAATGACTTCATTGACGGTTCACTTGGAACGGATCAGGCGCAGGCCATCGTTCCGGCAGTTATCCGGAAAATCAGATCGTATCCTGCAGAAAATGTTTATGCAACACGCGATACGCATCCAGTGGATTATCTGATGACGCAGGAGGGAAAATACCTGCCTGTAGAACATTGCATTGAGGGAACTGATGGCTGGCAGATCCGGCCGGAGATTGCAGAGCTGATTCCGGATGATCATGTTTTCAACAAGCCGACATTTGGTTCTGCAGAGATGGCACAAGTCCTCAGAGAAACCCTCCAATCGGAAAAGACAGAAATTGAGCTGGTCGGCCTGTGTACAGATATCTGCGTTATTTCCAATGCGCTGCTGTTAAAAGCGGTGATGCCGGAGACCAGGATCAGTGTGGATCCGGCATGCTGTGCAGGGGTCACGCCGGAAAAACACCAGGCTGCTCTTGAGACGATGCGCTCCTGCCAGATTCAGGGGATATAGAATCGAAAAGCGCCTGCATGGTTCAGAACACAGATGCTTTCGGTGCTGCACCGGACTTGTATTCTGCTGTGAAGGCAAGGAGGAGTACAATACTATGGCGGAAATGGAAAATGAAGTTCTGGAGAAAATCCTGCAGAGGCGCAGCTGCCGAGACTTTACAGGCGAAGCTGTTCCTGAGGAAGCGATGAAGCATATTTTGGAAGCCGGGCTGCTTGCGCCGACAAGCATGAATAAAAAGCCATGTGAATTTTATCTCGTTACGGACAAAGCGGTTCTCGAGAAATTATCCAGAGCCAAGAAAGCCGGCGCGAACATGCTGAAGGACTGCAGTGCTGCCGTTGCGGTTTTCGCTGACAGCGGCAGATCGGATGTATGGATTGAAGATTGTGCAGCAGCGCTGTCTTTTATGCACCTTGCCGCAGTGGCGGAAGGCGTTGGCAGCTGCTGGTGTCAGATGCGCAGACGCCGTTCTCTGCTGGGAGAAGATGCGGAAGAAAATGTCCGCCAGGCTCTGGGGATTACGGATGAGAAGATGCGGATTGTCGGCATGCTGGCGCTGGGTATGCCAAAGCGTATCGCAGAACCTCATTACGAGGATGAGGCAGATTGGAAGAAAGTGTACAGAATATAGCACAGGTAAAAAAAGCGGTAATGAACACATAGAAAGAGCCTGTCCAAGCATCTCTACATCTGTTCTTATGCTATAATAAAAAGCAAATGAATCATGTAACAGGTGAAACTGACAGCAGTGGAATGGGTCTGTTGCGCAGAAGAAAGGAACTGTCATGAGTAAACTGATCAAAGGCATCGAGCACGTCTGTATTAAGTGCAGGGATGCAGAGGAATTTTCCAAGGTTGAGCAATTCTATACAAAAGTACTCGGGCTTGGTGTTATCAGAAGCTGGGGTGATGAAGAGCATCCATGCATCACCTTCGATACCGGAAATGGCGGTATTGAGGTCTTCACAGAAGATGTTGAAGATCTTCCCCAGGGCGCAGTTCGTCACTTTGCGCTGGAGACAGATGATGTGGATGGCTGTGTCAAGGCAGTCCGCGAGGCAGGATATCAAATCACAATTGAACCGGCGAGCATGACGCTTGAAAGTGATCCGCCCTATAAGCTTCGGATGGCATTCGCGATCGGACCGGTCGGCGAGGAGATTGAGTTCTTTCAAGGTTTAGCATAAGCGGCGGATTTTGGGGACGAAGGGAGAGAATACGCATGAAAAAGAAAATCGATATCAGCGAATATGGCAATCAGATCATCCAGGCTATTCCGAAAGGCGTGTTATTAAATTCAAAGGATCAGAAATTCAACGCCATGATTATCGGATGGGGCGGCATCGGCACCAACTGGGGTCTTCCCGTATTTACCATCTATGTCCGTGAAGGCCGCTTTACCAGACAGCAGCTGGATCAGAATCCTGCCTTTACGATCAGCATCCCTATGGAGGGAGTCCATCCGGAGATAGCGCGTGTATGCGGAACCATGAGCGGCCGCCAGGTGGATAAGGTTTCTGAGGCCGGTCTTACTTTGGAAGCGCCGGAAATGAACGGCGTTCCCGGGGTCAAAGAATATCCTCTCACACTGGAATGCAGAGTGATCTACCGACAGGAGCAGAAGCTGGATCTCTATGCTGACAAAGTGATGAATTATTATCCTCAGGATGTAGATAGTGAGAATACAGGCGCCAATAAAGATCCGCATGTCATGTATATAGGAGAAATCGTGGATGCCTATATCATCGAGTAGATCAGGAATGGATAGACGAGATCATCAATGCGGAATTGTCAGCATCGGTCAGCTGCTGGTATTTCCGCATTTTTTGCATCTTTTGCATTTGCAGATGATAATTGTTGCTCCAATTTCTTTCCGTATTGTGAAATTGATTGCAGAGGACTATAAAACCGCAGAAGAAGCAGCTTGAAAAATCAACTACTGAAGACATTGAGCATGAGCAGGTACTCCATGTCACGGAGAACCTGCTCAGATACTTTCCTGCTATATGTATTATGTCAATTGCCATGCCGGATTTTAATTTCAACGTACAATGAAAACCATTCTTCCGTTTCTTAGATATAATATTCGGTCCGATCCGGCACGCCTGCTTCAAAGAGGCGCAGGATGTGATCGCGAAGATACTGGAATTCATCCCATGTGCGGTCACGCTCTTTACCGAGCGGCACTTTCACAATCTTCCGGATTTCGCCCGGATTTTCCTTCAGAATCACGATCCGGTCTGCTAAAAAAACCGCTTCTTCTATGTCATGCGTTACAAAGAGGATGGTTTTCTTTTCTTCCCGGGAGAGCTTCAGCATATCGTCCTGCAGCCTCATGCGGGTCAGGGCGTCGAGCGCGGCAAACGGCTCATCCATAAACAGAATCTCCGGATGGACGGCCAGTGCACGTGCAATGGCTACGCGCTGCTGCATGCCGCCGGACAGCTCGCCGGGCCGGAGTCCTCTGGATTCATATAGCCCCACTTCGCGCAGATATTGCTCTGCGCGCTCCTGCTTTTCCTTCCTCGTGAGCTTTTCATCAGACAGGCCGAGCATGACGTTTTTCTCCACGGTGAGCCAGGGCAGCAGGCCGTAGTTCTGAAAAATGGTCACGTAGTCTTTTTTCGGCCCATTGACAGGTTCCCCGTGGATCGTAATCGAACCTGCATCTGCCTTCTCAAATCCGGCGACCAGATTCATCAGTGTTGTTTTTCCGCATCCGGAGGGGCCGAGCAGGCAGACAAATTCGCCTTTTTCAATGCTGAGACTGATATGACTGAGAATCGTATGCGACTCCTCGCCGGATGCATAGCTTTTCGATACATCCTGTATTTCAATATAACTCATGATGCCTCCTCTTAACGACTGCTTTTTTAACGGCTGGTCTTTGCAATGCCAAGTCCCCAGCGCTTTCGCACCAGATCTTCCAGATAGTGCATGAAGAGATCAATGGCAAGTCCCAGGACGCCGATCACCACGATGGTGGCCGCAAGAACATCCACACGCAGATTGTTTCTGGCATCGACAATCAGGAAGCCGAGTCCGGACTGCGCACCGACCATCTCTCCGGCAACGAGGAAGATCCATGCGGTCCCGCATGCCATCCGGAAACCGTCCATGATCTGCGGAAAAGCAGCCGGAAATACGATGCTGGTGATCGTTTTAAGGGTGCCGAACGAGAAATTCGAAGCGACCTTCAGATAGACCGGATCGATATGGCGGACGGCAGATACCGTCGACAGCAGTATTGGAAAGAAAGCCGCGATAAAGATAACCACTTCTGCGGGGATATCACCGATGCCGAACCAGAGGACGATAAACGGCATCCATGCAATGGGCGAGATCGGACGTAAAAACTGAACCAGTGGGTTCACATAATTCCATGATCCGGCATAGTATCCGTGCAGCAGTCCAAGAATGACGGCCAGAACAGCGGCAATCACATACCCGATCAGATAGCGTGTCATACTCGCCCCGATCTGAAGATAGAGATTATTCTGCGTGATCAGTTCTGCCAGTGCCTGCCATGTTTGAAGCGGCGTGGGAAATAGTGATGCGTTAAATACGTGCGCTGAGGCGGCAGCCTGCCACAGAAGCAGAATCAGAACAAAACCGCAGGCACCTTGAAGAATTTTTTTTGCTGTTTTCATTTCGCTTCTCCCTGGTACACAAAGTCTTCATAGGCAGGCGGATTCTCATTCAGGCCGTCCGCCTTCATTTTTTTCGTCAGATTCTCATAAGCTTTCCGATCGATCGAAAGAGCCTTAAAAGAGATATAGGCAAGAGATTCTTTCAGGGTGTCTTTATCTGCGTTCAGATATTTGTTGGCAGTCTGAAGAGCAGTATCATCATCCATCACATTGCCCTCATCCAGGTAATCCTGTAGAAAGGCTGCTGCTGTATCCGGATGCGCCCTGGACCAGCCGGTATTCCAGACGAGACCGCAGCAGATAGAGTCCGGCCACAGCGTATCGGATTCCGAGAGAACATGACCGATGCCGCTCATAACGGCTTTGCTTCCGAACGGCTCTGCTACACAGTAAGCGTCCACCTGTCCGGACTGAAGCGCGTAAGGCATCTCAGTTGGTGCCAGTTCGACCCATTCCACGTCATCGGCGGTGAGTCCGGCATCTTTCAGGTACTGCCGGAGCAGAAGATAGTGCGAGGATTGCGGCGAGGGGATCGCTACTTTCTTTCCCCGCAGGTCTTCAGCTGAATTCACCGACTTGGATCCGACGATGATATTGCCGTCCCGATGTCCCAGTGCCGCAAGCTGAAGCGGCGCACCGTTTGTTTTTGCTTTAATGGCGAGTTCGACAAGGACGGAAGCTGCATCAACTTGTCCGGAAGAGAGGGCATCCATCAGCTCTGGCCAGGATCCGTACTTGACCAGCTCAATCCGAATTCCGGACTTTCCGTCTTTCAGAGAATCGGCTAGCGCCAGCAGAGGCACAGCATGCGTGATCGGCAGATAGGCTACTTTTATCGTTTCAGTCTTTGCGGTATCCTGCGCTTTCACATACTGATAATCCACTACACTGCCGAGAATAAATACGGCAAAAGCCAACGCAAGAATGCCGGATAAGGCTTTGGTAAGTTTTCGTTTCATAAGGTTACCTTTTTTCAGATTCTTTTTCGGAAGCACCTGTCAGATGCGCCGGAGGATTTCTGCCGGCTCGTCCATCAGCTGTCCCACCCCAGTTTTTGACGCTTCTCCTTCATATCATCGATGATCCGATGGGCAAGAGAAACCGGATCAACATCGACGGTCATGACCGAGCCAAGCAGCTCGCGGCTGCCGTGTTTGAGGAACTCCGTCACATTCTGTGATCCAAAGATGGGAGCCTCAACACAGTGATAGCTGTTGATGCCGTTCAGGCGGAAGGCAAGCGCTGCATCGATGCCTTTCTCGTTGCCCCATTCCGGGGAGGACATCGCAAACGGCATGTCCTGGAGAGGAATCTGCAGTTCGCTGGCGATAGCGGCGAAAATCTGCGTGGAACGGGTGTTGTCGATGCATTCGCCCACGTGCCATACAGGCGGCAGGTCTTCGCCCAGAAATCCCTGAAGATTCCTGCCGGCAAAGACTTTTCCGGAGCGGGCGCAGTAGCCGAGTTTCATCAGCGGATAGGAAGCGCAGCCGTTGGTCAGAACGATGACGTTGTTCTCGATCAGCGTTTTTGTGATGTCGGCGATACAGCGTTCGAAAGGCACTTTCGGATTGCTGCAGCCGACCATATTCACCACACCGAGAATCTGACCGCCGCGGATGGCTTCGGCGATAGGCCGGAGGGAACCAAACCGTTTAGCGAGATATTCTATGGAGAAGCCGACTTCTGCCTCTACCTGATATTCCGGAATATTGACCGGCACATCGCGGCGGGCGGTGTAGCTTTCGATGGCCCGGTCAACGATCTTTTCAGCAATCTTTTTCGCGTCCTGCACATTGGTATGGTGATGATCAAACTCATAGCGCTCTGCGCCGGGAAGCCGCGCCGAGTCCGATGTCGTGACGACTGTTGTCTTAAAGCAATTGGCAACATTCATAATGCCCGGGAAAACATCCTGTACGTCAGCAACCCACAGATCCAGGGCACCCGTACCGAGAACCAGCTCAGCGGAGACGGCATTTGACAGCGGAATGACACCATCATAACGGAACATTGCGGACAGGCCGGAGCAGCATATACCGTAGAACTGAATGCCGTCCGCACCGGCTGCTTTCGCCTTTTCGATATAGGCCGGTTCTTTCCCCACGGCCACAATCTGATTGACCAGCAGCGGAAGATGTCCATGGACAGCGATATTGACAGTATTCTTTTTGAGCGCGCCGGTATTGGTCATTGCTGTGACGCGGTCGCCGACACCGAACAGAGCGTCTGTGGCAATGCTTGTTCCGACCACGCCGGAAAAAGTAAAAGCCAGTCCGTTTCTGAGGAACTGCTGCATGACACTCCGCCAGTCACCGTCATTTCCCACGCAGGTACGGTGAAGACTTTCAGCGGTTTCGTGGTAAGCGCTGACCGGAATGATATCGAGATCTTCCCAGATGCGGACTCTTTCCGGTGAGCCGCATGCGTAGAGCGTCTGGTATGGTTTGTCCGGATCGGTATTGGAAAGATCAGCGAGGAGTGCTTCTGCCAGATCTTTTGCGATGTATTTCAGCTGACGGTTTTTGGTTTTGATTCCGAACGCATTGGCTGTGGAGATGATTTTCTGCTTGCCGATGAGCGGAATATCCAGTTTCCCCTCGGCCGCCCATTTCAGTTCCAGCATGACCTCCCGGCCGTGTGCACCGTGCTGGGCTGTTCCGCCGGCAGAAGAGCGGCAGAGGTTGCGGGCGACAATCAGATCGGCATCAGCACCGCAGATGCCGCGCGGCGCTTTCGCAGTGATGCGGCAGGGGCCCATGTTGCAGTTTTTGCAGCAAGTTCCTGCCAGCCCGAAGGTACACTGAGGTTTCTGCTGATCGAATCGGTCGAAGGTATTCTCAATGCCAAGTTCCGATTCCCGGATCAGCAGCTCCCGGACGGCCGGATCCGGTGTCTGGTCAATGACGTCTTCTTTTGACGGGAAGGTTTTGCGATAGGCGCTCACTGCATTCGTATAATCTTTGATAAATGCAGCCGGATCCTCTTCGTCATGCTGATGATCCGACTTCAGGATAACAGTCGGAATTCCATGCTGGTCAAAACCGATGATGTTCCGATGACTGTGAATCTTCTCGTATTGTTTTCCCACCTGATTCTCCATTTCTTAGTACGCTGCATTCGCATCCGAGATGCAGCTGTCCGTATCTGATGTTAATGCATATTCCCACTAAACCTATCAAATAAGTATGATTTATGGAATTAAGCGAATTGTATCACAGTACCGGAAATATGTCAATGCGCTTGCCATTTCCGATGCTTCGCTGATCCTGCGTTCATTTCAATGGAAGACCTTAAGAAATACCACGCAGGAAATTAAGATATATCCTTGTCTGGAGCATGCGGCACCAGGTAAGATCATTAAATAGATAACGAAAGTGCTGTAATGTGGGTGTTGTAATGA
>OMZN01000004.1 GCA_900315555.1 uncultured Eubacteriales bacterium
GGGCAGAATACCGGCTGCCTGCACAGCATCGGTATGAAAAAGGACACCGGCTTGGCGGCAGAGGGTGCCGATTGCACGGATGGGCTGCAGGGTGCCCACCTCGTTATTGGCAGTCATAACGGAGACCAGCGCAGTATCCTCACGCAGTGCGTTCTGCACATCGGCCGGGTTGACGCGGCCCAGATGATCCACCGGCAGCCTGGTGACGGAAAAGCCTTCTTTTTCCAGCGCATCGGCGCTGCGCAGCACAGCGGGATGTTCAATCACATCGGTGATGAGATGACGTTTTCCCTTGGCAGCCAGCTTGTGCAGGGTGCCCTTCAGCGCCCAGTTATCCGATTCTGTTCCGCCGGATGTGAAGAAGATCTCCGAGGGAGCCGCGTGAAAAACCGAGGCAATTGTCTGCCTTGCATTTTCCACAGCCTTTCTGGCGCGCCGTCCTGCCCGGTACAGACCGGAGGCATTGCCATAATCATCCTGCAGGAAGGGCATCATAGCTTCGAGAACCGCTGGATCCAGCCGGGTTGTGGCGGCATTGTCCGCATAGATGGGCGTCGTCATTGGTCGTTCTCCGTTCCATCCTCGATGAGAACCTGCATCAGCCCGCCGCAGACCATGCCGTCGGAGGCGGCCACTTCACCGCGCAGATCGATCCATGCGGTGGTGTAGCGGCCGCTGCCGATGATGTCGATGGCATCGCGAATGACGGCCCCTTCACTGCAGCCGCCGCCGATACTGCCGGTGATGTGTCCCTGCTGATCGATGGACATTTTGGCACCCGCTTCTCGGGGCGTTGAACCCTTGGTCTTGATGATGGTGACAATGGCTTTGGGACGGTGATCTTCTGCCAGGAAATCGATAATTTCCGGCTCCAGATCAGAAGCGTTGGTGAAGCGCTGCCCCCAGGTATTCTGCGCAGGCTGCCGTTTCCAGGCGATCAGCTCCGCCAGAATGGAGATGGAAATTTCCTCCGGTGTGACCGCACCGATGGAAAGGCCGATCGGTGTGCAGATTCTGTCCATCAGTTCCCGGGGCAGCCCTTCCTCTTCGAGCATATCAAAGAGGCCGCCGACGCGCCGCCTGGATCCGATGAGGCCGAGGTAAGCCGGAAAGGTGCCGGGCAGAAGAACCCGCAGGCAGTCGGCATCGTGGGTGTGGCCGCGGGTGACGATGACGACGTAATCGCAGCTGGTGATTTTGAGATCGCGAATAGCATTTTCAAAGCTGTCGCAGATGACCTCGGCCGCGTGCGGAAAACGCTGTGTATTGGCGAATGCCGGCCGGTCATCGCAGACGTGCACCTCAAACCCGCACTGTGCGGCGAATTCGCAGAGTGACAGGGAAATATGTCCGCCGCCCAGGACAATGAGCCGTTCCTTGGGCAGGACAGGTTCGCAGATGGTCAGCGTATCGCCGTCGGCTTCTGCATGCACCTTGACGCGGTGCCTGGCATCGATGGTTTCCTGCGGGAAGTCGGCAAGAAGTATGCGGTGCATGTCTTCCTTCACGGATCCTTCCGCACCGCTAAGACGGGTGATGACGGATACCTTGCCTTCCTGCGGCAGCAGGTCGCGGATCTTCTCATAGATAGTCTTCATGATTTGTTTCCTTCCTTTGGCATGCACGGTTTGCAATGCATGGGATGCATTTTTCAAGCGGCGCTTTTTTCTTAGGGAAGCTTCTTAAAAATCGGTTTGCGCGCATGGTAGATCGTATAATAGCGGAAACCGAGTGATTTAGCAGTTTCAACAGCTTCATCGAAGTGATCGCCATAGCGTTTCAGATCATGTGTATCCGAACCGATGGTGAGGATTTCTCCGCCCAGTTCCCGGTAGAGGCGCAGCACTTCGACTCGCGGCAGCCCCACCGGCATGTGATAGCTGTGGCTGGAGGTGTTGATCTCAATCCCCTTGCCGTCGTCGATGATCATCTGAAGCGTTGCGCGGATAATGTCTTCCACAGAATCCAGCGGAAAGATCGTGCCGATATAGCGATCCAGGATGGTAAAATGGCCTACGATGTCATAGTTCTTGAATGCACGCAGGTATTCATAAACGGAGAGATAGAAATCTTCAAAGAGCGCTTTTCTGTCGCGCTTGGCATAATCCAGCTTGTAAATATCCTCACCGCGGTAGCAGTGAAAGGAAGCAATGACGAAATCGTAGTCATAGGCGGCGAGTGCTTTCTCGCCGGCTGCGAATTGATTTTCAATCAGCCCCAGCTCGATGCCGCGAATGATGTCCATCCGCCCGCGGTAGGCTGCCGCTGTCTCTTCCAGTGCCCGATGATAGCTGTCAAAATCAGGAACGAAGGGGAATTCGGGATCAGGATATCCCGGATCGTAATGGTCCGTGATGGCAATACCTTCAAGTCCCCTGGCATAAGCTGACTGCACCATATCCTCCATGGGGATGTCGCAGTCATCGGAAAACCCGGTATGGGTGTGCATGTCATACATAGTTTTGCTCCTTGTCTGAACGGAACGACGCTGAACGGAACGACGATCCCTGCTGCAGATCAAATCCGTTCAAATGCAGAAACCGCAGCAGCATCGCTGCGCGGCGGCTTCCAGGTTTCAAAAAAATTATAGCAGATTCCAAGGAAATTGTTAATAAGGGAGGCTTCGTGTATAATGGGGAAAGAAGTCTGTCTTTGAATGTCTTCGAAGACGGAAGGGAAGCCTCTGGAACGGGAAGGAGAAAACGACATGCTGCCGATCCCCGATGTTCTGACGGATCTGAATCTGCTGTCGGTGTCGTTCCGCCTGGTGCTGGCTGTTTTCTTCGGCGGCATCATCGGACTGGAACGGGGCATCAATCGTCATCCTGCCGGCTTTCGCACGCATATTCTGGTGTGTGTGGGATCCACGCTGGCCATGCTGACGAACATGTATATTTTTGATATATGGGGCAATGTGACGGATCCGGTGCGGCTGGGTGCGCAGGTCATCACTGGTGTCGGTTTTCTGGGTGCGGGGACCATCCTGCTGACAGGACGCAATCACATCCGCGGTCTGACAACAGCTGCGGGGCTTTGGGCCAGTGCCTGCCTGGGGCTGGCCATCGGCGCCGGATTCTATGAGGGCGCGCTGGGCGGCGCTGTTGCCATCTTCATCAGTTTGGCGCTGCTGCCGCGGATGGAGAACTATGCCTATCGCCATTCGGATATTCTCAATCTCTATGTGGAAGTGGCTTCTCTTGGCGCTTACCGGGATGTGATGAAGGCTTTCCGCGTTTCGGAGATCTCTGTTTATGAGAGTACGCTGGAGCGGGGCGATGTGCTGACGCCCAACGGAGTGGCCTTTGTCATTTCGCTGAAGGTGCCGCGCAGGATGAAAACGATAGACGTGCTGGAAATGATAGAGGGATTTAATGGGGTGACCCTGGTGGAAGAGCTATGAAAATACTGGTGTTTAGTGATACTCACGGCAGCATTGCAAGAGCCTGTGAAATCGTGGAGAAAACTAAGGATGTGGATCTGCTGGTGCATCTGGGCGATGTGGTGCCGGATGCGCAGCGGCTGCAGGAACGAACCGGCATCACCTGCGTTTCGGTGAAGGGCAATATGGACGGTGCTATGCGCAGTGAGGATTCAAGAGCATTTTTGGATACCGAGTATGGAAGAATATGGCTCACGCACGGTCATTGTGATGGCGCCGGCTTTCGCGATTACGAGCGGATGGCACAGACCTGCCGGGCGCTTGCATGCCGTGCTGTCTTCTTCGGTCATACTCATGTGGCGCTCAATGATGAGATCGACGGAATCCGTCTGATGAATCCGGGCAGCCTCACAAGACCCAGAGATGGCAGCCATGGTTCGTATGCTATTGTCAGAACCAGCAGCGACCGCCTGGAATGTGCGATTATGTACTACAATGCGCGCGGTGAAAAGCGGAGCCGCGGAGGATTCCTGCGCGGGCTCATCAATTACAGCGACCGCTTCTAGTCATTCGGCCGCAAGCGGGAAAAAAGAAAAGGGACAACGAAGGGAAAGACGATGGGAAGCATAGGAGAAAGTCTGAACTCACTGGCTATGATCTTTCTGATGATCGTGCCGGGCATTATCTGCGCCAAAGCGAAGGTGCTGACGTCGGAGCAGACCGGCGGCATCAACAGTCTGGTGGCCAATGTGACATGGCCCTGTCTGGTGGTCGATGCCATGCAGATCGATTTTTCTGTCACCATGCTCAAGCAGTGCGGCTATTCGATGATCATTATGATCATCGTTTTTGCGGCGGCATTGGGGCTGGCAGTGCTGCTCGGCCGGTGCATGTCGATGAAGAAGCAGCAGAGCTACATCATGACATTCATGCTGATCTTTGCCAACACCGGCTTTATGGGTATCCCGGTGATCAATGCGCTCTATGGCAAAGAAGCCGTCTTTTATGCCAGTATTGTGGAAATGGTCAATGATATCTTCATGTTCACTGTGGGCATCATGCTGATCCAGATAGCGGCGGGCACTGCCAAGAAGATGGAGCTGCGTTCGCTGCTTTCACCGGGCATGTTCGGCGTAATTATCGGCTTTCTCCTCTTCCTGTTCGATATCCGCCTGCCGGGGTTTCTGGGGCGGTCCGTCAATCTCATCGGCGCGGCCACCACGCCGCTGTCCATGATTGTCATCGGTCTGCAGGTGGGACAGCAGAGCATCCGGCAGCTGGTCGGTGATATCCGGATGTACGTCATGTCCTTCATGAAGCTGATCGTGATTCCTTTGATTGTGTTTGTGATCATGATCTTCATCCTGCATGATACTTCGATGCTGGCTAAGGTGCTGATTTTGGAATTTGCCATGCCGGTGGCTGCCTGCACCGTGATCTTCTCGGCGCAGTACAAGGCCGATGTGGCTTTCGCAACGCGGGGTGTGCTGCTTTCGACGGTGCTGTCGATCATTACGATTCCGCTGTTCACGATCCTGCTGAGCATCGCGGCCTGATCCTGATAAAGATCTGACAAAGAAAAGAAAACGGCGCCGCCGGTTCCCTTCAAAGGGCATGCCGGCAGCGCCGTTTTCTTTTATGGCAAGCCATGGCGTTGGCTATGCGTGCTGTTTCAGGTATTCCTTCATGGAACGGATCTGCTCTCTGACACTGTCAAAGGAGGTCGATCCCTTGGAATGCTTGCCTTCAATGCAGGCGCGGACACTGATCTTGTCGTAGAGATCCTCATCGAACTTGTCGGAGAAGCTCTGCAGCTCCGCAAGCGGCAGATCCTCGATAGCACAGCCCTTCTGGATGCAGTGAAGCACCAGCGCACCGATGACGGCATGACAGTCCCGGAAGGGCATGCCTTTGGATACCAGGTAATCCGCCGCATCGGTGGCATTCATGTAGCCGTACTTGGCGGCATCGGCCATGGCATCCTCCTTGATCTCCATTGTGGAGATCATTTCATCGAAGATATTGAGGGAGTCTTTCAAGGTGTCGGTGGCATCAAAGAGAGGAAGTTTGTCTTCCTGCATATCCTTGTTGTAGGCCAGCGGCAGTCCCTTCATCGTGGTCAGAAGCGACATCAGGTCGCCGTAGACGCGTCCCGTCTTGCCCCGGATCAGCTCTGCCATGTCAGGATTCTTTTTCTGGGGCATAATGCTGCTGCCGGTCGAATAGACATCGCTGATTTCGATGAAGCTGAACTCCTTGGAACTCCATAGGATCAGCTCCTCGCAGAAGCGCGACAGATGCATCATGGTGATGGCGCAGGCACTGATGTACTCGATGGCAAAATCCCTGTCACTGACGGAATCCATGGCGTTTTCCGTAACGTGGGCAAAGCCCAGTTCGCTGGCCAGGAAGTCCCGGTCTGTGTCATAGGTGGTGCCGGCCAGCGCACCGCTGCCCAGCGGGAGCCAGTCAGCGCGCTCTGCGCAGTCACTGAACCGGCCGATATCGCGCTTGAACATCTGGCAGTACGCCATCATGTGGTAGGCGAAGGTCACCGGCTGTGCCCGCTGCAGATGGGTGTAGCCGGGCATGACTGTCTCCTGATGCTCTTCTGCCAGCTGTGTCAGCGTGGAGAGAAGACGCAGCAGGAGTTCTGTGACCTGCGGCACCTCATTTTTCACAAAGAGCTTGAAGTCGACGGCCACCTGATCGTTGCGGCTGCGGGCGGTGTGGAGCTTTTTGCCCACGGCGCCGATCCGCTTGGTGAGGATGGTCTCGATATTCATATGGATGTCTTCGCTGTCGATGGAAAATTCGATTTTGCCGGCGTCGATATCGTCCTTGATATCGGAAAGGGCGGACACGATCGTGTCCGCTTCCTCTCTCGTCAGGATGCCTTGTTTCCCCAGCATCTTCGCATGGGCGATGCTGCCGGTGATATCTTCCTGATACAGCCGTTTATCGAAGGTGATCGAAGCATTGAATTCATTGGCGGATGCATTCGCCGTTTTCTGAAATCGGCCCTTCCAAAGTTTCATAACGGCTTATTTACCCTCCTTCTCATGCTTCATCTTCTGCATGGCCTTGATCTTCAGCGGCAGGGACCAGAGGTTGATAAAGCCGGTAGCGTCTGCCTGCGTATAGACCTCATCCTTGCCGAAGGTGGCAAATTCCTCGCTGTAGAGGCTGTAGGGAGACTGGCTGGCAATAGGAATTGCCTGTCCCTTGTACAGCTTCATCTTGACGGTACCGGTCATCGGCTTCTGCGTCTCGTCAACGAAGGCCGACAGCGCAGCGCGCAGCGGGGAGTCCCAAAGACCGTTGTACAAAAGCTCTGCAAACTTCAGGGAGATGTGTTCCTTGAAATGAAGCGTATCGCGGTCGAGAACCAGCTTCTCCAGATCCTTGTGCGCTGCATAGAGAACGGTGCCGCCCGGGGTCTCATAGACGCCTCTGGACTTCATGCCCACCAGACGGTTCTCGATGATATCAATGGTACCTACTGCATTGGCCGCTGCCATTTCATTGACTTTGGTCAGAAGCTCCACGGGGCCGAGCTTTTCGCCGTCGATGCTGACAGGGATGCCTTCCTCAAAGCCGATCGTCATGATGGTGGGCTCATCCGGCGCCTGCTCCACCGGCATGGAGAGGACATGGATGTCATCTTCGTGGACGTTCCAGGGCTCTTCCAGGTTGCCGCCTTCGTGGCTGATGTGCCAGATATTTTCATCCCTTGAATAGATCTTCTTCGTGGACTGGTTGATGGGAATGTTGTGCTCGTTGGCATAGGCGATCATTTCCTCGCGGGAAGTGAATGTCCAGCGGTCGTCCCGCCAGGGGGCGATAATTTTGATGGAGGGGTCGAGGGCATGAATGGTGGTCTCAAAGCGAACCTGATCGTTGCCCTTGCCTGTGCAGCCATGGCAGATGTACTGCGCACCTTCCTGATGCGCAACCTCTACCAGCTTCCTTGCCATCAGGGGTCTTGCCATAGAGGTGCCCAGCAGGTAGTCTCCCTCATAGACTGCCTGTGCCTTCAAAGAAGGCCATATATAATCGGTAATGAATTCCTCGGTGATATCCAGCACATAGGACTTATCCGCTCCTGTGGCAATCGCCTTCTTGTCGATCGCCTCAAAGTCTTCCTTTTGTCCTGCATTGCAGCATACTGCGATGACCTCACAGCCGATGGTTTCTTTTAACCAGGGGATGACTACCGAAGTATCCAATCCGCCTGAATACGCTAGTACTACTTTTTCTTTCGCCATGGTCTTTTGCCTCCTAAAATGTATAATTATTTATCAACGAGATAAATTATACACATGGACCGGGGAGAAATCAAGGGAAAAGCGCAAAAACATGCGACAGGCAGGAGAAAAATATTTACTTTTCCTATAGTAAAAAGATCATTTTGACAGACCTGGAGAAAATAAGAAGAAAAAGGTTGCGATGGTATATGTTTGGGTGTACAATCTGTACAAATTAAAAATTCGCCGGATTCGGAAATCGGGTTTGAAAAATCCGGCGATAGCTATATTTGATAGAATTTGATAGAGGAGCGGAGAAGATCAGCGCATCCGAGCCGGCGGGCAGGGACGGTGCGTGAGGCTGATTCGCCGAATCGGGCAGGCAGGCATGCCTTTCCGGTGGGCATATGGTCAATAGCCATATGACTGTCTACGGAGGTAGTTGCGCTATCAGCTCATAGAGAGAACCTGACGCCGATAGCAGCATGCTGTCGGTGATTTTTTTAGGGGCAGATGCACATCGCTGTCATGGGGGCAGCTTTTGGTGCAGACCGGGGAAAACGCCTGGAGCCGCAGCTGCCGGCAGGCCTGCGGCAAAGGCCTATTGGAGGAGTGAAAATGCTGAATGAAAGATTGACAAGAATGCGGGAAAAGTACTTCAACAGCCGTCCCTGTATCACAGCGGAACGGCTGGTGCTGGCAACAGAGGCGTACAAGAAGTATGCGGGCGATCCGGCGCCGATCTTCCGCGGTGAGGTCACGCGGTATGTACTGAGCCGGATGACCACGTTGATCATGGAGGACGAACTGATCGTCGGTACGCCGACAAACAAGTACAGGGGCGCCAACCTGTTCCCTGAATACCAGTCCAGCGACTGGTATATCTCTGACATTGACGAATTCCCGGTGCGCGATACCGATCCTTATGATATTGCACCGGAGGACCGCGCACAGATTCTGGAGACGCTGAACAGCTACTGGAGGGGACGCGCCATTGAGGATCTGGCGGCGGATATGCTGCCTGAAGAGGTGGAGACCGCCAGACAGCTGGATATCATCTCCGTGGGGCTGCGCAACGGTGCCAGTGGAGAGACCATGCCGAATCATGAGAAGTTCCTCAAGGTGGGGCTTCGCGGCTTCATGGAAGAATGCCGGGAAAACATCCGCACTGCCGGCGGCGGTTCCATCGAGAAGCAGCGGCAGATCAACTTCTGGAAGGCCTGTATCATTGTCTGCGAGGGACTGATCAACTATGCGCACAGGATGGCCGACGAGGCGGAACGGCAGGCGGCGGCCTGTGATGATCCCGTGCGGCGCGGGGAACTGCTGACGATTGCGGGAAACTGCCGTGTCGTGCCGGAGAATCCGCCCAGGAACTTCCACCAGGCGCTGCAGATGATCTGGTTCATTCAGAACACCTTCCACATTGAAGTGTGCACGACGGCCTGCGGCTTCGGCCGGTTCGACCAGTATATGGGTCCCTTCTATGCGAAGGATCTTGCTGAGGGCAGAATTACGAGAGAAAAGGCCCTGGAGCTTCTGGAGTGCTTCTATCTGAAGTGCTGTGAGGTCTATGAGGTCAGGGACAAGTGGTATGCCAAGTCCTTTGCCGGCTATCCCATGTGGGAGATTCTGATGGTAGGCGGTCAGACACCGCAGGGCGAGGATGCGACCAATGATCTGTCTTATCTGTGCCTGGATGCGGCGGCGGAGATGCAGACCACCCAGCCCGTGCTGGCGGTGCGTGTCTGGGATGGCACACCGGAGCCGCTGATTCGCAAGGGTGTAGAGATGATCCAGGCAGGCATGGCCAATCCCGGTTTCTTCAATGACAAGGCGGCGATTCCCATGACGCTGGGCAAAGGGTGCACGATCGAGGAAGCGAGAAACTGGGCCATCGTGGGATGTATCCAGCCGGGGCCCGGCGGCGGTGCCACCGATGGCTCGCCGGATGCCGGCTACGTCAATGCACCTAAGGTACTGGATATCACCCTCCATAACGGTGTGGATCCGGCTACCGGCAGGCAGGTGGGGCTGAAGACAGGAAAGGCCGAGGATTTCCACTCGATCGAGGAACTGACGGAGGCCGTGAAAAAGCAGCTGATCTATTTCTACGGACTGATCAAGACGGGCTATGATATGATGCAGCCCATCCATGCCATCAACTATCCGGTGATCTTTGCCGGCATGGCGACGAAAGGCTGCGTGGAGAGCGGCCGCTCTGTGCAGGAAGGCGGCGCAAAATATTCGACGGCGGGGATGTTTATCACCGGTGCGGCCAATCTGGCAGATTCCCTTGTGGCTATCGAAGAGTGTGTTTTCCGGGATCATGATGTGTCTATGACGGATCTGGTGGCAGCGCTGGATAAGAACTTCCAGGGCGAAGAAAGGCTGCGGCAGCTTCTGATCAACAAACCGCCCAAGTTCGGCAACGATAACAAGCACGTGGACAAGGTCTACGAGGATATGCTGGCGTATATCGCCGATACGGTGCAGCAGTGGCCGGATGCCAGAGGAGGCCATTATTCTTTCTCCAATCTGTCTCAGACAGTGAACGTCTCTCACGGTGAGGCCTGCGGCGCCACGCCGGACGGCAGGCTGGCAGGCGAGGCTTTCTGCGACAACGCCTCACCGACGATGGGCAGAGATATCAAAGGCCCTACGGCTACGGTCAAGTCGGTGGCCTCCATGCACCAGGAGCGTTTCCATGATGGTGCGCTCTTCAACCTGCGCTTTGATCCGCAGGGTGTTGCCGGAGAGAAGGGAAAGGACATTATTGAAGGCGTCATCCGCACTTATTTCGACAATGGCGGCGAACACATTCAGATCAATGTCGTGGACGACGAGACGCTCAAGAAAGCACAGAAGACACCGGAGAAGTACAAGGGCCTCATGGTGCGCGTTGCAGGCTACATGGCGTACTTCACCGAACTGGACAAGGCGGCACAGGACAGCATCATTTATCGTACAGCGCACCTGAAGGAAGCCTAGATCATGGAAGAAACCAACGCACTGGTGGGTGCGATCCAGAAATTTTCCGTGGAGGACGGTCCGGGGATACGCACCACTGTTTTTCTCAAAGGGTGTCCGCTGGCCTGCCGGTGGTGTCACAACCCAGAGCTGATCGATCCGGCGCAGCAGCTGATCCAGATGCCCAACAGCTGTATTCACTGCGGTGCCTGCATATGGGTCTGCCCTAAAGAGGCGGTCTATGCCGATACGGAAGGCAGAATTCAGATCCACTGGGATCGATGCGACCGCTGCCTGCAGTGTACGGAGAGCTGCTATGCCGAGGCACTGCAGCCGGTGGCGCAGCGGATGACGGTCAGTCGGGTCATGGAGGAGGTCGTCCAGGACAAGGGCTTTTATGAGCATACCGGCGGAGGCATGACCATCAGCGGCGGCGAGCTCCTGATGCATCCCGACTTTGTGCGGGGTCTGCTGGCTGCGGCCGGCGAGGAGGGCATCGGCGTCTGTCTGGACACTTCCGGCCAGGGCGACAGCGGCCTGCTGGCGGAAGCAGCCGCCATGGAGCACGTCACCGATATTCTCTACGACATCAAGGCGGTGGATTCCGGACTGCATGAAGCGCTGACCGGCGTGGGAAGCCAGCTTATTCAGGCAAATTTGAAACGGCTGTGTGAAACTGAGGCGGTTCGCCGCAAGATCATGGTGAGAATGCCTTTGATCCACGGTCTCAACGACAGCAGCCAGGCTATCGGAGAAGTCATTGATATCATGAAGGCGCGCGGCCTGACCCGGGCGACGCTGCTTCCCTATCATGACCTTGGCGTAGGGAAAAAAACACGTATCGGCGGGGTGCAGGAGATGTTTTCTCCCCCGCCTGCAGAGCGCATGGATGCCATCGTGCAGGCGATGGAGGAGGCCGGGATCGAGATTTCGGTTCTGGGACAGCGCAGATAGAAGTATTCAATAGAAAGGAAGAAAATAAAAAATGAAGCAGGAAAGTGAAACGCTGAGCAACGGGCAGTTGCATCGCGGCCTAAAGAGCCGCCATCTGTCAATGATCGCCATCGGCGGATCTATCGGAACCGGGCTGTTTTTAGCCATGGGAAGCACCATACGGAGTGCCGGTCCCGGCGGCGCCATGGTGGCTTACGGTGTCATGGGCATCGTTGTGTTCTTTATGATGACGGCGCTGGGAGAGATGGCGACCAAGCTGCCGATCCCGGGTGCTTTTACATCCTATGCCAACCGGTTTATCGATCCGGCCTGGGGGTTCACGAATGGATGGGCCTACTGGTTCGGTTCCTCCATGACGGTGGCGGCCGAGCTGATTGCCGGCGCCATTATTATCAAGTATTGGTTCCCGGGTTCCTATTCCTCACTCTGGGCGATGCTGTTCCTGGCGGCCTTGCTGGCACTGAACCTGTTTTCCGTCAAAGGGTTTGGAGAAGGTGAGTACTGGTTTGCAAGCATCAAGGTGGTGGTGACCATCATCTTCCTGGTTGTCGGGGTTCTGATGATTGTGGGCATCATGCACAGCGGCGAGGATGCCGGCTTCAAGAACTGGACGCTGGATGCGGGCAAGGACGGCAAGGCGCCCTTCCTCCATGGCTTCGGCGGCGTGCTGGGCATTTTCATGGTGGCGGCTTTCTCCTTCTCTAACACAGAGCTGGTGGGCCTTACCGCAGCCGAGTCGGAAAACCCCAGACGGGATGTGCCCAAGGCCATTCACAGTGTGTTTTTCCGTCTGCTGGTCTTCTACATGGGAACCATCTTTGTGGTTGCCACGCTGATTCCCTTCACGGAGCCTTCCCTGCTGGAAGCCTCTGAATCCAATGTAGCGGCTTCACCCTTTACCATTATCTTCCGCAATGCCGGTTTTGCGGCAGCAGCCTCGCTGATGAATGCGGTCATTCTGACCTCGGTGCTGTCCTGCGGAAACTCTTCGCTGTATGCGGCCTCAAGGACACTGCAGCATATGGCTGAGAAGGGTGATGCCCCCCGGTTCTTTGCGAAGATCAGCGACAGAGGTGTACCGGTTCGCGCGATTCTGATCACAGCGCTGGTGGCGGCATCCGCTTTCGGTGCTTCCCTGATCGGCGATGGTATTGCTTACACGGCGGCCTACTATCTCTGCGGCATTGCAGGCATCTACAATTGGCTGACCATCAGCGTGGCGCATTATCGTTTCCGCCGCGGCTGGATTGCGCAGGGACATACACTGGATGCGCTGGATTACAAGTCGCCCTTTTTCCCGGTGGGCTCCTGGTTCTGCATCATCGTCTGCATCGTGATCTGCTTTGGTGCCAACTGGTCGGTCTTCACCGCCTTCAACTGGTTTGACTTTATCACATGCTACGGGATCATCCCGCTTTCCATCATCATGTACTTTGTCTATAAGCACGTAAAGAAGACCAAATGGGTCAAATATGAGGAGATGGACTTCGAACCGCCCGAGGGCATTACAAGAGCGGATATCTCGGCGGATTGACAGCATGGGATACGGGCTGGATGCTGTACGCTGCCCCTGCGTAGTGAGATGATGGCCAATCGTCAATAGACAATGCAGAGCGAGTGCACACGAATACAAGAGCAAGCAGCAGGAAAAGCCCGGTAAAAAAGCAATCAATAGAAA
>OMZN01000043.1 GCA_900315555.1 uncultured Eubacteriales bacterium
AGGAGGTTTCATATGGATAAGAACTATAAGTGCGTGACGGATATCGGGGAGCTCAGGTGTTATATCGGTGACGCGAAGACCGTGGCGTTCGACTATGAGACCGCGCCGGATGAAGGCTTCCGGGACGAGACCAAAGCATCCCTTGACCCGTTCCGATCGCATATTGTGGAATGCAGTTATTCCGTAGAAGAAGGCACAGCCGTTTCTGTTCCGGTAAAACATCTGACCGACCAGAACATGGATTATCATGAATGGCTCGCATTTCACAGGAAACTTCTCACCGACAGGAACCGAATCAAGGTGTGTCACAACATTGCTTTCGAATCTGCGTTTTCCTATCACCTCGGCATTGTGATCCAAGCTCCAGTTTATGACACGATGTGCGCGGCGCAGATGACGCAG
This sequence comes from uncultured Eubacteriales bacterium, assembly GCA_900315555.1. Taxonomy (GTDB): domain Bacteria; phylum Bacillota; class Clostridia; order Peptostreptococcales; family Anaerovoracaceae; genus RUG100. Next base: position 403 of record OMZN01000043.1, read on the forward strand.
AACGGGGAGTACGCCTTTCGGAAACTCTCTGAGAGCGGCCTGAAAACCCTGTCGGCGTCGCTTCTCGGTACGCTCAGAAAGACATTTTCAGAGATGACGGACGGGATGCATTTTGACGGACTGGATCCTCAGGATGCTGCGACGATTGAGTACGCCTGTGAGGATTCCGACCAGGCGCTGCAGCTGTACCGGATTTTCAATACATGGTTTGACAAATATCTCCCGAAGCACAGGTGCATCGTGGAGAACCTCGAATCGCCGACCGCTGTCTATCTCGGTATTATGAAGCATAACGGCGCTCCGCTTGACCTGCAGCTTATGGAAAAGAAGAAAGCAGAGGCGGAGGGTGAGATGGAGAAGCTCCGGCAGCAGATCGCTTTTATGATCGGTGATGTGAATATCGGGGCAAACTGCTCCACGAAGGCTTTCCGCGATTATCTGTACGGGACGCTGGGTCTGCCTGTCTTAAAGACCACGCTTTCCAATAAGGAAGCGGCAGACGACCAGGCGATGCAGATGCTGAAGGAATGGTGCGATGAGAACAGGCCGGAGCTGTCCGATCTTTTTACGATGGTGCAGGAGTACCGGAAGTGGGGAAAGATCAAGTCGACGTATATTGACGGGCACCTCAAATTTCTGAATCCCGTGACCGGCTGCATTCATCCTGATTTTTTTGCCCTGTCGACGGATACGGGCAGATTCAACTGCCAGCACCCGAACGCCCAGAACATGCCCCGCAAGACCAATGACCCCATCGGCGTCCGGAATTTTATCCGTGCTCCGAAAGGTCATCTCATCATCAGTCTGGATTTTTCCCAGATCGAATTGCGCGTTGGGTCATTTTACCTGTCCCAGGCGGGAGATGACACGATGAAGGATGTCTATCTGAAAAATCTGGATCTTCATGCGAAGACGACCTCGTTCATTTTCGGTGTGCCGTATGAGCAGGCTCACGATAAGAATTCTCTCGGTTATAAGGAACACCGCACCATTGCCAAGAACGTGAATTTCGGCGTTTTTTACGGATTGTTTCCCCGAGGCCTGCAGAAGACTCTGCGCTTTAAGGCCGGCATCGAACGATCCTTTGAGGAGTGCTCGGATATGATCGAGAACCTGAAAACCGGATATCCCGGTCTTTCTGTCTGGCCGGAGGAAGTAAAAGAGGACGCGTCCCGCCGGATGTACATGGAGACCTGGCTCGGCAGACGCCGCTATCTTCCGAACATCAACAGCTCAGACTGGGGACAGAAATCATTTTCCGAACGGTGCGCGATGAATACGCCGATTCAGGGTACGGCGGCGGATATCCTGAAACTTGCTGTGGCGCGGATCCTCGCCGGGCTTCCCGAGAGACCGTGACTGAGGCCGATCCTTCAGATTCACGATGAGCTCACATTTATCATCCCGGAAGACAGGCTCTCCGAGGCTGTCGCATTTGTAAAGGAATGCATGGAGGCACAGCCTTTTCCTGAGTTTGACCTGCCTCTGATCGCGGAGGCGTCCGCCGGATCCGCGTTCGGGTCGATGGAAGAACTGGATGACTGAACCCGGTATCTGAACAGCAAAATGGTCGCATTGTAACAGATGCGGTCTTTCCTTTTTCTGTATTTTCGACGGGATTTTATTCCGAAAAAGACCGGTTGATTTCTGTGGCCCTTAGTAGGGAGATCGGAAATTCTCCCCCCGATGCTTTTGAATACCTGAATTTACGGAGGGCAGAAGATATGTACAGAAATCATGAAGGTTTCAGCGACCCGACCGCAGGAGCGGCGATCAGCAGTGTAATGCGGGAACACCGGCAGAAGAGAAAGGAAACGTGGCGCAAAGAGACAGAGATCAAAGAACGCAGGAAAGTTTACATCGCGTCAAGGTACGCGGGAGACATTCGGAAAAATGTTTCCGACGCAAGACTGTACTGCAGGGCGGCGATCAGAGCCGGCTGCATTCCCGTCGCTTCGCATCTCATGTATCCGGAAGTTCTGGATGACAATGATCCGAAGGAACGCGAGCTCGGGCTCCTGTTCGGACAGGCTCTCCAGGCTATGTGCGATGAAGCCTGGTTTATCGGAACAAAGGGCGCAGACGGAAAGATCCAGATGTCCGAGGGCATGAAAGCGGAGTGCCATGAAGACAGACGGCTCGGTAAGAAGATCTGTTTTATCGACAGGGAGGCGGTGCTGAATGGAAAATGAAAAGAAAACAGCGGCAGAGGTTCTCGGCATTGCTCCGCTGAATATTACGGCGCAGGATGTGCTGAACGCCCTGTTCAATGCGGACGATACCGTCTGCTTCCGTGTCTTTGATGACAAGAAACGCGGAATCTTTCAGGGACAGAAGCTGCAGTGTGTCTGCTCACGGTATACGGCGGCGATGGAAGACACTCTGAAAAAGCACAATGAGCAGGGTCACGGCGTGTTCTTTGTGGTAAATTACGGCGGACAGCTGGATGATGAGATCACGAGGATCAACGCCCAGTTTGTGGAATCGGATGAGCTCTCCTTTGACAAGATGTTAAGCCGGATCCGGGATTTCCCTTATCCGCCGTCGATGATCATAAAAACCAAGAAATCGCTGCACACTTACTGGTTTATGAAGGATCACCCGGAGGTCAGCCGTTTTCGTGAGATTCAGCTGCAGTTCGTTAAAAAGTTTCAGGGAGATTCGAACTGTCAGAATGAATCCCGCGTGATGCGTCTTCCCGGTTTTAATCACTGCAAGCAGGATCCGCCGGTCCCGGTGCAATGCGTCCTGTTCCATCCGGAGCGGAAATATACGCAGGATGAGCTTTCATCGGTGCTGCCGAAGGTGGAG
>OMZN01000045.1 GCA_900315555.1 uncultured Eubacteriales bacterium
CATCTTACTTCTTGAGTTTCACTATCGTGGCGTATCCGCCCCGGTAGAACAAGAAGTTCTTAAATTGTTGTGTTGGTACCCGGTAGGAGAGTCGAACTCCTGATTCAGCCGTGAGAGGGCTGCGTCTTAACCACTTGACCAACCGGGCATGGCGTCTGACGCAAGTAATATTATACGGGCGGACGGGCATTTTGTCCATACCTTTTTTTTGTTTCTTTCATCGAATCAATCCTTGATACTGCTTTATGCAGCGCTGCTTTGTGGTATAATTAGAGAAATATGGGAACAAAAAGCGGAGGAATTAACCCGTGTCATTTTTTAGAATGCTGCTCGTGCTGGCATTGTGTCTGCCATTGGCCTATCTGGCGATGCGTCTTTTGATCGGCCTCATCGATCAGCTGCTGCAGTCGCGCCGTGTAAAAAAACGCGGCGGTCATACGACGGCCTATAGGAGGAATCATGGAAAGAGGTCTGTTCATAACCGTAGAGGGTACTGACGGCGCAGGCAAGAGCACACAGCTGGCATATATCAGCGACTATATGAAAGAAAAGGGAGAGTCTGCCATCTTCACCAGAGAACCTGGCGGAACACCGATCGGCGAAAAGATCCGTGCCCTCATTCTGGATCGCAGGAATGAGGAAATGAGCCCTCTTACCGAGATGATGCTGTATGCGGCCAGCCGGTCGCAGCATGTGGCGCAAATGATCGGGCCCGCCATCACGCGGGGGCGGATTGTGGTCTGTGACCGCTTTATCGACTCCAGTCTCGCATACCAGGGACATGCCCGCGGATTAGGTGATGCTGTTGAAGTGGTGAATCAGTATGCGGTAGGAGAGTTCATGCCGGATGCGACATTTCTCCTGAAGCTCGATCCCAAGATCGGTCTGCAGCGCATCAAAGAAGGCGAAAAGGATCGAATGGAGAGGCAGGATGCAGCTTTTTACCGTGCGGTCTACGAGGGCTATCTGGCGCTGGAAGAAGCCTACCCGGATCGGATTATCGGTATTGATGCTTCGCAGCCGGCCGCAGTGGTCAGTGAGGAAATTCGCCGCCATCTGGATCGGCTGCTACTGGCGAGAAAGGTACAGTGGTGAGCCGTGGCCTTCAAAGATCTGAAACATAGCGGTCATGCGGTGAATGCGCTGCGGCGTGCACTGAAGGCGGATCGGATCCACCATGCTTACCTTCTGGAAGGTGCTGATGCTAAAAGACGCCATGCTTTTGCCATCGCTTTTGCCCAGGCGCTGCTGTGTGAAACGGCACCGGGTGAGGGCTGCGGTGTCTGCCCGATATGCCGGCGGATTGCGCGTGAGGGCCATATGGATTTGATGGTTGTGCGGCCGGATGTGGAAGGCGGCAGGAAAACCCGATCCATCAAGACGCATGCGATTGAGGAACTGCAGAAGAGACTGGCCATGAAACCCTTTGAAGGACGGCGCAATGTGGCCATCATCGAGGAAGCGGATACCATGGTGGCGGATGCAGAGAATAAGTTTTTAAAAACGCTGGAGGAGCCGCCGGCCGGCACTGTGATTATGCTGCTGACCGGCAATCCGGATGCCATGCTGCCGACGGTGCTGTCCCGTACGCTGCAGATCCGCCTGGAGTCAGACGAAGAACAGCTCGGCCAAAAAACGATGGAACAGGCAGAAACCCTGGTACATTTGCTGGCCAAGGGAGCGCCGTACTATCAGATCCGCCGGCAGATTGAGAAGATTGCGCGGCGCGCGGAGCGTGCGGAGATCATTCGGTTTTTGGATGCGATGGAGCAGGTTTACCGGGATCATTTGCTGCAAAGAGAAAGCTCCATGAAAAGGGAATATATTTTTCATGCGGTGGATGCCGTGGAAAAGGCCAGAGTGGATATTCTGCGGTATATAGGTATCACAGACGCACTGAAGGATATGACACTAGCAATAGGAGGTTAAAAGATGGTCGATGTGGTGGGCGTCAAATTCAGGGATGCAGGAAAGCTCTACTACTTTGATCTCGCCGGCTGTCAGGTGGCAGCGGGAGATCATGTGATCGTGGAGACGGCCAAAGGATCAGAGTACGGAACCGTCGTACTGGCGGAGAAACAAGTGGAGGAAAAAGAGGTCGTTTCTCCGCTGAAGAAGGTGCTGCGCAAAGCGGACGAAAAGGACGAGGAAAAACATAGAGAAAATCTGGAAAAACGTGGAAGCGCTCTGGCTAAGTGTCAGGAAAAGATCGACAAACACGGGCTGCAGATGAAGCTCGTGGATGTAGAGTATGCTTTCGATAACAGCAAGATTATCTTTTACTTTACGGCCGACGGACGCGTTGACTTCCGTGCCCTGGTTAAGGACCTGGCTTCTGTGTTTCGTACGCGTATTGAACTGCGTCAGATTGGTGTACGTGATGAGGCTAAAATGATGGGCGGCATCGGCAACTGCGGCCGGGGCCTCTGCTGTCACGAGTGGATGCGCGATTTTCAGCCGGTGTCCATCAAGATGGCTAAAACGCAGAATTTATCTCTGAATCCGACAAAGATTTCCGGGATCTGCGGCAGGCTGATGTGCTGCCTCAAGTACGAAAACGATATCTACGAAGAACTGCGCAAAGGCATGCCTCAAACCGGCGAGCGCGTCAAAATTGAAGAAGGCATGGCCATCGTCACAGAATGCAATATACTGGAGCAGAAGATCAAATGCCGTCTCATTGAGGAAGAGAAAGATGACGAGGGGCATGGATACAAACTTTCTACGGAAGTTTACAGCTGCACCAAGGATATGTTTCAGCGAGCGGAAAAACCGCGCCGCAGCAGACGGAATCGCCGCAGGAAAAAGCCGGGCAGGCATGAAGAGGTAAAGAAACACTAGACGCCCTGATGTGACGCTTGCCGGTGAACGATGCAGGCTGACGGCGCTGCATTCCGCAGGATACGAAAATTGAAAAAAATCACAATTGGTTGTAAAATAATATCTTAGTAGTTTTGCAGCCAGGAACGATAGTAAGACCATGGGGTCTTAGGAAAGGCAGGGAAATATGGATGCTACGATCTCGTTAAAACAACTCGCTATCCTTCTGATCGTTATCGCGGTCATTGTGCTGCTGATCTACGTCATTATTCTGGTAAGGAATCTGCTTCCGGTGGTTAGGAATGCACGCAAAGTCACAGAGGATGCCAAGGCGATCACGGCCATTGCGCGCAAGCGGACGGAGGAAGTGGATGATGTCCTCGATGATGTGAAGGGCTCTGTGAAAGGGATCAGCGATGCGTTCAAAGGAAAGGAAAGTCTGATAACATCCCTTTCTTCCATTGCCAAGGCCATCACATCTCTGATTGGTATGATCAAAGGCGATAAGGCGAAGTAACCGTATGCAGAGATGTGCTGAGCACCCGTGCAGCAATTGTGCACTTTGCGTGCCTTGACAAGGTCATGTGCAAAGGCAATAATGATAGGCAGTGACATAAATTTTTTTGGGAGGGTGTAAATGAAAGCTACAGGCATTGTAAGGAAAGTTGACGAATTGGGCAGAATTGTGCTGCCGATCGAACTGCGGAGGACATTGAATATCAAGATCAAGGATCCTATCGCTATATTTGTGGAAGATGATGCTATTGTTCTGAAAAAATATGAGCCGGCATGTATCTTCTGCGGAAATGCTAAAAATGTTGTCAACGTCAAGGGCAAGAATATCTGCCGGGACTGCATTGAAGAGCTGAAGCGCCTTTAAAGACTTTGACGGCGCCGCTTGGCGAAAGGATGTGCTATGCACGGGGCTGCTGTGCATGGCACAAACGGCACATGGATATGATACAGTGTAATGTCAATAAAGTAGGTACATATGCCAATGGGCAGGATGTGAAATGCATCCTGCTTTCTTTAAAGATAGCCTCCTTGAAATAAGGATGGAAATAGAGTAGTATGATACTACTGAATTTAGGAGGAGTGTTTTGGCAAAATATATTATAGAGAAAAGTGATCCGCTTCGGGGTGAGGTCACGATCAGCGGCGCCAAAAATGCAGTGCTTCCCCTGATGGCGGCAGCGCTGCTCTCGGAGGGTCCGTGCGTGATTCGTGATGCACCGGCACTGAAGGATGTTGAGATCATGTGCCGGCTGATAGAGGCGCTGGGCGCTGAGGTCGATGCCGATCTGGATCAGAACGTCGTATCGATCACTGCGAAAGAAATCAAGGCCTATCAGGCACCGATGGATCTTGTCGTCAAGATGCGTGCATCGATTCTGGTGCTGGGGCCCCTGCTTGCCAGAACCGGGCATGCGGTTATTTCCATGCCCGGCGGCTGTGCTATCGGAGATCGTCCTATCGAGCTTCATTTAAAAGGGATGCGCGCGCTTGGCGCAGACGTGACCATTAATGAAGAAGGCAGCATCATCACCTGCAGTTGCGAGCAGCTGCGGGGCGCAACGATTTATTTGGACTTCCCCAGTGTTGGTGCAACGGAAAACATTGTTATGGCGGCCTGCATGGCGCGTGGTACTACCATCATCGAAAATGCAGCGCAGGAGCCGGAGATTACAGATCTCGTCAATTTCCTGAACAAGATGGGTGCGAGAATCAAGGGCGCCGGCACGGACACCATCAAGATAGAAGGTGTCGAAAAACTGCATGGAGCAATGCATTATGTGATACCGGACAGGATCGAGTCAGGCACCTTCATGGTGGCGGCGGCTATTTCCCGGGGTACCGTGCTGGTAAAGAATGTCCTGCCTGATCATGTGAAACCGGTGATGGCTAAGCTCAAAGAATGCGGTGTGGAGGTTGTTGTCTCCGACGAGGGCATTCTTGTGAATGCGGATAAGGGTGAGCTGATCTCCACCGACATCAAGACGCTGCCCTATCCGGGCTTTCCTACGGATATGCAGAGTCCCTTCATGGCGCTTTTGACCACGGTAGAAGGAACCAGTGCCGTCATCGAGACAGTCTTTGAAAATCGCTATATGCATGTTAAGGAACTGCGCAAGATGGGTGCGAGCATCAAGGTGGACGGCCGGTGTGCCATCATTGAAGGCGGAGGAAAGCTTCACGGCGCCAAGGTCAATGCCACTGATCTGCGCGGCGGCGCAGCGGTTGTTCTGGCCGGCCTTGTGGCGGAGGGCCGAACCGAGGTGGACTCTATCTACCACATTGAGCGGGGGTATGAACATTTCGTCGAGAAGCTGCGTGCCCTGGGCGGCAGAATTCGGCGGGAAGAAGATTGAGAGACGCATGAAAACTGAAAGACATAGTATGAAACGACAGCAAGCAGGCCAAGGTGGGTACATTGGCCTGCTTGTTTGCCATGCGAAGCAATGCCTTGTGCAGACTGCATGGTATGAGGGCAGCTATGCAGATGGGAACTAGTTACAAAGACGGTTGAACCCGATGCTGTTTCATGGCATAATGAACAGAAATGAAGAATAAATATTCTGAATAATGCAACAGGGAAGTGAAAGTGTTTAATTTATGAATATAAGAGAAATTGCCAAAGCTGCCGGCGTTTCGGTGGCTACGGTCTCCCGGGTGCTGAACCATCCGGAGACGGTGGCAGAGAACACGAAAAAAAAGGTGCAGCGCATCATGGAAGAAGAGGAATATACGCCCAACTGGTTTGCACGCGGCCTTAATTTTGCCAATACCAACACCATTGGCCTTGTGATTCCTCAGCTGGTGGATCCCGTCTACTCAGAGATTGTCAAAGGCGTTGAGGACGTAGCCACCAGAAAGGGGTATATCATCTTCCTGTGTGATTTCGCCAACGACCAGACCCTGGAAAAGATGTATTTTGAGCAGCTGGCCAGACGCCGGATCGATGGCCTTATCGCTGTTTCCACCAGGGCAGAAAGCAAGATCTTCGATACTGTGACCGAGAATAATATTCCGATTGTTCTGGTCGGAGGAAGTTCTCACGATCTGGGCTTCAGCATGGTCAAGGTCAACTACAGGGAAGCGGCAGCGGATGCCACACGCCACCTGATCAATATCGGCTATCGAAAGATCGCCATGATCTGCAGCGATCATACCGACCCCAACAGCGAGGAGAAACTGCAGGGGTACCGCCTGGCGCTTCATGAGGCGGGGATTCTCTTTCGTGAGGAGTATTTGAAAATTGCGGAGGACAAGATGGAGACCGCCTATTTAGCGGCCAAGAAGCTGCTGGAGATCGAGGAGCCGCCCGAGGCAATGTTTGTGGCAACCGATAACATGGCCATCGGCGTGATGGATGCCGTCAAGGACAAAGACCTGAAAATCCCGGAGGATGTGGCGATCGTAGGATTTGACAATATCCAGATTTCCAAGATGGTGGAGCCGCGTCTGACAACGGTGGATATTCCGCTGCACAAGTTGGGTGTCTATGGTGCCAGACTGCTCTTTGACCTGATTGAGAGTGACGTTTCGGAAAAGCAGCAGATCGTACTGCAGACGAAGATGAAAATAAGAAAGTCGTGTGGACACAAAGAGAGGATCGGAGAACTGTTCTAATGAAAAAAACAAATTACATGGGTCTGCAATTGGATAATCCCATCATTGTGGCAGCCGGCCCCTGGAGCCGGGACGGCAGCAGCATCTTGCGCTGTTTTGAGTCGGGTGCGGGCGCCGTCGTGACCGAGAGCATTGTCAGCGATGCGATTCTGGATGTACGCCCGAGGATTGCCTACAACGGCAGCGGGGCCGAAAACATTCGCCTCTATTCGGATGTGCAGATCGAAGGATGGGAGCGGGAGATGGAGATCGCCAAGAGCGGCGGCGGCAAAGTGATCGCCTCGGTTTCAGCGCATACCCCATCAGAGATGGCCTACCTGACGGCCAAGCTGCAGAAGTTCGGCGCTGATGCTATTGAAATCAGTATTTCCAATCCTTATATGGAAAGTCTGGAAGTCATGGCCAGCGATGCAGAGCGGGTGTACAGGGTGACCCGGGAGGTTGTCAGCAATGTGGATATCCCCGTGGCGGTAAAGCTGTCTCAGAATACGACGAACATCATGGAGGTGGCCAAGGCTGCCAAGGATGCCGGGGCCAGTGCTGTCAGCGCGATCAACACGGTGCGTGCCATCCTCGGTGTAGACCTGGAAGACCGCAAGCCGGTTCTGGGGACCTACGGAGGCTATTCCGGCGCTCCCATTCGGCCGCTTGGCCTTGCTTCAGTGGCATCGATTGCGCAGAGTGTGGATATCCCGATTTCCGGCATCGGCGGTGTGACCAACTATCGGGAGGCATTGGAATACATCATGCTCGGTGCCACCACGGTGCAGGTGGGGACGACGATGATGATTGAAGGACCGCAGGCGGTCAGAAAGATTGTGGAAGGCGTGGAGGCATGGTGCAGTCACCGGGGAATCGAAAGCATTGATGAAATTCGGGGAAGCGCGCTGAACAACCTGCGTTCATTCGAGGAAATGAAAATCGAACCGGCCATCAGCACGGTGGGGAGCACCCGCTGTACCGATGACTGCAGCAAATGCATGCAGGTATGTCTCTACGATGCCATCAGCAAACAAGAGGGTAAAATCACAGTGGATCAGAAGCTTTGCACAGGATGCGGGCTGTGCACGTTTATCTGTCCTTCAAGAAAACTTAAACTAAATTGGTAAAAAGACTTGCAATTATCAGAAAATATTATATAATTTTAATGTAACCGGTTACAGGTACCGGCGATATACTACCTATATGTTCCACGATACCATATAAAAGGAGGACGAATATATGTATAAAGCAAAAGCTGAAAGAATGGAAGACAAAATCAAGACATTCTCACAGTTTGGAGATGCAGGACACGGCGGGATCACAAGGTATTCCCTTTCTCCGGAAGCCCACATGGCAAGAGATGAGTTCGTCAAGAGAATGAAGGCGATCGGCGCGGAGATCGAGACCGATGACCTGGCATGTATCTATGCTACACTGCCCGGCACCGATCCCAACGCCAAGAGAATCATCATGCAGTCTCACTGCGACTCCGTTAAGAACGGCGGCAACTACGATGGTATCTACGGTGTTATGACCGCAATGGAAGTCCTCGAAGTTGTTGCTGAGAACAAGATCGAGCATAAGCATCCTCTGACGGCAGCTATCGTGACCAACGAGGAAGGTTCCCTTTATCCTCCTGCCATGATGGTATCAGGCATCATCGCCAATGATTATCTGCCGCCCGAACTGGCTAAGAACTTCAAGTATGATGACATGATGGCTTCCAAGGCAATGGAAGAGCATGAAGGAAGCGCCAAGACCTTCGGTGAAGCGCTGGCAGCCAGCAAGTACAAAGGCGACAAGGCCAACAGACTGAGCCCGGACAAGTACTGCGCTATGATCGAGGCGCACATCGAGCAGGGCCCCATCCTCGAAGATAACGGAAACGAAGTCGGCGCAGTACAGTGCGTACTGGGCATGTTCAACTACTCCCTGATCTTCAAGGGATTCGCAGCACACGCCGGCACATTCCCGATGAACAAGAGACATGATGCTCTGTATGCAGCTTCCACAGCACTGTGCTACATGCACGATGAAATTGACAAGCTGGGTCACCCCGAACTGGTTTACACCACCGGCGAGATCTATGCACATCCCTGTGTACACACTGTTATTCCTGATGAGGTCGAGTTCTCACTGGATGTAAGACATGAAGATCCGAAGGTTCTGGAAGCAGTTATGGATATCCTGAAGGATATGGCCACCAAGACCTGGAAGGGCTGCACCATGGAACTGAGAGAGAACTGGAAGAGAGATACGGTTTACTGGAACAAAGACCTGGTAAGATTCGTAGAAGAGTCCATGGAGGAAGCTGGACTGAAATGGCAGAAGATCAACTCCGGAGCTGGTCATGATGCACAGTTCTTCTCCTACATGATCCCGACCACGATGATCTTCATCAGATCCGAAAAGGGACTGTCCCACTGTGAACCTGAGCATTCTTCGGTTTCCGACTGCACTGCAGGTGCTACGGCGGCTGTCAATGCTATTCTCAAAGCTGACGCTTTCTTTGACTGATTATTGATCGAGTGATCGATACGGTAGCCGGCGGGGAAGCTGCTTCCCCGTCGGCGTCTATTCTTTCTGCGTTTTACATCGTTTCGATGTGAAATATTGTCCTATTTTTTCAACTGAATACATGAGGGCACGCAAACCGGAAGATTCGATTGTTCCCCCTAAGCAAAATGCAGCATATCGGATCTTTCAGAAAACTATTCGCAATTCTAGTTAGGAGGGTTGAAATTGAGTAAAGTAATCAAGGCAAGGTACACCGCGGAAGCAGAACCGGGCTTTACCCACAGAACCGCGATGGAAGAGGCGGCAAGATGCCTCCTGTGCCACGATGCACCCTGCAGCCAGGGATGCCCCGCTGGTACGGATCCCGGCAAATTCATCAGATCCATCAGATTCAGAAATGTAAAGGGCGCAGCTGAGACCATTCGCCAGAACAATGTTATGGCAGGAACCTGCGCACGCGTATGTCCCTATGACCGGCTCTGCGAGGAAGCATGCTCCCGCTGCGGCATTGACAAGCCGATTCAGATCGGCAAGCTGCAGAGATATGCGATCGAGCAGGAAAAGGCCTATGGTATGAAGACGCTGACACCGCCCGAGCAGAAACAGAAGGAAAAAGTGGCGTGCATCGGTGCCGGCCCGGCTTCCATTGCTTGTGCAGCAGAGCTGGCTAAGGCAGGATAGGAAGTCACTGTGTTTGATAGAAACGAAAAGGCCGGCGGCGTATTGACCTACGGCATTGTTCCCAGCAGACTGCCTCAGGAGGTTGTCGATCAGGACATCGCAGCTGCCGAGGGACTGGGCATCAAGTTCCAGCTTGGCAAGGAAGTCGGTGAAGAAGATGTAGCCGATTTCGATGCAGTATTTGTAGGTACCGGTCTTTGGGCTCCCAAGCTTCCGCCTATTCCGGGAACGGATCTTGCAGGCGTTTATGCTGCCAATGATTATCTCCGTCAGGCGAGAGAAAGCAAGGGTGAATTTGAGCATGGCAAGAAGGTCGTTGTCATCGGCGGCGGCGATGTAGCTGTTGACTGCGCGGTAACTGCTAAGCTGTGCGGTGCAGAGGATGTGCGTATCGTCTACAGAAGGACGCTGGAAGAGGCCCCGGGCAACATGGTGGAATTCCAGTATGCGCTTTCTCTGGGCATCGGCATCACCACGAACATGGCACCTGAAAGCATCGTTGGCGATGGCAAAGTGGAAGCTATGAACTTCACAGGCCGCAAAGGTGTTGTGGAAGGCTCTAAACTGACCTTGGAAGTAGATACAGTCGTTTGCGCCATCGGACAGGGTGCAGAGGATCAGAGCAAGGTCGCATCTGTCAAGACGAACGAAAAGGGCGGTATTGAGGCCGATAAAATGGGCAAGACTGACAATGAAAAGTTCTTTGCCGGCGGCGATATCGTCAATGGCGGCAAGACAGTTGTAGAAGCTGTTGCTGAAGGAAAGGCCGCTGCTGCTTCCATCGTAGAATATCTTCAGAAAGGAGCGAAGTAGGATGGCTAAGAAAGATTTATCAATAAAATATCTGGGCGTGGATTGTTTAAACCCGTTCTTCCTTTCATCTTCTCCCGTAGGCGGCAACTATGACATGGTAGCCAAGTGCTATGAGGAAGGATGGGGAGGATGCTTCTTCAAGACCATCGGTATCTTCGTGGCAGATGAATGTTCACCCCGGTTCGACCAGACCAACAAAGAAGGTACACCCTGGCTTGGATTCAAGAACATGGAGCAGATCTCCGACAAGCCGACAGAGAAGAACTTTGAATTCCTCTATAAGCTGTGCAGAGATTATCCTGATCATGTTACCGTTGCTTCCATCATGGGCTCCAGTGAGGAGGAGTGGAAGGAACTGGCCAAGATGGCTGAGCAGGCCGGCGTCAAGCTGATTGAAGGAAACTTCTCCTGCCCGCAGATGACATCCCATGCCATGGGTTCTGATGTAGGAACCAACCCGGAACTGGTCAAGAAGTACTGCGAAGCAGTGACCAGCACCACGGATATTCCGTTCATTGCCAAGATGACGCCGAATATCACGCTGATGGAGAAGCCGGCAGAGGCAGCGCTTGAAGGCGGTGCGGCAGGTGTATCGGCGATCAACACGATTAAGTCCATTACCAATATCGACTTTGAAAACAATACGGCGATGCCGGTTGTCGATGGCAAGTCTTCCATTTCCGGTTACTCCGGCGCGGCGGTTAAGCCTGTTGGTCTGAGATTCTGTGCTAACGTGCTGCAGGACAAGAAGATGGACGAGCTGGCGAAGAAGAACGGTTTCGACTTCGGTCACGGTCACGAAATGTCCGGTATCGGCGGCATCGAGACTTGGAGAGACGCCGCTGAATTCCTGGCACTGGGTTGCAGAAATGTTCAGGTTACTACGGCGATCATGCAGTACGGCTACAGAATCGTTGAGGATATGATCAGCGGTATGCAGTTCTTCCTGGACGAGAGAGGCTACAACTCGCTGGATGACTTTATCGGATGCGCTCTTGACAATATCATCCCGGCAGAAGAACTGAACAGAGATTACAAGCTGCTGCCTGCTTTCGACGATGATAAGTGCATCGGATGTGGAAGATGCTATATCTCCTGCTATGATGGCGGTCATCAGGCGATTGACTGGAATGAAGACAAGAGAAGACCTGAGCTCAACGACAACTGCGTAGGCTGCCACCTGTGCCTGAACGTGTGTCCTGTACAGGGCTGCATCACACCGGGCGAGATCCAGTACAAGGAAGGCAGAAAGCAGACGGAGATCAAGTACAAGAAGAACTACATCTAAAGTATTGTCTTCACTGCATGCGCATTGCGATCCAAGCGGTGCTTGCGGCATGCTGCCGCAAAAGCTGCTTTGCATCGGTGGATTCATAAACTGCCGGGCAGGGTAGGCGGCATGTAAGCCTATCAAATGGCTGCCTTTTGTGGCAGATCCTCCGGAAGAAACGGTCACACTCTGCGCGGCGGAAGATGATTGGAAACGTAGTATACGATTCGAAATCATCGGTAGTATGAGGAG
>OMZN01000001.1 GCA_900315555.1 uncultured Eubacteriales bacterium
AGAACAGCACGGACAAAGGAAAACGGGAGCACCTTAACATGACCCTTCCAGCAAACCGGAAAGATCGCTCCAATGCGTCGACAGGCTGCACCCGGCCTCCGCGCACAGCATCCCAAGATATCCTTCCCGCACAGAAATGCGGGTATAGCCGATACCCGCCGGCTTTTCGCCGGCATCGGCAAAAACGCCGCGGCCGCTGTACTTGCCCAGGCTTTCCTTTTGCGTCCAGCGGAGCAGATCCGCCCAGGCGATCCCATCGCGGCGGTGCTCCAGATCAAAGCCGATAGGCTTTCTGGCAAAGGCACAGCCGGCCAGATGTCGTTGCAGCACCAGGCTGACGAGCAGGTACGTCACAATGATCAGGGCAAAGGTTTCCGCATACATCACCGGCGAAACGACCACCTCCATGCCGGAAGGAAAGTTGGTAATCAGATAGGGGAAGAGATAGTCCATGATCTTCTTGGCCAGCGGCACCGAAACGAGGGAAGCCACCGCCTCTGTACCCCGGCCCGAAGAAAGCGCGCTGAAGGCTTCATTGTGCGTAACCAGGACAATGATCATGCCGAACTCGCGGTTGACAGCCTCCAGCAGCCGCAGGATCCCCTTGGAATTCTTGTAGTCCAATGCACCTGTCGGCTCATCGCAGAGCAACGAAAGAAAACTGCTGCAACAGAAAGCAGAGATCCAAAGATTCTCAAGAACAGATAGGCGGACAGGCAGGTGCTCCCCTTGCAGGCACCGTCCTTCCGCCCCTCGCCGGCCTTCTGCTCATCGCCGATTCTGACGCCGACCCAGGTACCGTCCCTTGACATTTTCTCATAATCCGTATATCGTTGATAAGCGATATGATGAATATAGCGGCTTTGCGGCGTTCCTGCCCCACGGGATGAAAAAGCACCACGCGCCAAAGGCGCTGCCGGGGCAGGAGAGCAGCAAGACAGCCAAAGCACATGGAAGGGGAGAAAAGCATGAGACTGAGAAAAGAAACCGATGATCTGCTGGACGAGGACATACTTCTGATGGCCGCCTGCTCGGATGCACTGGCGCATCCTGCCAGAATCCGGATCTTCCGCCACATCATGGACTGCAACAAGAAAATGCAGCCCGTATGCAACAAGGATCTGGTGGAGTATTTCGACTACGCGCAGGCGACCATTTCCCAGCATGTCAAAAAGCTCGTCACCTCCGGCCTGCTGCAGACAAAGAAAAAAGACCGCTTCACCTACTACTATGTGAACATCGGTCAATTGATGAAATATGTAAACATCACGAAGACATTCGAATAAATTTCTATTTATTTATGATACTTTTCATGCCGGATGATCTTGAAGCTGCGATAGATCTGCTCTGTCAGGATCACCCGCATCAGCTGATGGGGAAAGGTCATATCCGAGAAAGACAGTGCCAGATCGCTCTGCCGCCGCACCGCTTCAGACAAACCGTTGGAGCCGCCGATGACGAAAGTGATGTCGCTTTTCCCTTCGAGCGCCAGCGCCTCGATCTTCGCTGCCAGCTGCTCGCTGCTCATCCGCCGCCCGCCGATCTCACAGGTGATGACATACGTCCTGTCACTGATCGCTTCTAAAATGGCGCGCCCCTCTTCTTCAATATCGTCGCTGCGGGATTCTCTGCGCTCCACGATGCTGAACCGGCAGTACGCCCCCAGGCGCTTGGCATATTCTGCACAGGCTTCCCGCCAGTACCGTTCCTTCAATTTGCCGACGCAAACAATTCGTACATTCATAGCTTTACACCTTCATTCATAGCCTCATACCTCATAGAGCGGGCTGATCTCATCCCGCGTCACCACATCCAGCAGGACACTGCCGCCGGTCAGCAGTCCTTCCTCTTCCAGCATGTTGCTCACTGTCACCCGGGCCATCTCCGGGGTGTTGTTCTGGTGGGACAGATGCGCCAGCAGGATCCTGCGCGGCTTGTCCTTCATCGCATGCAGCCGCAGGATGCATGCCGCCGCCGCTTCGTTGGAAAGATGCCCTTCCTCGCTGAGGATTCTGCGCTTCAGCGCATAGGGATAGGGCCCCATCTGCAGCACGTTGACGTCGTGGTTGGCTTCCAGCACAAGGAGATCCGCATCCGCCACCGCCTCCAGCATGGCATCGCTGACATAGCCGGTATCGGTCATGATGCTCAGCTTGCGTCCCCCGGCCAGAAAGGAATACCCCATGGGCTCAGCCGCATCGTGACTGAGAGCAAAGGTCTCCACCTGCACCTCGCCTACGGAAAAGCGCTCGCCGCAGCGGATCATCACCTGCCGGTCTTCGGGCACCTTATCATGCAGGCATGCCCAGGTGCCGGCGTTCATGAAGGCGCTGCAGCCGGTTTTGCGGACGACAACCCGCAGGCTCTTGGCGTGGTCGCTGTGCTCGTGGCTGATCAGGATGCCGCTGACCGCCTCGGGGGCAACGCCCCGGGCACGAAGCCCCGCAAAGATCTTCTTGCCGCTGATCCCGCAGTCAACAAGAAGAACCGTGCCGCCCTGCCGGACCATATAGCTGTTGCCGCTGCTTCCGCTGGAAAAAGAACAAAACTCCAAATGCATGCCTCTCTTTTCATTCTTTTGTCTTTCTTCTGCTACTGACTTTTCATTATACTACGTACCCGCCGCAACGTCCCGAAAAAAATCAATTCCCCGGGAATCTCCCCGCTGTCAAACAGGGTATTCCATGCATGAATAAGCAAGATAATCAAATATATTGTAACAATTATGCCAAAAACCGCCAAATCAGGGGATTCCCATTTGTATATGCAGACCACGATTGTTATAATGATGTTATCCAAACAACGTTTTTTCCGGCCGCGGCCGGAATTTATACTGTTCTACACATGAACAAGCATCATTTTCGACGTTCGGCTTCAGCCGCGTTTTCTCTGTGCCCGGCCATCTGCATGCACAGAATCACCTTGAGGGCGGACGTCCGGTTCTAGGAGGTAGTTATGCATTTCAAGAAAATGACCCTGCACATCAACGGTGCCGATCGCATGTTCATCTGTGATCCCCACAAGGACTCCCTTGCGGATGTGCTCCGCCGCCTGGGTCTGACAGGAACCAAGGTGGGATGCGGCAAAGGCGTCTGCGGCGCCTGCTCCGTTATCTTAAACGGGAAAGTCATCCGTTCCTGCACGAGGAAGATTTCTTCCGTCAAGGAATACAGCGACGTCACCACCATCGAGGGCATCGGCCAGCCTAACTTCCTGCATCCGCTGCAGGTGGCTTTCATGTACCATGGTGCCGTGCAGTGCGGTTTCTGCACCCCGGGCTTCATCGTATCCGCTTACGGCCTGCTGCAGGAAAACCCCGATCCCACCAGGGAAGAGGTTCGTGACTGGTTCACCAAGCACAGGAACATCTGCCGCTGCACCGGCTACAAGCAGATCGTCGACTCTGTCATGCTGGCTGCCAAGTGCATGCGCGGTGAGATGAGTATTGACGAGCTGAAGATCCCCGATGCGCCGGCCGGCGAACAGTACGGCAAGCCGACCCTGCGGCCCTCTGCACTGGCAAGGGTCTGCGGCGTTGAAGACTACGGCGATGACATCGAACTGAAGATGCCCGACGGCACGCTGCACGCCGTCATGGTGCAGCCCAAGAAGGCCTTCCATGCTAAGATCCTCAGCATCGACACCGAGGAAGCGATGAAGGTTCCCGGCGTTTACAAGATCGTGACGGCCAAGGATGTCAAGGGGGACAACCGTCTGGCGTTCTTCTCCTTCACCCCCAGAACACTGGCCACCGAAAAGACCCATTACCTGATCGCCGACGAGAAAATCATGAACTACGGCGACTGCGTTGCCGTGGCCGTTGCTGACACGAAGACGCATGCCCGGGAAGCTGCTGCCAAGGTCAAGGTGGAACTGGAGCAGCTCCCTGAATACAAGAATTATCTGGAAGCTGTCATGCCGGATGCCATGCGCATCCACGATGACCATCCCAATATGTGGTGCGTCCAGCCTACCATCAAAGGCGCCGGCCATGATACCGACGAACTGTTCGATACAGCACCGCATGTGGTGGAAGGCAGCTTCTATTCTCAGAGAGAGCCGCACGCTCAGATTGAGAGCGACACCATTCAGGCCTATTTTGACGATGATGGCATTCTGACCGTACAGTGCAAGGCCATGGCCATCGGCGCCAACATCACCGATATTGCCGAGGCTACCAGCCTGCCCGTGGACAAGATCCGCGTCATCGAAAACCCGACCGGCGCTTCCTTCGGCTGGTCGACGGCCGGCCAGTCCTTCGCCCTGGCTGCTGTCGTATGTCAGGCCTGCGACGGTATGCCCATCGCGCTGTCCATGACGTACGACGAACACATCGCCTTCACCGGCAAACGGGCGCCTTCCTGGTCGAACTCCAGACTGGCCTGCGATGACGACGGCAAGATCATCGCCGCCGAGTGGGACTTCGGTCTGGACCACGGCTCCTACAATGAGCTGGGCGATGACCTGACCTGGCGGCCGGCAAGGTTCACCTACTGGCCCTACAACGTACCCAACGTCAAGGGACTGGCCAGGGTGGCCGCCACCAACCACAACTTCGGCTGTGCCTACCGCGGCTATGGATCGCCGCAGGCTTACACCTGCTCGGAATCCATGATGGACATGATGGCAGACGAACTGGGCATGGATCCCTTCGATTTCCGCTACAAGAACATCGCAAGAGAAGGCGACACCAATGTCAACGGCTGCAAGTTCCGTGAATATCCGATGGAAAAGATGATGGACAAGCTCCGTCCTCTCTACGAAGAGGCCAAGAAGCGCGCCAAGGCCGAGGATACGCCGGAAGTCAGACGCGGTGTGGGTATTGCCTGGGGCGGCTACAACGTCACCGAAGGCTACGACGACCAGTGCACGCTGGGTCTGGAGATTGCCCCGAACGGCAAGTTCATCAAATATGACACCTGGCAGGATGTGGGACAGGGCGGCGATGCCGGCTCGCTCGTCATCACCCTGCATGCACTGCGCGACCTGAAGGTAACCCGCGATGACATCATCCTGCGCCAGAACGACAGCATCTACGGTGTAGACTCCGGTTCATCCGCCTCTTCCCGTCAGCACTACATGAACAGCAAAGCCACCGAAATGGCCGCCAAGGAAATGCTCAACGCCATGCGCAAGCCGGACGGCACCTACCGGACCTATGACGAGATGGTTGCTGAAGGCCTGCCCCTGCGGTATGATGTACAATATGAGAACCGCACCGATCCGAGCCTCAGCTATCTGGATCCCAATACCGGCGAGGGCGAACCGACACCGGCCTTTACCTATGCGCTCTTCATGGCCGAGGTGGCCGTCGATACGAAGACCGGCAAGACCACCGTTCTCAGGTTCACCTGCGTGGACGATGTCGGTGTCATCGGCAACCCCACCACCCTGGACGGCCAGGCCTACGGCGGCATTGCGCATGCCATCGGCTTTGCTCTCTACGAGGATTACGAAGATGTGAAGAAGCAGAACAATCTGGTCGGCATGGGCATTGCCACCGCGAACATGCTGCCTGATGACATCC
The DNA here is from genome assembly GCA_900315555.1 of uncultured Eubacteriales bacterium. Lineage (GTDB taxonomy): Bacteria > Bacillota > Clostridia > Peptostreptococcales > Anaerovoracaceae > RUG100. The sequence continues at coordinate 5,528 of OMZN01000001.1, forward strand.
GCCTGATTCACATGCAGACACCAAGAGATACCAACCCCTATGGTTCCTCCGGCGGTTCGGAAGCCTTCCAGTCCGGCGACCACATGGCTGTGATCAACGCGATCCATAACGCCTGCGGCGTCCGTGTCTACGAGCTCCCTGCCAGACCGGAAAAGATCCTGAAGGGACTCGAAGGTCTTGCCAACGGCGAGAAGGAGCCGCTGAAGCCGAAGAAGTACTTCCTCGGATCCGACTTCGAGGAGGAGATGGAAAACATCAAAAACAATCCGGTCTATTTCGATGACTGAAAAGACGACTGAGAATACGACCTGTCATGCCCTGTGTGCGGATCCGCCATGCGGACAGGCCGCGCGCAGGCTGTGAAACGGAGGGGGACATCGCGGTGGTGGTGTCCCCCTCGTGTTCGTTATTGCAAAGACCAGCACTGGATCAGAACAGCGCTGGATCAACGATGGCGGAAGAACAGCGCCGGGAGAAACAGCATGACCGAAGATATCGCCAACATTGCCCCCTACCTCGCACAATTCAAGCACTGCCTGCAGAATGAACCGCCCTTCTGCATGAGCGCATGTCCGCTGGATCTGAAGGTCTATGACTTCATCGACCGGATCCGTGAAAATCGTTTCAACGCCGCGTACAAGCAGTGGCGCAACGCCGCAGGCTTCCCTTTCATCGCAGCCCGGCTCTGCAGCGGGCTGTGCAGCGCTGCCTGCCCGCTGGGCGGAACCGAGGCAGGCGAACCCGTCCGGATGAACGACCTGGAACGCGCCGTCTGCCACCTGGCGACCAAAACCGAACCGACAGACTATAACCTGCCGCAGAAGCCGCAGCGCATTGCGATCATCGGTGCCGGTCTTGCCGGCATGGCGGCGGCACTGCGCCTTGCCACCAAGCGCTACCAGGTAACGGTCTATGAAAAGGCCAGCCGCCCCGGCGGCACGCTCTACGAACTGATGGAAGAAAACGTTTTTCAGGATGACTTTGCCCTGCAGACGAAGCATCTTGCCATCACTTACCGCTTCGACACGGAAATTACCTCTGTCAGCGATCTTGCAGACGATTCGTCCGGCGAACCCTTCGATGCGATTTTTGCCGCCACCGGACGCGGCGGCGCTTCCTTCGGCATCGATCCGGCGGATCCCGCACCATGCCGCATGGAAGGGGAGACGGGGCTCTTTCTGGGAGGCTCCCTGACTGCCGAGGACAAGATGCATGCCCTGGGCAGCGGTCTTGCCATCGCTACCGCCATCGACAACTTCCTGATGACGCGGAACCTCCGCTATCCTGTGCCGAGGCAAAGCTACATCCAAATCGACGAGGCGTCGCTGCACACCCTGCCGGCCGTGGTTCCCACAGGGGACAACGGGCTCTATACCAAGGAGGAAGCCGCCGAAGAAGCCGCCCGCTGCATCAAATGCCAGTGCAACGGCTGTCAGCTTCACGACGATCTGCTCCGCTATCTGCACAAGACGCCCACCCGGCTGCGGGACGAGATCGATGCCACCTGCGTCGAAGGTACGGCAGACATCAAGGGCAGTCCGGCCAAACGCAGCATCAATATGTACCAGCCCGCCGGCCTGTTTCGCGAAATCTGCCCGGTGCAGATCGACATGGATGCCTTGATCCAGGCGGCCCGCTTCCGCATCCACAAAATCGGCAAGATGCCATGGGCCTTCCACGAGTTCTTCCTTAAAGACATGGCTTTCACCAACAGCGCCCAAGCCGCTCTGTGCAGGAAGGCGCCGGGCGAAAACGGGGATGCGCCCTACGCCTTTTTCCCGGGATGCCAGCTGGGTGCAAGCGCCCCGGCGCTGGTCACAGACACCTACCGCTACCTGCTGCAGAAGGAACCGCAGACCGGGCTGCTGCTTCACTGCTGCGGCGTCCCCGCCAAATGGGCCGGCGAGGCAGCACGCTGGCAGGAGACGCTGGATACGATTCGGACGCAGTGGATCAAGCTGGGCCGCCCGACCCTTTTGATGGCCTGCCCCACCTGCATGAAAACCTTTTCAGAGAGTCTGCCTGAAATTCCAACCACCTTTGTCTATGATTTCATGGCTGCCCGCGGTATCGAAAAGCCGGCAGCCTGTCCGGATGAAACCATGTGCATCTTTGATCCCTGTGCCACACGTGCAGGCGACACGGTGCGCACCTCCGTACGCAGGCTCTGCCGGGATCTGGCGCTGCCTCTTGAACCCCTGGCCGAACACGAGCGCCACACCGCCTGCTGCAGCTATGGCGGACAGGGCAGTCTGGCCGACCCGAACTATACCCGCGCTGTCATCAGACAGCGGATGGAAGAAAGCGATCATCCCTACATCACTTACTGCATCAACTGCCGGGACGCCTTCATCAGCCAGGGCAAAGAAGCCCGTCATATCCTGGACCTGCTCTTCGGGCACTCGCCCGGCCTCTCGACAGTCACAGAACGCCGTGCCAATCGAACACGGCTCAAGGAGGTTCTGTTGAAGGAATTCTGGAAGGAAAGTGCCGCCGCAGAAAGCGGCAGCGCCGAGCACCCTGCTATCCGCCTCGAAATGGACGAGACGGTACGCCAAAAGATCAGCAGCGAGCACCTGCTGGAGGAAGAAGTTGCCCAGGTGATCGCGTTCTGCGAACGAACCAAGCGTTCGTTTTATGACGCAGAGAAGGACAGCTGCTGCGGCTGCCGCAAACTGGGGCATCTGACCTGCTGGGTCGAATACCGGCCGCTGGCAGCATCCGGCAGCTATGAAGTGCTTAATGTCTATACCCATCGAATGGAAATTCAGCTGGAGGTGGTTTGGAATGGCAAAAGAGTCGATCCTGAAGTGCAGTAAATGCCACGTTCCTCTGGAGGAGATGGAAGTCACCTTCTGCTATCTGGAACGTCAGTTCCGTCATAAAGTCCCCCGCTGTCCCAAGTGCGGCCAGGTCTACATCCCTGAAGAGCTGGCCAGAGGCCGCATGGCAGAAGTGGAAAAACTCCTGGAGGACAAGTAACTGAACAATCGCCACGCGCTGAAGCGCTGCGATTGCTGTATCTGACCTGCGCGCCAAATCGCAGATTCGGGCAGGTCATGAACGCGAAAAGGCGCTGTGCCATGCTCCCTCACACATGACACAGCGCCTTTTCTATTGGTATCAAGAACCCGCAAACTTTCGCAATTCTAGTTAGTAAGGTGTTCTTTTTCAGCTTTTTCTGTTGCCTTGATCTCGTCATACATCTGCTTGGCGCTCTTGCCGTCCATGCAGGCCGCACAGTTGCCGCCGCATCCTTCACAGCTGCCGCCGTGCTTTGCGGAAAAACGGAATGCCAAAGCAGCCAGTACTGCGATTACAATAAGTACAATTGCCGATGGTACCATAGCTGCTTCCTCCTTTCATCGGTCATACCAATTCATCTGGTATTAGTATACCCTATTTGTAACAAGATTACACGTCATTATCTATTTTTTTAAAACAGATCGCGGACTTATGACAGCCGCGATCTGTTTTCTTGACTAT
>OMZN01000011.1 GCA_900315555.1 uncultured Eubacteriales bacterium
ATCCCTAGATCATGATATAGCGGCAGTCTTCCAGGGTGGGATCAAATTTGCAGATGCCCCGGTAGCCGCAGTAGGTGCATGCGCTCTGTGCGGCATTCTGCCTGGGGGCAATGCGGATGCCGCCGCCCCGCAGCTCCCTGCAGAGGGTGTCGATAGTCTCATCGACCTTCTCCGTCAGCTCTGTCATCTCCACGCGGGAAAGAAGCCGCCCCTTCTTTTTCTTCAATTCGCCGTTCTGCTTGCGCTCGGCCGGAATCACCCCGGAACTCTCCCCTGTACCGAAGGTTTTATCCATCGCCTCCACCGTATCCTTCTCCGCCACAGTGAATCCGTCCATGCGGAACCGCATGGCCAGCTTGTGGCCGAGTTCCTTTGCGATCTCTTCCTGTCCCACGCCGCTGGCATCGACCATGGGCTCGTCGATATGGAAGTAGTAAGCGCCTGCCGGCATGCGTTCGTCGCCGCAGGCTGCCTTCAGATAGATGAACAGCTGCAGCTTCCATCCGCCGACGGCCTCTTTCTCACTGTACTTATCCTTGCCGGACTTATAGTCAATCACCTTGACTTCATCATTGTCCAGCCGGTCCACCCTGTCGATGATCCCCTCCAGGAGGACATCGCCCCAGTCGGTCGTGACCTTCACCGGCGGCAGCGGCGCCCCATGCCTGCCAAAGCGGATCTCGGGATGCATGGACTGGATGCGGCCTCTGCGGACCTGATCGATCACCGTCCAGCAGATGTCGCGGCAGATCTGCCGGACACGCCGGCCCCGATACACCTCGGCCGGCGACGACGCAAAGAGTCCCTCCCGGTAATCAGCCAGCGTGGAGGCAAGGATCCCGTCCACCGCTGCGTCCGCTTCCTCCCGTGTCATCGTCTGCCAGGGAGAAGCAGGATCACTGACCGCCATGCCGTCGCGGTTCAGCAACGCCGTCAGCTGCTGCAGGCAGCGGTGGTAGACATCCCCCAGCTCGGCGGAGCCCACCTTGTACTCGCGGACCTCCTCTGGCCGCAGGCCGTAGCGGACAAAGTGCGCGAAGGGACAGCGGCCGAAGCGCTCCAGACGGGATGCGCTGAGGGTCAGCGTTTCCTCGCCGCCATACAATGCCCCTGCCAGCGCCGGTGTGATCGACCCGCTGCCGGCGGCAGGCGCAAACTGCAGGCCCTTGGAAAGCATGCGGGCATCGGCACTGCCGCTGCGCTGCAGTCTGTCCAGGGTCAGCCGCCAGCGGTCATCCAGCTGCCCGCTGCGCATACCCTCCTGCACGGCGCCGGTGAGATGCACCATCGCGGCACCCGGCGCCGAGACCATGGCCAGCCAGTCATCCGCGGCCACAAGATCCCTTTTGACAGGAACTGCGGGAAAAATGCTGCGCAGCACATCGACCACAGGCGAGCGGCGCACGGGCTTGCCTTCCGCATCCGCGCCGCTCCAGCTCACATAGAGCAGATCCTCGGGCTTGCTCAGGTTCCTGTAGATCGCCAGATCCTCTTCGTTCGTGCGAAACGCATCTTCCTTGCAGATGGCAAGCGCCGGCGTCTCGGCCGCCATACTGTCCAGTTCTTTCTTCTCCTCTGCACTGAAGATGCCCTCGCCGCCGATCCCGGCAGGAAGGACGCCTTCATTAGCGCCCAGCACAAACAGCGCTCGGAGGTCACCGGTTCTCGTCCTCTGCATCGTGCCCATAACGAGGCCGTCCACCACCGGCGGCAGGAGCCCTACCTCCACCGCCGCACAGCCGGCACGGAAGACGGCGGCGTAGTCCTTGAGGGAAATGCGCTCTTCGCCCAGCACTTCGACCATCTGATCCATGATGTTCACCAGGATGTTCCAGACCTGCGCCGACGTCTGCGCCGCTTCCATCAGGCCTGCCTCCGTCTGCTTTTCGATTTGCTCGTTGATCTTTTCCCGCAGCTGCATATCCTCGGCCAGATAGCGGTAGAGCGCCATGGTGCGGGCGGCCGCGCTCTTTTCCTTCTTGAAAGCCTCTTCGAATCGTCCGATGCTGTCCATCAACCGTCCGCGGATGGCCTCCAGCTGTGCCAGGGACTCTTCATCATAGCGGCCGCCGTTTTTTTCGAAGGGCTTCTTCAGAGCGCTGCCGCGGATACCGAACTGCCGGCAGTACTCTTCCAGACGGTCCCCTTCCGCCTGCGTCAAGGGAGACAGCCCGGTCTTGACCATCCGGATCACGTCCTCGGTCCTGCTGCCGGCCGCACTGTCCAGCAGCGCCAGGGTGCACTCCACGGCCGGCTGATCCATGATGCTCCGCTTTTCATCAACATAAAGCTCCAGGCCGTACTGCGCAAAGACACGCCGCGCAATCCGCCCACGCACCTCCAGGTCGTTGCAGATCACCGCGATATCCTTGTAGCGCATGCCTTTCTCCCGCACAAGCCGCAGGATCTCGGCGGCGGCTGTCTCCGCTTCCTCATACGGCCCGCCTGCCGCCACCAGCTGCACATGATCGGCCGTCTCGCAGGGATGCACCGGCAGCGCATAGAGTTCCCGTTCCACACTCTGCATGGCCGCCGGGCGCTTCGCCCGATAGCGCGCATCGATGGCACGGATCCGGCAGTCGATGCCCTTGGCCTCCACGGCCTCCCGGAGACGGCGGATCATCACCTCCGTCACGCGGAACAAATCGCTGTCGCGTCCGCCCGCATCGGCGGTCATAACGACATGCACCTCGGGCGCCAGCTCCGCCAGGCGGCAGATCAGCTCCCTGGTGCGCGGTGAGAAATAGTCGAAGCCATAGATCCAAAAAGCGTTTTCCTTTACGATGTCAGCCCGGTCCATGCGCTCCATCATCTGCGTGATGCGGTCTTCGGTATCCATGTATTTCCCCTGGATCTGGCGCTGGTATTCATCAAAGAGCAGCGCCATGTCCTCCAGCTTGCGGCGCAGATACCTGTGCTCGGGAAGCTGCCCGGCGATCTCGGTGATCTCGGCCCCGGTGCGCCCGAACTGTTTGCTCTCGGCGATGAAATCGTTGACCATATCAATGAAGTCATGGCTGCCGCTGTAACCGGCAAACATCTTCAGTTCCTCTTTCTTCTGCCGCATAATTCTGGTCAGCAGCATATGCCGTCCCTGCTTATCGATCATCGGCACCCGTCCGCCGCCGGCCTGACTGAAGACCCGGTCCGCCAGACGCGAAAAGCTGAGGATCTCAATCTGCATCAAAACTTTCTCCTGAGAATAAAAAAAGGCATCGCGCTCGGCCTGGACCGTATACTGGTCCGGCACGAGCACGACAGCCTGTCCCTCAATCGTATCGTATAGAAAGCGTTCCTTGTTGCGGTCTTCACGGCCGTAATGAATGTGAAGCATCAGGCATTCCTTTCCTTCATGCCGGCCTGTGCATCAGATCAAAGGTCTGAACTTTGCTTCACAGACAGGTCATGCGCCAAACTCGCTGAATACCTGCGCCACCGTCCGTGCATGCTTCATGCGATACGCCATGCTGCCGCAGAAAAACAGCCCTGTTTCAAGATCGCCGTGGAGCCCTCTGATCAGCGCTTCCCGCTCCTCTTCCTGACTAAGCCGGCGGGAGGGATCAGCCTGCAGGTCCTTTACGAACCGGTTGCGGATGACCCGGCACGGCATTCCTTGCGGATTCCTGATTATTGTAACATCATTCTCCCCCAGGTTCAAATAGGCTGCCTTGTAACCCGGAGAGGCATCGCACTCCTCGGTGGTGATAAAGCTCGTTCCCATCTGGATCCCGTCGGCGCCGTAAGCGTACGCCCGCGCCGCATCCTCGCGGCGCATGATGCCCCCGCCGACGATCATCGGCAGATCACCCGCCTCCTCGCGGATCTCCAGCAGATTGCGGTAAAAGTCATCGCGTGCCGACCGCAGCTGGCTTTCCTTGTATCCCAGGTAGCCGCCGGCCCTTGAGCTTTCAAAGATCAATGCCGCCGGCACAGCATCGTGCTTTTTCTTCCAGTTGCGCTTGATCAGCCGCGCCGCACGCGCGGAGGAAACGATCGGGATCATGGCCACGTCGGCCTCGCCGCAGATGGCGGGCAGCGTCATCGGCAGACCGCCGCCGGAGACGATAACCTGGGCGCCGGCGCGTATGGCCGTCAGCACCAGTTCCCGGTAATGCGCCCGCGAAGCGGTGACATTGACTCCCACCAGACCGCGCCTGGCAGGATCCGTCTGTGCGTCCCGCAGCTGCAGCGCCTTCCTGATCTCACGGCTAAGCGCCCTGGTATTGGCTGCCAGCGGATCGCTCCGGAAATCCGGTTCGCGGTACCCCGGCTCCACCGCCGACACCAGTCCCAGACCGCCGCGGGCTGCGACGGCCCCGGCCAGTCCGCCCAGCGAAACGCCGATGCCCATGCCGCCCTGCACCAGCGGCACAGGCAGCCGCAGCCCCGCAAGACTGATCGGCCGCAGCGCATAGTCGCTGCGATCCCGCAGCGGCCGGTACTGGCTCATGGCGATGAACTGGGAGATGTTCTTCATCCCGGTGATGAAGGTATCCACTTCCTCGGCATCCATCTCCGCCACCGCTTCCCGCAGGATCCGGCTGCGGAACCGATGATGCTCGGTGAGAGCCGCCGCACCGCTGTCGGTCAGGCGGATCTTCACCACCCGCCGGTCCTCGGGAATCCGAAAGCGTTCCACGTAGCCCTTTTTCACCAGACGGCTGATGGAGGTGGTCAGCGTGCCCATGCTAACGTTCAGGTACTGCGCCACCTGGCTCATGCTCTTGGACTCGCGCAGTCCCACGGCATCCAGCGTACGCATCTCCGCCACGGAAAGATCGCCTGCCGACGTCGCTTTGCGTGTCCGATCCTCTATTTTCATGGCCATATTGACCATATCGGAAAAGATCTCACTGACTTTGTCTATCTTGTCCATGGAGCGCCTATCCTATCGCAAACAGGATCTCGCACTGGCACGCCACCTTGTCACCCAGATAGGCCACACAGTGGCCGGTCCCCGCGCGGCTGCGCATCCGATCGAGCGCCACCTCCAGCCGCAGCTCGTCGCCGGGCCGCACCTTCTGCCTGAACTTGGCGTTCTTGATGCCGCCGAAGTAAGCGGTCTTGCCCTTATATTCGGGCATGGACAGCACCGCCACAGCCCCGGCCTGGGCCAGCGTCTCCACGATGAGGACGCCCGGCATCACAGGCTCGTCCGGGAAATGACCCTTGAAATAGTATTCGTCTTCCCGCACATGCTTGACGGCCAGAATCTTCTTGCCGACTTCCATGTCCAGCACTTCATCGATCAAAAGAAAGGGGTCACGATGCGGGATGATCTCCATGATCTGTTCTCTGTTCAAATGCATTGCCTGCCTCACCCCTCATACTTTTTTAAGATCAGACTGCCGTTGTGTCCGCCAAAGCCCAGATTGTTGGACATGGTGTAGTGCAGCTCAGCACGGCGGCCTTC
>OMZN01000118.1 GCA_900315555.1 uncultured Eubacteriales bacterium
TCGGTGAAGTCCATGTGAGCCTTGAAAATTACATAAAAACAAAACTCTATGATCCGGGTTCTCAAATTCTGATTGACGGTGTACCAAGAGAAAAACACTCTTCAAAGGTTGGAATTTCAACATTGAAGAGTGTTTTTTCATGCTGTTTTTATCTGAAATATATAGGGTTAGGGTTATAGGACAAAACGTGTTGGTAAAGATCCGTGTGTGTATTGAAATTTCAACGCGTATTGGTATTATATCTTTCCTTGGAAAGGAGATTCCGGCGGAAAATATTATAAAGCACACTCTTTTCCCTATCTGCTTCCTGCCGGCTTTTCAATGCATAGAAAGAGAGCAGCAAAGAGCTGCTCTCTTTCTATGCATTTTCTATTCATTTTCGCTGAGGAATTCCGCCAGCGCCTTCTTCTGTTCAAGAAAATCACTGTATCCCAGCTCGTACAGGGCCCGGTTGGCTTCGACATCCATCGCATAGGTCCCCATCTTCAGATTCCTGCTCGGATTAAAGAGAAAAGCTCTGCCCTGTTTCTCCAGCGTATACATATACGACTGCTCTATTTCATACATGATATGCCGCTGCCGGATTGCCCGAACAACTTCGGGATAGCGGAAACAAGTCGTCCGATACAGCAATCTGAATTTCTGCGGTTTTTTTACGTAATCCCGCGTCTTGCTCGAAAGGACGACGATTTTGTCGCAGCCCTCCTCCAGCGCCTTGACCACAGGGATCGCATCCGAAATGCCACCGTCAAAATAACGATGCTCACCGATCTTTACCGGACGAGACACCACCGGAATTGCACAGCTTGCCATGATTTCACGGTAATCATCCTTGCGCATCTGTGATTTCGGAAAATAAACAGGCAGTCCCGTTGCCGCATCCGTTGCGACCACGTGAAAATCGGTGGGATTTTCCATCAAGGCTTCGAAATCCAAGGGATCGCCACCATCTGAATTGGTCAGCGTACCGTAAATATACTGCAGGCCAAACAGATTTCCGGTTTCAAGCAGGCTCTTGAAGCCGAAATAGTGCGGCTCCTTGATATGGGTTGTATAAAACCGCGCGGCCCGCGACCTCTGATGTGCCAGAAAGGAAACCATATTGGCACCGCCGGCCGATACGCCGACTGCATAATCAAAATCAATGCGCTCATCAATAAATCCGTCCAGTACACCGGCGCTGTATGCGCATTTCATACCGCCGCCTTCTACCACCAGTCCGATTTTCGTCATATTCTCCCGACCTGCTACTCTTCTTTCTCTCCTTTTACATTCTTGGCTCCATCATTGAAGATCTTAAGATCTCTGGAATCCTTAAATGTGTTGAATACAACTTTCTTAATCTGCTCGATGGCGTCTGCGATCTTTCTCATATCGGCAGCATCCACATTCCGCAGCAGGAAAAGGTTTTCGATGAACTTGCGCAGATCGTTGGCATTTTGGATGTTTTCCAGGAAAGTCTCGTAGTTGCTGCTGCTGCATGCATGACGGAAGCGATTGACATCAGCACTGATCATGCTGATCACAGCATGTTCATCCTTCCATTCACCCAGCAGCATGGGATATGGCTCCACCCTCTGCAGATAGATCCCATTTTCACTGACACCGTATTCATATCTGATACGTACATCATTTTTAATAACGAAAAGCACACTGTTGGTCTGTGACATCGTTGTCTTAATCTTGCTGGCACCCAGCTGCTGCAGCATGATATTGATCATATCCGATGTGAATTCTACATCTTTCATGGGTTCCCCTCCCTTGTTCTCTCTATTTAAGGCATGGTATGCTAATCTTGTTTGATTATGTTTTCAGTGTAGCAGAGCCGCGCCTTCTTTGTCAATTTCACGCGCAGGTCATGAACTGAAAAATCACCACGCGCTGAAGCGCTGTGATTTCTGTATCTGACCTGCGCGCCAAACGAAAGGAGAATCCATGCTTGCCGAAAAAGTATTTAGGAAAAAACGCCTCGACGAAGATCATCTGACCGCTGCCGGCTTTTCCCGGGACGGACAGCTATGGATCCTGTCTAAAGAGCTCATGCCCGGGCTGTTTCGTGCTGAGCTTCGCGCACATCCGGAAAGCGGCATGACCGGCAGGGTTATCGATCTGGAATCCGGTGACGATTACCTGCCGCTGGAGGTGGAATGCGCCGTCGGCAAATTCACAGGAATGGTCCGAGATGCCTACCGGCGCTGGCTGGAGGAAACGGCCGCTCGCTTTGAAGACCTCCCTTTTGAAAGCCCGCAAGCCAACAGGCTCGCAGCATGGGCCTCAGGATTCTTCAGCGTGCCGCTGGAGCAGACGTTTCGGAAGGCAGAGGGTTCTGTTCTGCGCCATCCGCACAATGGCCGCTGGTTCTCCGTCTTCCTCAAGGTGAAAGCTTCCGCACTCCAGAAAGCAAAGGACGAAAAGCCGGCTGAAAAAGCCGACCGGACTGGGAATGCAGGCAAAAGGCCTCTTGATGACATGATGGCGGAAATCATGAACCTCAAGATCGATCCCTCAAATCTCGATGATCTCCTGCAGACGCCCGGAATCTACCTTTGCTGGCACATGAACAAAAAACACTGGATTTCCCTCTCCCTTAACGACGCACTATCTGATCAGCGGATTATGGCTTTGATGAAGCAAAGCTTTGCCCTTGTCGGCCGAACCAGCGGCAGCGTCGTGAGACGAGCTTCCCCCAACATACAATCTTCTGCCGCATGCAGCATCGAAACGCCGGCGGCCTGGGTGATCCCGTCCAATCCCGCACACTACAATGTAGCCGAAGGATTTTCAAACAGTCCGGACGCTACGATCCTATGGCATCAGCGGATTCATGCACGGCCGGGTGATCAAGTCTTCATCTATCAGGCAGCGCCCATCGCTGCGATTATTTTCCGCTGCGAAGCCATAGAAACAGATCTTCCCGCTGACGATCCTGCACTCTTCGGCATGCACCCTGCTTCTGCACCGCCTGCCATGATGCGCCTCAAACTGCTGACAACATACCCTAAAGACCGCTGGCCTAGAGCATTCTTAAATCAGCACGGTATCAAGGTCACGGTGCGCGGTCAGCGCAGCATGCCTTCTGAGCTTTTTTCCATCATGGAAGCTTATGATCAAGAGAAGCAGAACAGACCATAGAGATCCGGCCTGCTGCTTCCTGGTCCACCGTCTCTTAGGCGGCCTCAGGACAAACAGTATATCAAAAATAGCAACTACTAATGGATCCGCTAGCTGGATCCATTAGTAGTTCTCAAGCAGTTAGATTAATCTAATTATATGCCGATGCAAAAGGGGAAGCTACCTTCCCCATTAGAACAATGTTTTTGCAAGGTCTCAATGCATCCGGAGCCTGTCATTGATCGATGCGGAGCAATCCCTTCAGGTCCCGGCAGCGATCATCTTACTTCATCATCTTGCAGATTTCCGTACAGAAAGACACCGGATCGTCGATGGAAAGCCCTTCTATCAGCAGAGCCTGGTCATACAGGACTTTGGTGTAGGAAGCCAGCTTCTCCTTGTCTTCCTTCTGCGCCTTTTGCAGTGTGCCGAGGATCTCGTGGCCGGCATTGATCTCCAGAACGCGTTCTGCCTTGACATCAGCCCCGTTAGGCATCGCATTGAGCACCTTCTCCATCTCCATGGAAACGGCGCCTTTGGTGGTCAGGCAGACCGGATGACTCTTCAGGCGATGGGTCAGACGAACTTCACTGACTTTGTCTCCCAGGATTTCCTTCATCTCTGCAAGCAGATCCTTATTTTCCTCTGCCTGCTTTTCTCCGGCCTTCTTTTCCTCATCGGATTCTCCCAGATCCAGATCCTCTGCGGAAACAGACTTGAATTCCTTTCCGTCATACTCCCGCAGCATCTGTACAGCGAATTCATCCACGTCATCTGTCATGTAAAGGATCTCATAGCCTTTATCCTTCAGCTGCTCCGTCTGCGGAAGCTTGTCTACCTTGTCAATGCCGGCGCCGGCTGCATAATAAATATACTTCTGGTCATCCTTCATTCGCTCCTCATACTCCTTGAGGGTGACCAGCTTTTTCTCGGTGCTGGAATAATACATCAGAAGATCCTGCAGCATCTCCTTGTTCTGTCCAAAATCGGTATAGACACCAAACTTCAGCTGCAGACCAAAGTTCTTGAAGAACGCCTCATAATCTTCTCTCTGCTTCTTCTGCATATCCAGCAGCTCATTCTTGATCTTCTTTTCCAGACGCTTGGCGATGGCCTTTAACTGCCTGTCATGCTGCAGCATCTCTCTGGATATGTTCAAAGACAAGTCCGGAGAATCGACAATGCCTTTGACAAAGCTGAAGTAGTCCGGAATTAAATCCGGGCATTTTTCCATGATAAGCACTCCGGAGGAATAGAGCTGCAGACCCTTTTCGTATTCTTTCGTATAGTAATCATAGGGAGGCCTGGAAGGGATAAACAGAAGCGCATCATAGGTTGTTACGCCCTCGACGCTGGTATGAATAACCTTGGCAGGGTCGTTGAAGTCCATAAACTTGCTCTTATAAAAACTGTTATAATCATCCTTGCTCAGTTCGCTCTTCTTTTTCTTCCAGATGGGAACCATGCTGTTGAGAACATCAACCTCAACATAGGTCTCATATTCCGGCTCTTTGTTCTCGTCATCGTCATCGCCTTCATTTTCTTCCGGTTTCTCCACAGGCCGCTGTTTCTCCACAGTCATCGTAACAGGGTAGCGAATGTAGTCGGAGTATCTCTTAACCAGCTGGCGAATGGTATATTCTTCAGTATATGTCGTATACTTTTCATCCGGTGTATCTTCCTTCAGATACAGGATAATTTCGGTACCATGATCCTGCGGTTTTCCGATGTCTTCTCCCGGCTGGCTGTCAGAAGGATCCAGGGTATAGCCGTCCGCTCCTTCTGAGGCCCATTGATAAGAGGCCCCGCTGCCAAACTGCCTGGAAATGACAACAACCTTGTCGCTGACCATGAACGCTGAATAGAAGCCGACACCAAATTGACCGATGATATCAATATCCGCATCGGTATCCTTCTCACTGCCGCTGTTTTTCTTGAATTCGAGCGATCCGCTGTGGGCAATTGTGCCAAGATTTTCCTCCATTTCATCACGGCTCATACCCATGCCATTATCGATAATGCGCAGGATCCTGTTTTCCTTGTCCGGCTCCACCTGAATGCTGAAATCATCCCGGCTGATTCCCGTATTCTGATCCTCCAGACTGCGATAATATAGTTTATCAATAGCATCACTGCCGTTGGAGATCAGTTCGCGCAGGAAAATCTCCTTGTGTGTATAGATCGAGTTGATCATCATGTCCAGCAGTTTTTTTGATTCCGCCTGAAATTGCTTCTTTGCCATAAGTTACCTCCATGTATGATCGTCGGCTGTATGTACCTTGTATTGCGTTTTTACTGTTAGCACTCTTGTAGCTTGAGTGCCAACGGTATTATCATACAACGCTTTCTCCATATCGTCAAGGAAAACCTGGCGTTATAGGACAAAACCTGCCTGTATACTGACGATATCCGCGGATTTCCGCACTAAGCAAAGCAGCTAACACGCTAAAAAAGACGAACCGCATTTGCGATTCGTCTTTTTAAACCGGCAACGACTTACTTTCCCGGGCGGTCGCCCGCCAAGTATCATCAGCGCGGCAGAGCTTAACTTCTGTGTTCGGGATGGGAA
>OMZN01000088.1 GCA_900315555.1 uncultured Eubacteriales bacterium
ATCAACAAACCATGAGCACACGAAAGAAGTACAAAACAAGACAATACGATGAGCTGCTGGCCTTTCTGCAGACCATTCCGGGCCGGCATGTGACCGTCAGCGAGCTTCATGACCACTTTGCCGGCGGTGATGCATCGATCGGCACAACAACGATCTACCGCCATCTGGAACGCATGATCGAGGAAGGACTGGTTAGAAAATATATTGTCGAGCCGGGCACCCCGGCCTGCTATGCCTATGTCGGCGGCCGCGATGCATCGGAAACCTGCTATCACTGCCGCTGTGCCGTCTGCGGCCGCCTTCTGCATCTGCACTGTGCAGAGCTTCCCGCCTTCAGCGAACACATCCTCAGTGAACACCGCTTTAAGATTGATCCGCAGCGCACTGTCTTCTACGGCATCTGCGGCGACTGTCTGGCAAAGGAAGAGGAGGCGCCGCGATGATGCCTCTGCTGATTTCCTTTCTTGCCGGTCTCTCCATCGTAATCGGCGCCCTGATCATCCATATGGTTTCCTCCCCTGCCCGCATCCATCATCTCTCCATCGCGCTGGCGCTGGGGGCGCTGCTGGCACTGCTGCTCTTTGACCTGCTGCCGGAACTGCGGGAGAGTGCAGCAAACATTGGCATCGTCCTGGTGCTCCTCCTGGTGCTTCTCGGGGTAGGGATTCTCAAACTCCTCGATCTGTTTATCCCGGATCATGACGACACTGCTGCCACCCACGACCATGAGAACGCTGTCCATATCGGCATCATTTCTTCGCTGGCACTTATTCTCCACAACCTTGTCGAAGGTATGACAGTCTACAGCCTGTCACTGACATCCCTTCGCGAAGGCGTGATCTTTGCCTTCGGCATTGCGCTTCACAACATCCCGATGGGCATGCTGATCTATGCCACCATGCAGGAGAGAAGACGCATCGTTCGCCGCGGTGTTTTAGCGGCGGTAACGCTGTCGACCTGTCTCGGCGGTGTGCTGATGGCGCTGGTCAGCGATGCTTTAACAGCAAGCCGTATCGGTGCCCTGGTCTGCATTGCTGCCGGTATGATCATCTATATTGTCTTTGCCGAACTGCTGCCGCATGTGCTCCGCACAAGGCCCCGCCGCCTGTCTTTACTGGGTTCTGTCTGCGGGTTTGTCCTGGTTCTTGCAAGCTGCATTCTGGGCGGCTGAGAGGCACGCTTCTTTTGTGCGGCCGCCCTGGTCTAATGATCTGCCGCATCCATTCTCCACGTTGGCACTTGGCAGAAAACATCCCGAACCCTCCTTGGAAAACAGGCCAAAAAATTTTTGAAAAAAATTAGCACTCATCTGTTTAGAGTGCTAACAAATTGAGTATAATATTTATTGAGGAAAGAAAGAGAAAGCCCAGAGGATCGGGCGGGATCGATTTCCTCCAAGAACTTAGTAAATACATTGAAAAAGGAGGAATAGACAATGTTGATGCCGAGATTATGGAACGATAGCTTTTTTGATAACTGGATGAATGATTTTCCGTCTTCCCGTTATTTAGTACAGAACGATGCCGATCTGATGAAGACCGATGTCAAAGAAACCGATAACGGTTATCAAGTCATTGTCGACCTGCCGGGATTTAACAAGGAAGATGTCAATGCGCAGCTGGAGGACGGCTACCTGACAATCACAGCTTCCCGGAGCGCAAACAACGACGAGAAGGACAAGGACGGCAAGTATATCCGCAGAGAACGGTACCAGGGCAACTGCAGCCGCAGCTTCTACGTTGGCGACAGCCTGACGGAAGAAGACATCAAGGCCAAGTTTGATAACGGTACACTGACGATGGAGATTCCTAAAGTGTCCGCACAGAAAGTGGAAAACAAGAAAACCATTGCCATTGAAGGTTAATGATTCCTCCGGAGCGGAGAACCGCTTTTCAGCATGAATTGATCATGCGCATCACTCGTTTCAGGGGAAAGGAGGTGCAGCATTTGCTGCACCTCCTTTTCTGTTGTCGCAGAATGCTCCAATGCTCCGCGGCTACCCGCTTTTCCCCGGGCATCCGCGCTTGCAGAATCAGCCGCTGCGTCCGGCCGTCTGCGCCTTGTCCTGCCGGGGACAGACCCAGCGGTCGAATACTGCCAGCAGGCCGGGAAGAACAAAGAGGATCAGCAGCAGCGCACACAGCGCACCAATGGCTATCGTACGGCAGATCTGTGAGACCATCGGCGCCGCGAAGGCGAAGCTGATGGCGAACACTACGATCGTCATGATGGATCCGGACGTCAGAATCGTATGGATCGAGCGCCGGTAACTCTCCGTCAGCGCTTCCTGCCGCCCGAGCCGCACCCGTATTTCCCGATAGTAGCTCGTATAGAGGATGCCGTAATCGATGGTTGCGCCCATCAGAATGCTCTGCACGATCAGGAGCGCAAGATAATTGATGCTGTATCCCTGCAGACCCAGACTGACCATCGTCAGGTAGATCGCGCACTGGATCACGGAAACCAACAGGACCGGCACGAGGAAATTGCGGAAGGTGAGCAGGATCACGAGAAAGATCGCCGCAATGGTAAGCAGCGTAACCTTATTCAGTTCGCCGCGGAAGGTGCCCTGCATCTCCTGACTCATCGGTGTATTGCCGATCATGTAGCAGTTTGCACTGCCAAGCGTCTGATCACATTGCTTCTTCCAGGCAGGATACCAACGGTCGGCCGTCTTTCCCTCCACCGGCATCGTCGTGCGCACCAGAGCGATCGACCACGTCTTTCCACGCAGCTGATGCGCCCCCTGCCGCAGCGCGCTGTACATCGAGCGGATGGCCCTGCGGTCCTTTGCCTGCAGCACGCCGTCGAAAGCAGGATCCTGCAGCACATCAACAGCCAGCACCCGTGCCAGCTGCATCATCGACATGGTGCGGTCAGCATGCGCCCCCTGCATGCCGAAATAGTAATAGTACATAAGCTGCACCTTGTTCCGGTCAAAGGAAGCCCCCGGCACCGCAAGCCGTTCTGCCATGCCGGCCGCTGTATAGGCCCGGCTGTCCTGCAGTACATGCACCATCTGCTGTGCACGCCGAAGCTGCCGGCGCTGACCGGCACTGATCATGGAAGAAGCCGCGCCGTCATCTGCAATTTCCGCTAAGAAATCGACACATGCCGCCGCTGTGATCCTACCGTAACCGCCGCTTTCCTGCGCCCGCTTCAACAGGTACACCGCCCGCACCTGCCTTTCCTTCATGCCCAGGAGTGCCGCCGTCTGGTGCACCGTGAGCCCCTCCCCGGCCATCGCCGCTTTCATCAGACGCGACGCCATCTGCAGCTGCGCCAGCGCTTTCTTGGACATCGAGAACCCCAAGGAGCTCTGATTTTTCAGGATGTAATGAACCACGGTAGCCACGTCCAGCTTCCATACCTGCGTAAAGCTGTCATGATAAGCATACAGGAACCGTATATTGGCAGTATCCATCCCCAGCAGAGCAGCTGCCTCTGCCGGCTGCAGCTTCGTTCCTGCCAGCGTCATCTGCATGATCTGCCGCATCATCCGGCAACTGGCCAGCGCTTCTTCTGAGAACATCGACCGGTATGCCGGATCCATCGCCAGCTGATCCAGCAGGAGATCCACAAAATCCTTTTCGCTCATGGCGGTTTTTCCCGTCATAGCCAGGATCTGTGCCACTGCTGCTTCCTGCATGGAAAAACGTGATGCCAGTGCCTGCGCACTCTGCGGCCTGGTAATCGCAACGGCATCGGTCAAATGCTTCAGCTGGGCGATCTGTTTTCCGGCTGAAGCATTCCAATGCCCGGCAAACCGGCTATCCCCCAGAACATGCCGCTGCAGGAAGTTCACCAGAGCAGGCAGTGTCATGGAGGAAAGCTTACGCCCCTGCGCCGCCGCCCGGGCAGCATAAACCAGACGCATCGGTCCTGCATCGGTCTGCAGCATCGAGGCCATCTGTGTGCAGGTCCTCTTCTTCTTTATCTCCGCACGGCGCGTAAACCTCTGCAGCTGCTGTATTTTCTGCTTGGTATCCTTTTGCGCAGCGCTGCTGCGGACGCCCTGCCCCTCCATGCTCTCCGCCAGGAACGAGGTGAAGGCGGGCAGCGTCATTTTCCCCGTCTGCATCCCGCCGCGCTGCATCCGGTAATATAGATAGACCTGCTCCATCTTCTCCTTGGACATGCCGAAGAACGTTGCCGCCTCGGCTGCCGTAAGCGGCGTATCCAATGCGCCCGGGGCCGTGAATTTCTGCAGTGTGCGCAGCTGCTTCTTCGTATTGGCGTCTATTTGCTTGTCAAACGTTCCCTTGTCGGCTTGCATAGAGACAAAACGCAGGAACTGTGCCGCCGTCATCCTATCCTTGTCCCGCGTACCAAAATGATACTCGTAGAGAACCGACAGCATCGTCTTATTCGGCATGCCGCTGTCCGTATAGGAAGCAAGAGCATGTGCCATCTGCGCGGCCGTCATCTGCCTGCCCATCACCGTCCCGTACGACATCACCTGCTTCACATGGGAAGCCGCCGCTGTATCTTTGAGAAAATCCGCAGCTTTTTCTTCATCGGCAGTGCGATACAGCAGCACGATATCGTTGGTGTCCGGAAAGATTTTGTCAATCTTGCTGGGAGTATCGGCATTGGCGTAGGAAATATTCGTATTGCCCTTTGTGGCAAAGGCGCCGGCAAAGATGAGCAGGAAAACCGCCAACACCACGAACCTGGCGCGATGGCTGTATTTTCCCAGCCTGTCCATAGAAAAGCGCAGAATCTTTTTCTGTGTCCGGTTGATTGCTTTCTGCATCATCAGTACGAGTGCCGGCATGACCGTGAACATGCACAGGAGGCTGATCAGCACCCCTTTGGCAAGCACAATGCCCAAATCCGCACCAATCTTAAACCGCATGAATACCAGCGCTAACAGACCCAGGATCGTCGTCAGCGCACTGGAGGAGATCGCCGGAAATCCACCGGTCAGAGCACGCTTCATCGCCTCTGCATCCGTTCCGATGCCCTCCCGTTCCTGGCGGTATCGATTCAGCAGGATGATGGAATAATCCACCGACAGCACCATCTGCAGGATCGCGGCGATCGAATGAGTGGTTTGTGATACCGAAGGCAGGAACGCATTGGTTCCCATATTGAGCAGAACAGCCATGCCAATCGTGCAGAGAATCAGCAGCGGTTCCACCCAGGAACTGCACATCAGGAAGAGTATGCCCATGATCATCGCAATAGCGGCCACGATAATCCATAGTTTGAGTGAACCGGTGGTATCATCGGTGATCTTGTAGACCATCCGGTATCCCTCATCCTCGCCAAACTGCGCTTCGAGTTTTTTCGTCAGGCTTTCAATCTGCGATGTACCGGGCGCGCAGTCGGCATCCACTGTATACAGGGTATAGGCGCCCTTCTCATAGTCCCTGCTGCCGGCTTCGTAGTGTACCTGGCTGACATGCGGCATGCCGGAGAGCTTCTTGGCCATGGACGCCTTTTCTTTCGCATCCAGCCCCTTGAACATGACCCGGATTTCCCCGCCTGCATCGGCGGTCTTTGGGAAGGCCTTTTCCAGAATCTGCAGGCCTTTGTGTATTCTTGAATCATCCGGCAGGTACTCCCGCATATCGGAGATAATCTTGACTTTCGGCAGCAAAAAGAGACTGGCAGCCACCAGCACGGCAACCACGATCAATATGATAGTTCTCTTTTCGACAAGAAAATCCGCCGCTTTCCTCATACGCATCCTCTTCCATGCACTGCACACAGCTTCATTATATACTAAAATTTCCTGCGCCGAAACGCTGAAAGCAGCCGTAAACCGGCTTTCTCAGCCGGCATGCGCGCGCCGAAGATACATCATTGACCGCAGAACATGCTATACTTAAACAGGATGATAGAGATGGGCCGTTAGAGCTCAGGCAATAGGCTTAGACAGATTAAACAGAGGTAAAGGCATCGACAGGCGCACGGATGCCTTAGCCTGGCAGGCAGTTGACAATCCCGGGGTTATCCGGAGAAAAGTCTGCCAGGCAGGATTGATCGGCATGCGCACATAACAATCCCGGGTCTGTTCGGAGAAAGGAGTACAACAGAGATGGCATGGAAGATGATATTGGAAGAAATTACTGAAAAGCTGAAAACAGACGAGAGAAATCGATCGTATACGCAGCGGGGCGTGTTGCCCGTCTTTCAGATTGACAGCGCGGCAAAGATCCTGATCATCGGCCAGGCGCCGGGCAGAAAGGTCGAAGAATCCGGCATTCCGTTCAAAAAAGCCGGCATTCCGTTCAACGACAAATCGGGCGAAAAACTGATTGACTGGATGGGTATCGACCGAAACACGTTCTACTCTTCGGAAATCGCCATCATGCCGATGGATTTTTATTATCCGGGCAAAGGCAAATCCGGCGACCTGCCTCCCAGAAAGTTCATCGCACGCGAGTACCATCCGGAAATCATGAAGCTGATGCCGAACATCCGGCTGACCATTCTGATCGGCAAATATGCCACGGATTTCTATCTCAAAAAGGAAAAGAAGAAAAACCTGACAGAAACAACTGCTGCTTACAAAGACTATCTGCCGGCGTATTTTCCCATCGTCCACCCAAGTCCGCTGAATTTCCGCTGGCAGGCAAAAAATCCCTGGTTTGAGGAAAAGGTGGTACCGGATCTGCAGAGGATCGTTCACGATAGTCTGGCTGATCATTGATATGATGATATGATAGGAAATATCCTAAAACGTATGAATGGATGCATGTCTATTACAGCTTTTTACTTAAGAGGTAACACATGAAAGAAATCAATGCAAAAGAGATCACTGTCAATCCGTTCAAACTGCTCAACGAAACCTGGGGCGTTCTCGCCGCAGGCGATGAAAACAAAGCAACCGGCATGACTGTAAGCTGGGGCGCTGTCGGCATGTTCTGGGAAAAACCGGCTGTGACAGTCTACATTCGTCCACAGCGCTTTACCAAGACTTTCATCGATGACAGCGAAAGATTCTCCCTCAGCTTTCTTCCGGATTCCATGCGAAAGGTGTCCACTTCCTTCGGTTCTCTTTCCGGCAACGACGGCGTAAATAAGTTTGATGCCGCCGGCGCCGAGAAAGCCTTTGAGGACGGCGTCCCTTACGTGGACGGCGCCGACATGGTCTTTATCTGCAAAAAGCTGATCTCCGGTGAATTCGATCCCGCCAGAATCTATGATCCTGCCGACGATGCCGCAAACTACCCGGACAAGGATTACCACACGTACTATATCGCTGAAATCGAAAAGGTTCTGGTCAAATAGCGGTACTGATTAAATTGAGCAGTCCTTAGTGCGGCCGCAGGTGGTAACACTAGTGGTAACACCTGAAACCACATTCTTGTTCCAGTATTTTACATTTTCAAAAAATAAAAATCCTTTCAAACCCTGTCATTCCAGTGATTTGAAAGGATTTTTACTTGGTGACCCTGGCGCGATTCGAACGCGCGACACCCGCTTTAGGAGAGCGGTGCTCTGTCCCCTGAGCTACAGAGCCGTATTCAATCGTCAGGTGGACGCAATCCGTTTACTATCATAGCATACAGGCCCCCAGCTTGCAAGGCTTGAGGCCTTGTTTTTCTTGTATTCCATACCCAGTAATGATATAATTTCAAGGTGATTGTAAAGGAGACCAACTATGACTACTACGCATGATACGTATACCAGTCCTCTGTCGGAACGGTATCCCAGCAAGGAAATGAAACACTTGTTTTCCCCTGAGAAAAAGTTCCGTACATGGCGGAAGCTCTGGATTGCACTTGCCGAGACAGAGAAGGAACTCGGTCTGGACATCACCCAGGAGCAGATCGACGAACTGAAAGCGCACGCCGATGACATCAACTTTGAGGATGCCGAAGCACGCGAAAAGATCGTTCGTCATGATGTAATGAGCCACGTCTATGCTTACGGGCTGCAGTGCCCCAAAGCCAAAGGCATCATCCATCTGGGAGCGACTTCCTGCTATGTGGGTGACAACACCGATTTGATCATTATGAAGGAAGGCCTGAAAATCCTTCGGGACAAGCTGGTCAATGTCATCGCCCAGCTCGCATCCTTTGCCATGGAGCACAAGGGCCAGCCTACTCTGGGCTTTACCCACTTCCAGGCTGCACAGCCCACCACGGTCGGCAAGCGGGCCACACTGTGGATCAACGACCTGATGATGGATCTTGAAGATCTGGAATACCTGTACGACAGCATCAAAATGCTGGGATCCAAGGGAACGACGGGAACGCAGGCCACCTTCCTTGAGCTTTTTGAAGGCGATTACGAAAAGGTAAAGCAGCTCGATCAAAAGATCACCGAAAAGATGGGATTCGATGCATACTACCCGGTCTCCGGGCAGACCTATTCCCGCAAAGTAGACAGCCGTGTCCTTAACGTGCTGGCCGGAATTGCTCAGAGCGCCCACAAGTTCAGCAACGATATTCGTCTGCTGCAGCATCTTAAAGAGGTGGAGGAGCCCTTTGAAAAGACGCAGATCGGATCCTCGGCCATGGCTTACAAAAGGAATCCCATGCGCAGCGAGCGCATGGCTTCTCTGGCCAACTATGTGATCGCCGATGCCGTCAATCCGGCCATCACCGCCAGCACGCAGTGGTTCGAAAGGACACTGGATGATTCCGCCAACAAGCGGCTCAGCATTCCGGAAGCCTTCCTGACAGTCGACAGCATCCTCGAGCTTTACCTGAATATCACCAGCGGCCTTGTGGTCTATCCCAAGGTGATTGCTTCCAGGCTCAACAGTGAGCTGCCTTTCATGGCTACGGAGATCATCCTGATGGATGCGGTCAAAGCCGGCGGAGACAGACAGGAACTGCATGAACGCATCCGTGAGCATTCTATGGCTGCGGCAAGGCGTGTCAAGGAAGAAGGAGAAGCCAACGATCTGCTCGATCGCATCGCATCCGATCCGGCTTTCGGCATGGACAGAGAAAAGCTGGAAAGCCTGATGGATGCCAAAAATTTCATCGGCTGTGCAGAACAGCAGACAGAGGACTACATCCGTGAACAGGTGCAGCCCATCCTGGATGCCAATCAGGACATCATCGGTATGACTGCCGAAATCAATGTGTAAGTGGATTTCTGCTATAAGCGGCTGAAAACGCAGGCAGTCGGAAACACAAGACACGCAAAAGCAAAAATCGCTACGTTATCTAAGTTTACCAAAGGGGGATTTTCCAATGGTTAAAGCTGTTGTTGGAGCAAACTGGGGAGACGAAGGAAAAGGCAAAATCACCGATATGCTGGCTAAGGAGTCAGATATCGTCATCCGCTTTCAGGGTGGAAGTAATGCCGGCCATACCATTATCAACAACTATGGCAAATTCGCACTTCACCTTCTGCCCTCGGGCATTTTTTATGATCACACCACCTGCATTCTGGGCAATGGCGTCGCACTGAACATTCCTTTCTTCATCAATGAGCTGCAGTCTGTTGTGGACCGCGGGGTTCCCAAGCCGCACGTTCTCGTTTCAGACAGAGCGCAGCTCCTGATGCCCTATCATATCAAGTTCGACGAATATGAGGAAGAACGGCTGGCAGGCAAGTCCTTCGGATCAACCAAATCCGGCATCGCACCATGCTTTTCTGACAAGTATTCCAAAATCGGTTTTCAGGTCAATGAACTCTTCATGCCTGAAGATGAACTGCGGGACAAGATCAAGCTGGTATGCGATCGAAAGAATCCTCTTCTGGAGCATCTCTACCACAAGCCGCTCCTCGATGAGGAAGAACTCTACCACACACTGATTTCCTACAGAGACATGATTGAACCTTATGTCTGCCATGTTTCGGCTTACCTGCATCAGGCGATTAACGACGGCAAGCATATCCTGCTTGAAGGGCAGCTTGGCTCCTTAAAGGATACAGATCATGGAATCTATCCTATGGTCACCTCCTCTTCGACACTGGCCGGCTATGCTTCCATCGGGGCAGGCATTCCACCCTATGCCATCACGGATATCGTCACGGTTGCCAAAGCATACTCCAGTGCTGTCGGCGGTGGTGCCTTCGTCAGCGAAATCTTCGGCGATGAGGCCGAGGAACTGCGCAAGCGCGGCGGTGATCACGGAGAATACGGTGCCACCACCGGAAGACCGCGTCGCGTAGGCTGGTTCGATGCTGTTGCCACCCGGTACGGCTGCATGATGCAGGGTGCCACGGAAGTCGTGCTCACCGTGCTGGATCCTTTGGGATACCTTGATGAAATTCCTATCTGCACGGGATATGAAATAGACGGCAAAGTAACGCGCGATTTCCCGGCTACAAGCTATTTGTACCGTGCCAAACCCGTTTACACTAAATTGAAGGGCTGGAAATCCGACATTACCGGCATTCGTGAGTTTGATAAGCTTCCGGAAGCATGCCAGGCGTATGTCAACTTCATTGAAAAGGAAATCGGATTCCCTATCACCATGGTATCCAATGGTCCCGGACGCGAAGACATCATCATGCGCAAACCACAGCTCTAAAATACTTCTAAAAAGATTAGAGGCATGATTTCAATGGGCAATCCATTAACCAGAGGCGCCTGGAAAGAGATTGATCTAGGCGCTTTGCATCACAACATTCAAGAAATACAGCAGCATGTCGACGCCCATCCTCTGATGGGCGTCGTCAAAGCAGATGCTTATGGGCACGGTGCTGTAGAAACTGTCCGTGTCCTGCAGCGCTGCGGCGTCCGGCGTCTGGCAGTCGCTACGATCGAGGAAGGTCTCCAGCTTCGAAAAGCAGGCGTAACAGATCCTATTACTGTTCTAAGTTCCTGCCCCGCTGACGCAGCACCATTGCTTGCAGAACAAAACCTACAGCCTTTAATCGGTTCCCTTGCAGAAGCGAAACAATTTGCATCCCACCTGCCGCACGGTACAACGCTGAACATTTTTGCTGCCATCGATACCGGCATGTGCCGCGTCGGTCTGCCGGCTGAGGATCCGGGAACGATAGAGGATCTACTTTCTATTTTTGCCTTGGATTCTCTCCAATGCGAAGGTCTGATTTCTCATTTTGCTGCGTCGGACGAGGAGGATCTCTCCTTTACTGAACTGCAGCATCGTCGGTTCACGCAGTGCGCTGAACAGCTGCGCACACGCGGTATCCATCCGAAGACACTCTGCCTTGCCAACAGCGCTGCTATTATGGCATATCCGGCCTCCTGGCACGATCTGGTCCGCCCCGGCATCATTCTCTACGGCCTGTATCCTTCCAGTGCGGTTGATCGAACTGTGCTGGATCTCCATCCGGTTATGCAGGTTAAAGCCAGAATTATGCGCCTCCGCCTGGTGGAAGATGCAACCCCCGTCAGCTATGGATGCACCTATCACAGCAAGGGAAAACGCTTGATTGCTACGCTTCCCCTCGGTTATGATGACGGCTATTTTCGTTGTCTTTCCTCGCGCTGCCGCGTTATCATAGGCGGCCGCTATGCACCGCAGGTGGGAAGAATATGCATGGATCAGTGTATGGTTGATGTAACAGATATCCCCCATGTTAAAACAGGCGATGTGGCTGTCATCATGGGCAGCGATCAGGGACTATCTGTGACAGCAGATGAACTGGCAGAACGCTGTTCGACGATCAATTATGAAATCGTCTGCGCATTTGGCCATCGCCTCCCTGCTGTCTATATCAATCGCTGATTTCAGCACTCGCTTTCACATCCGACAATTTAAAGAACAGAATCACGGCATTTTTTGGCTTTGCCGTGATTCTGTTTACTTAGATTCTAATTACTTGTATTCTGATTCTCTGTATTCTGATCCCCTGCGGCTGATTCTGAAGATCACTCTTCTCTTTCTCTGCTCTGCCGCAGGCATTATCTCTGCGTTATTAATAATATGCGTCATTTGAGCTGCATCCAAAGGACCTTTTCTTTATACATAGAGTTCATACATAGAGATCTATAGATCTCATATGCAGATACTTCCGGCGGTGCTTGATCCAGGACTTCTTCATACATAGAGATTAAT
>OMZN01000027.1 GCA_900315555.1 uncultured Eubacteriales bacterium
CCTTGATGACGCTGTAGAAGGCCTTGACATTGGCTGTGGCTTGGGCTTTGGTCAGCTTGCCGTAGTTGATGGCATTGTCGAGTCTGGCATTATTATTGCCAAGCAGTTCGTAGTCCATGGCTACCGGCAGGCCGATTTTGGCCTTGTAGGTTTTGAGGTGTTTTACGACGAAATTGGCTTCCCGTTTAGCTTCGCTTGTGGTCAGCGCCTGTGAGAAATAGTAGACACCAACCTTCAGGCCGGCTGCGTGAGCGCGGGTAATATTGCGCGTATATTGATCATCAAGGTGGAAAATACCGGAGCCATAGTAAGTACAGCCCAGGCGGACAATAGCAAACTTGAGATTATTCTTTTTCTTGACGTTGGGCCAGTTGACATAACCGTTATGTTCGGACACATCCACTCCCTTGACGTGGGCCCTTGAGGTGGCCGAAGAAGTCTGGTATCCGCCGCCGGAAAGGACGGCGTTTCGATGTGCCTGCGGGTGACTTTGAATCCAGGCGTCGGGATCACCTGACTGCGCCTTGCCGAGACCGGGTGTAGCAAGGCAGACAGCTGCGACAATGAATGCAAGAACAATAGCGGACTTACGCTTTATGCTGATCATAGGCTCTCTCCTTTCATCTTTTGACATGACCGAATGATAACAATCTTTTTGATGCAATGCGCAGCGCAGGATGCAGCACACCGATCAATAATGAGGTCAATAATAATGTTTTTAGGATAAGAAAAATACATGGCAATGTTAAATCAGAGCGGTGAAGATTTGGTGAAGGTACAGGATGTTTCGTCTGTCTTTGCAGAAAGATGTGCAGCAAGGAATGGATGGGTCCGCTCGATGAAGAGGAATTGGCCGATACAGGCTTGGATTTGTTGGTACGGATTTTCTTGCCGCTTTTCTTGCCAGTTTGCTGCAACAGGGGAAAAAAGGCCGTTTTCTGTGGTACAATACTATAATATATGCAGGTATATGCACATGGGCAAATATGGCAATGGACATGAGCAGCCATGTAAATGCAAACACATAGATGAATGCAAAAATATGGAGACACTGTGAAACTGCAGCTTCTTTTTCGACTGCAGAAAGATATCTTGTCCTGCGGTGAATTGATGCGCAGGATGGTATGCATCATAACAGTAAAGCAAGCAAGAACGAATTAGCAATTCACGAAATAGCAATGCACAAGGACAGCTTATAAAGACATTAAATCCAAAAGGAGGCATTGTGCGGCAGAAATTCGAAAAAACAGACGACAGGAACGCAGTGGACGATCAAGCGGCAGGAACTGCAAAAGCTGCAGCAAAAAAAGACCGGTCAGATGGTGACAAACAGACATCATCTCGCAGCACGGAAAACAAAATGCAGGTGGAGCAGCGGATCTTTCGTATTTCAATTGCAGGAAGCATCATCTTCCTTGCTGTTGAGATCGTACTTGCCAAGATTACCGGTTCGCGTTCTGTGCTCATGGACTGCGTTTATGACATTGCCGATATGGTGATGCTGGCGCCATTTCTTTTGCTGGTTCCTAAACTGTATCAGCCGGAGACGGAAAAGCATCCTTTCGGCTATGCACAGGTCGAGTCGCTTTTCATTTTGATCAAGACGGGCCTTTTGACCATCATTACAGCCGATATGGTGGTGTCCAATATCAGGATCATGCTGCATGGGGGCAATCAGGTGGATGCGGTTGTGGTAGCTGTTTACGAATGTTCGATTTCAGCCTGCTGCTTTGTTATGTACCTGATCCTGCACAGGCTGAATAAGAAAGCAGGTTCTCCTTCGGTGGATACAGAGATCTATATTTGGAAACTGGATGCTCTCAGCACCCTGAGTGTCGGTGCGGCTTTCTTCATGCAGGTGGTTTTCATGAAGATCGGATGGACGGTGATCGTACCTTACATTGATCCGGGCGTGGCAGTGGTTCTGGGTATCATCCTGCTGCGGGAACCTGTCTCCATGTTCATCGAGGCGCTCCGCGATTTGGTGCTCTTTGCGCCGGGGCAAAAGACCAGAGACCGTATCCGTGAAGTTACGGAGAGGTGCCTTTCCAAGTACGGCTATCGCATCACGGCGATTGAGACCATTCGCACCGGCCGCAGGATATGGGTTGAAGTTTATCTGATACCAGACGGCGATGTCCTCTATATGCATCAGATGAAAGAGGTCTGTGTGGAGGCCGGCAGGGAACTGCGCCAGGAATATCCGGAGCTGTGGGTGGAATTTATCCCTGATTTTGAACATCAGCAGGAGAAGCTGGTCCGTGATCAGGAATTCTTCGGCCGCGTGGCCGTGCAGGATATACAGACTGCATCGTCTGATGAAGAGTCGGCGCAGGGAAAGGAAACAACCGCCAAACAGTCGGATAGGAAGAAAGCTGTGAAACAGGAAAAGCTGCGCCGCAAGACGGTACGCAAATAAATGACCGCCGGACAGCCGCTATGTGCAGTCACAAAACGGTATGCCATGGAGAAAGGTCAAAGGATGGAGGAATTTCATGGATACAAAAGAAATTGGCAAGGTGAAATGCCCTTACTGTGGTAAAGAAGGTGATTTTACTTTCTGGAAAGTAATCAATACCAGCCTGGAGCCGGCGCTGAAGGCCGGGGTGCGGGATGGTTCAGCCTTTCTTTTTCACTGCCCGCACTGCGGAGAGGAAACTTATGTAGACTATAGCCTGCTGTACCATCAGCCGGAAGACAAAATCCTGATCAACTGTGCCGATACGGACCGGGGAGAAAACGAAGTGAACAGGATACTTGCCGGCGCTAAGGCAGATCCCATGCTTGCCGGGATTGATCAGTCGGCTTATCTGACCAGAATGGTGGCCAGCCGCAGTGAGCTGATGGAAAAGCTGGCGATCTTTGATGCAGGGCTGGATGATCGTCTCATCGAGCTGTGCAAGCTGATCGGCGCAGCGCAGTATATGAAGGATCGGCCGGATAATTCCTCTGTTACTGTACAGTTCTTCCTCTCTAAAGACGGGCAGAAGTGCCTTCGCCTCTTTGAAGATGATGCGCATGCTTCCACCATGGTGCTGCACGATGAATTGTATCAGCAGGTGCGCAGAACTTTCGCCAGCGGGCTGCCTTCCATGCGCAGCGATATTCCGGTGATCGACCAGAATTGGGCTGTCCAGGTGATGAAACTTCTGGATTAAGCAGGCAGGGTTTAGAAGAAGGCGGCCATGGAGCTGATGCATGAGCAAGACCTTTTTGAGAGCTGAAGTCTTTATGGCCTGAAGTAGTCAGGTGCATCATCCTCCTGCCCATGGATGACCTTGAAGCTGAATAACGCTGTCGGCGTCTTGCGCGGGGCTTTGCCTCGCGTTTTTCTTTCGGCCCGGGTCTCATGCTTCATCTTCTGCTTCTCCGTATGCAGTGAGGACAGGACAGTCTTTTCGGATGTCAGGGGCATCAGGTTGCGGTAAACCACCCGGGCAATCCGTCTGTCACCGCGCGCATTGGGGTGCAGTCCATCGGTCCAGTAATGCCGGTAATGCTGATCACCGGTAAAGTCACAGGAACGGGCATGATATAAATCAATAATTTGGATGTTGTTTTTGACGCCTTCCTGCTTGATGGCCCGTGCGAAATCGCGCAGCTGGTCACCGTTGCGATTCCGCATAGTAGGCGCACCATCCCGGATTCGCTTTAGCGGGGTGGCAAAAACAATGCGCGCTTTGGGATACCGCTCTTTCAACCTGGTCATCAGTTGATAGACGCCACCGTAGAAGCTGATATCGGTGGTATCCTTGATTGTCCCTAAGGGTACACCGTGCCACCAGTCGTTGGTGCCGCCCAGGACAAAAATCAGGTCGGAATCGCTGCGGATTTTATGATAGCGGCTGAGAAAAGGCTGCGAACCGCCTGCGGAAGCAGACAGATCGGTGTAAGGCACACCATAATTGTTGACTTGATCTGCCCGCAGCATCTCTCCCAAGTAGTATTCGTAAGGCTTTCTTGTCTTTGTTCCATAGGTGATGGAATCGCCCAGGGCACTGATGACCAAACGGCCGTCGGGGATTCCGTCAGCCAGCTGTTCAGCCATATCGTCTTCGTGGAGTCGGACGATGGAAAACCCTCCGATGCACAGTGCCGCTAAAGCGGCAGTCAGTATCAGAAGAAAGAGCCTCTTTCCTTTTGTCAGCGGCCTCATCCGTTTTTTTCTCATGATAATGTTAATCCACTCTCAATGCTTACTATTTATCGTTTAACCGGTCTTTACCCGGTTTTGTTTGCTGCATATCGTCTGTCAGGGATTTTCCTGCGTTTTTTTCATCCGCCGGGGCGAAAATCATGCCAATGACGCCGGAGAGAATCAGCGCACCGCATAGATAATGATACCAGTACAGGGGCTCTCCCAGCAGGAGTGCACCAGCAATGATGGAGATCAGTGTGGAGAAGCTGTTGAAAACGCCGGCCTGGATAATTTCCATGTGTGCCAGCATATAGGCCATGGACTGGGCGGAGAGAAGGATGCAGAAGATTCCAAGGAAACTTGCCCAGATAATGAAGTCCGGATGATGCAGGGGTGACAGCAGCAGTTCCATGCTGCCGCGTGCAGCAGCCCGTACCAGCGAGGCGCCGATGAAGATCACTGAGCCGCCGATGGAAATGGTCAAAGTGATTTCAGTCGGACTGAAGACCCCGCGGACATAGCGGGCCGAGACATTCTGGCAGGCCATAAAGATGCTTCCGATCAGCATGATCACTAAGCCTGCGGCGTTGAGTTCGATGCTGGCTGCATTGAGGATGATCAGCACGATCAGTGCTGAGACGGTGAGAACGATGAAGAACATCTGCAGCCTGGTGGAGCGTTCGCCTAAAACAATACGGCCGATGATTTTTGCGAAGATAGGCACCATGGAATAGACCAGCGCACCTTCGATGGAAGTGGCAAAGAACATGGCAAGAATCTGGAAAATCATAAACAGAATATAAAAAGCGGCTGTCTGGTAGAGCTTGGCGCGAGGGCGGCCGGGCTGCGGCTTGGGGTATTTCCCCAGCGCACGGAGGATGGCAATCCAGAGGAGAACGCCGATGAGAGCAGCGATATAGCGATAGGAAAGAATGGTGAGCGTATCGGCATAAAGGGTACACTTTTTGATGCCGAAGAATGAGAAACCGATAGAAAAGGTGAATAACAGGGCGACGCTGTAAAGCTTGATCCCGGAAACATTCTTGGAAGCATTGGACATGAGCTTGATCCCTTCGTGAACTGAAAACCGGCCGCCGGCAGGAAGCTGCGGTTTCTATCTTTGGCCTGCGCACGAATCTATACTCCGCGAAAACAGACCACATGATGCATAACACTACACATATAGTATAGCACAATTAGTATAGCACAATCATAGTTTGCCGCAGCGGGAACCTGGAAAATGCGCCGTGGAAGTAAATTTGTGAAGCTATTCCAACATGAATAATTATCCGTATTTGCATACGTAAGATAGTCATAACTGAATAATCCTTTCCGAAATTGCCAGGATGTATCCAAAAAAAAAATAAAAAACGCCTTCCATGGGGTGCTGAACGTTGGCATGACTATTGCGTCACATAAAAAGAGAAAGGCTGGAAAAAGCAGTAAGGAGGTACTGAGATGAAAGCTTTAGATGGGGTGAGGATCCTGGACCTCACACAAAAGCTGACGGGGAGTCTGGCAACCATGTATCTGTCTTCCTGCGGTGCAGAGGTGGAGCGTGTCATGGTGGAATGCGCCTACAAGGAAACCGGTACCAGCACCGGAACAGCCAGGATCCTTGGGGTAAGCCAGTCGACTGCCTACCGGCTGATCCAAAAACATCACGTGCAGGGTGAAGGGAAGGAATGATGTATTGTGTCTGATATGGTACACTTTGACATTTTTCTGCGGGTCTCATGAGAAAAAAATGTTGCACGCCTTCTTTTTAGTGTAAAAAATTGTCTGACTTCTTGTTTTGCTGTATACTTTATGTTGTAGTTTATTTTTGGTTCATCGATCGATCCAAAGCAGGACCGCGATGATAGGTACCAAGAAAGAAGTGTGTGTGTATGAGAGAGGATCATGAGGGAAGAAAGGCTGTTAATTCAACGAAGAACCGGCTGCTTTATTTGATGAAATATCTTTATGAGCAGACGGATGAGAACCACCAGGCCGATACATATCAGCTCCTTTCCTTTTTGGAATCTAGGCAGATCCCCACGGATCGCAAGACTCTGCGCGCGGATCTGAAGACGCTGATTGATGCAGGCATGGACATTGTCGTGGTGCGCAGCAAGCCCAACCGGTATTTCTGGGGAGAACGGCTGCTGGAACTGCCGGAAATGCGTCTGCTCTTTGATGCGGTTTCGGCGAGTCGTTTTATCACGGCCAAAAAGAGTCGGCATCTGATGGAAAAGCTGGGTCGGATTGTCAGTGTTTTTCAGAGGAAAAAGCTGGAGCGCGGTGCGTACATCGCGGATGCTATTAAACCGCTTAACGAAAACATTTACTACATTGTTGACAAGATCGATCGCGCCATCCTTGATGAGAAACGGGTCAGCTTCCTTTATTCGGACTATACGCCCGACAAGGAGAAGTTCCTGCGCAATGACGGTATGCCCTATGTGGTCAGTCCCTATGCCTTGTATTGGAATGACGATTACTACTACCTGATCGGCTGGTCAGAAAAGCATGAAGAAGTTTCTGCTTTCCGTGTTGATAGGATCGTCGAGGTGGAGATCCTGCCGGAAAAAGCAGTTCCCGTGCCGCCTGATTTTGACATTGAGAATTATGCCCGGCAGATGCTGAAGATGTACAGCGGCGAAATGGCCATGGTCAAGATGGAGTGTGAGAATAACCTGATGCGCTACATCGTCGATCGCTTCGGTGAGGATGTGATTACGGAGAGAATATCGGATCGGAAATTCTGCGTGAACACCGAGGTGGCACTGAGTCCTACATTCTATGCCTGGGTATTTCAGTTCGGCGGAGGAATCCAGATTGTGTCTCCGGAAAAAGCGGTTCTCGGAATTCGCAACATGGCCTGGGGCATTGTCGGCAGGAAGATGGAGGTGAAGGACTGAGGTGCAGCGATGGATCAAGGCGGCTGCAGCACCTCTTTGGTTTCAGCTTCATGATTGTTTTAATAGAGTCATGATAGCGTTTCGATGAAAGAAATAGGTTTTGTCTGCGCGGAAAGCGGGGTATCATGATGGCATAGGCATGGAGTGCATGCCGGAATGGAGAAACAGAATGAATGAAGTAAAGACACCCAGAAAGCCGATGCTGTACTACATTCTTGTTGTGCTGCTGGTCCTGCTGACCTTGAATTTTTTGGCGGTACCGTTTGCCAAAAAGCAGACGATCAAAGAAGTCAGCTACAGCAAGTTCATGGATATGACCGAGGCCAAGCAGATCGATGAGGTTACCATCAAGGATAATAAGATCAGCTTCACCAAGAAGGGATCGAATACTATCTACCAGACGGGGCAGATGGATGACGAAGGTCTGGTGGACCGGCTGCACGACAGCGGCGCCACCTTCACTGAGGATGTGGATGAGACCATGTCGCCTTTCCTCAGCTTTCTGCTGACGTGGATCATTCCGATTGCCATTTTCTGGGGACTGGGCGTTTACATGCGCCGGCGGATGATGAACCAGAATGGCGGCGCCAACTCGATGATGTTCGGCATGGGAAGATCCAATGCCAAGGTTTATGTCAAATCAGCTGAGGGCATTCGATTTGATGATGTGGCAGGAGAGGACGAGGCCAAGGAAAGTTTGACGGAGATCGTAGAGTATCTCCATGACCCCGGCAAATACAAATCGATTGGTGCCAAAATGCCCAAAGGTATCCTGCTGGTGGGGCCGCCGGGCACCGGCAAGACCATGATGGCCAAGGCAGTGGCCGGCGAGGCCAA
This sequence comes from uncultured Eubacteriales bacterium, assembly GCA_900315555.1. Classification (GTDB taxonomy): domain Bacteria; phylum Bacillota; class Clostridia; order Peptostreptococcales; family Anaerovoracaceae; genus RUG100. The sequence continues at coordinate 7,879 of OMZN01000027.1, forward strand.
CGTGCCGTTTTTCTCCATTTCCGGTTCGGAATTCGTGGAGATGTTTGTCGGCATGGGAGCCAGCAAGGTGCGGGATCTTTTCAAGCAGGCCAAGGAAAAGGCACCCTGTATCGTCTTTATTGACGAGATCGATGCCATCGGCAAGAAGCGTGATGGGCGCTTTTCCGCTAACGATGAGCGGGAGCAGACGCTTAATCAGCTTTTGACAGAGATGGATGGCTTTGAGGATAATACCGGCGTCATTATTCTGGCAGCCACTAACCGGCCTGAATCCCTGGATCCGGCGTTGACCAGGCCTGGGCGCTTTGACCGTCGTGTTCCGGTGGAACTGCCGGATCTGGCCGGACGGGAGGCTATTCTGAAAGTACATGCCAAAGATGTGCGGATCAAGGAGGGGGTTGATTTCCGTAAGATCGCGAGGATGGCGTCCGGTGCCTCCGGTGCGGAGCTGGCCAATATCATCAACGAGGCGGCGCTGCGCGCCGTGCGTGACGGCCGGCATGAGGCCGACCAGGCAGATCTGGAGGAGAGTATCGAAACAGTCATTGCCGGCTACCAGAAGAAAAATGCCATTCTGACCGATAAGGAGAAGCGGACGGTGGCGTATCACGAAGTAGGACATGCACTGGTGGCTGCACTGCAGAGCCACTCGGCGCCGGTGCAGAAGATTACGATCATTCCGCGAACCAGCGGTGCACTAGGCTATACCATGCAGGTGGAGCAGGATAATCATTATCTATACACCAAGGAGGAAATGCTGGATCAGATTGCTACACTGACCGGCGGACGCGCTGCCGAGGAAATCATGTTCGGCACGATCAGTACGGGGGCTTCCAACGATATTCAGAAGGCTACGCAGACGGCGCGTGCTATGATTACGCAGTACGGGATGAGCGATGCTTTCGATATGGTGGCGCTGGAGACGCAGCAGAACCAGTACTTAGGCGGAGACACAACCAGTACCTGTTCGGCCGAAACACAGCGTGAGGTGGATCAGCAGGTGACGGAAATCGTTCGCGGTCAGCATGAAAAAGCAAAGAGGCTGCTGGGCGAGAACCTTCCCAAGCTTCACAGAATCGCTGAATATCTCTATCAGAAGGAGACGATCACCGGCGAGGAATTCATGGATCTTCTCGAGGAGAAGGAGTAGAAACAGGCAGCTGCGCCGGGCAGGGCTTTTCAGCCTTGCCGGACGCGGCCGGATGTAAGAAAAAGAATTCTGTTTGAAATCTTTTTTTCGGGATATATATCAAATAGATCGTATGCATGAGGCTCTGTAGAGAGCTAATTTTTTCACCAAGATGCTGGCACTCGAGAAGAAAGAGTGCTAACAAATTTTGGATCGAAAGCAGTCGACCCCAAGAGAAAAGGAGGAAAGACCATGGCAGTCATACCTGTATATAATATGTTGATCGTACCTAATGCAAAAATGTTTTTCAAGACATCCACCTACCAGAAGGTGAGCGGACGTGAGCCGGTGCTTCATGAAAAGACGGTGCTGCTGATCAGCCGGGGCAGCGATGCCGGCGAGGAAGAGCATACAGAAGGCCGGACGCGGGAAGACTTTTATCCCATCGGTGTTACAGGCGATGTTACTGAAATCAACAACAACGGTTACGTCGTCATTCGTACCGATCATCGCGTTAATATCGAGGATGTCGTGGCGCGCGGCGATGGCAGTCTGGATGTGAGTATCAGCAGGCGGCCGGAGGTGGATGATATGGATGAAGAGGATGCCCAGATGCGGCTGAAAAAGCTGAAGGGTGCCATGATACAGTTTGCGGAAGAGCAGGACTGGGGCGCTTATATGCGCAGCTACATCACCCAGTGGACTACCATTGAGGCTGTAGCCAGTGCAATGAGTCCCTGGATTGTGGAATCCAATGAAGAACGCTACGCTATTTTGGCTGAAGACAGCCGCGCTAAGCGTTTTGACATGATGGAACACATGATCTATGAGAATTTGGAAATCAACAAGATCAATACCGAGGCCAAGTCGGCAACGGAAGAGGATTACCAGAAGATCTATCGTGAGAATGCCATCAAAAAGCAGATGGAGTATCTGCAGAAGGAACTGGACGAGATGCATCCCGAAGATATCTCGGATCTGCGGCGGCTGGAGCTGGCCATTGATGAGGCCGGGATGAATAAGGAGGCTGAAAAAGAAGCACGCAAGGTTCTTTCACGCCTCAAGCAGGAAGGCCAAAAAGGTCCGGAATCCGGCATGCTTTATGATTATCTGGATTTTGTCACGGGGCTTTCCTGGAAGAAGACGGAACCTGTGGAGATCAACCTGCATGATGCAGAAAGAATTCTGGAAGAGGATCACTTCGGTTTGGAGAAAGTGCGCAGGCGGGTGCTGCAGCAGATTGCTGTGATGAACCTGAAGCACGAACAGGCTGGTTCGATCCTGCTGTTTGTCGGCGCACCGGGCACCGGCAAGACCAGCATCTGCCGATCCATTGCCAAGGCACTGGGACGTGAATATGTGCGTGTCTCCCTGGGCGGTGTTCGTGATGAAGCGGATATCCGCGGCCATAGGAGAACCTATATCGGTGCTATGCCTGGACGGATTATGGATGGCATTGCCAAGAGCGGCGTCTCCAATCCGGTCATGGTGCTTGATGAGGTGGATAAGCTTTCGGCAAGTTATAATGGGGATCCGGCCAGCGCACTTCTGGAGGTGCTGGATCCGGAGCAGAATGCAACGTTCACGGATCATTATATGAATGTGCCGTATGACCTCTCCGATGTACTGTTTATCTGCACTGCCAATACGCTGGAAACCATTCCCGAACCGCTGCTTAACAGGATGGAGGTCATTCCCTTCAACGGGTACACACCTATCGAGAAATTCCAGATCGCTCGCCGCCATCTGATGCCCAAGGCGCTGAGCAAGGTCGGCATCACCAGCGATGATATCGAAGTGACCGATGAGGCAATTCGTGCCATCATCTCCGACTATACACGCGAGGCGGGTGTCCGCGGACTGAAGAAACGGCTGGAGACTTTGTGCCGGACGGCGGCGGTAAAGATCGTAGAGCGTAAGGATGCCGCAGAGGATACGGCGGGCGATACCGGCAAGCTGGTAGTCAGAGCGGAGGATCTGCGGGAGTTCCTTGATATGCATCCTCTCCACGAACAGCATGTCGAGAAGGAGGCTGATCCAGGTGTTGTGACCGGTCTTGCCTGGACGAGCGTTGGCGGCACCATCCTCTACATCGAAACACTGATGAACAGCGGCAGCGGCAAGATGACCATCACCGGTCAGCTGGGCGATGTAATGAAGGAGTCCGCGCAGATTGCGGTGAGTCTGGTCAAATCCCTGTTCCCCGAAAAGGCGGAGAAGTTCGCCAAGAACGATCTGCACATTCATGTGCCCGATGGGGCAACGCCGAAAGATGGCCCCTCGGCCGGCGTGACGCTGACCACGGCGCTCGCTTCCCTCGTTACCGGCAACCCTGTGGATCCCCGCATTGCCATGACAGGTGAAGTTTCGCTGCAGGGCAAGGTCAAGCCGATCGGCGGCCTGCCTGAAAAGCTGATGGCGGCGCAGCGGGCCGGCGTCAAGAAGGTCTTTATTCCTAAAGAAAATGTGGAAGACCTGGATGACGTGGCTAAGGAAGTACGGGATCAGCTGCAGATCATACCTGTCACGCACGTAACGGAAATCCTGCAGCAGACCGGCGTCATGGAGCTCAGCAGAATTCCGTCAGCAGTCTGATACTGCGGCTGTAGTGATGGACTGCATTGCTTAACCGATTTTTTCATCTTTCAACGATAGACAAAAAGCACGATGCAAAGGTGATATGTACCCTCTTTACTGGACAACCAGTAAGGAGGGCAGCACATATCAAGGCTCGTGCTTTTTGCTTTCCATCAAATGATCTCATCTGTTCATTGCACGTCATTTTTAAAATCGATATAATGAAGAGCATGGAGAGGCAAAGGGATGACAACAGAAAGAATGCCAAACCCAAACTGGGGAGGGTGATTCAAGGCGGCCATGCCGTTCGGGTCGATCTCGAGCGGGAAGCTGCTGCTAAGCAGGCGGAGGAGGCGGACGCCCGGGCAAGAGAACGCCGCATGCTCGCCATGGATATCATGAAGCTTTCCAGACAGAAGCTGGTGGAGCGGTTTCGCTTTCTGGATCGAGCTCTTTTTCGCATGCCGCTGGTTTCCTCAGATGATGTCGACAGCTGGGGCACGAATGGCACGTATATGTGGTTCAGCGCGCGGCAGGTGATCGAAGATTACCGGGCGGAGAAGAATAGGATTCCGCATGCCTTCCTGCACATGATTCTTCACTGCCTCTATCAGCATCCGTTTCAGTATCAGAAGATGGATCAGATTCTCTGGGATCTGGCTTGTGATCTGGCAGTGGAAAAGACCATCGGTGAGCTTGGCATCGACGAAACACATCTGTCTGATGATGATCTGCGGCAGCAGGTGATGGAGGATCTTGAGGCCGATATGCGGGAGGCGATCCTGCAGGCGGGCGCGCAGGGTACGCCAAGCGGGGATACTGATGATACGGAGAGCCTTGCTGCTTCCGGAACGGACGGTGCGGATCCCGAGGCATCGGCGCGCAGAGCAAGGGAAAATGCTGTGGCGAAGACGCTCAGACGGGCTTTCACCCCGGGAAACGGCAAAAAGAAACGGCCTGTGGTGATGACAGCGGAGACGATGTACCGGTATTTTCTGGATCATCCGGACAAGGCGGATGTCTATCTGGGGCGCGCCTATACGGCGGGATCGGGCAGCTTTCTGGTTGATGAGCATCGTCTCTGGACAGTTAAGGATGTGCGGGGCGTGGATCGAGAGGTAGAAGGCGGCGACCGTTATCATGATGATATAGCCACCGGTCAGCTTGGCTGCCATGATGCTGATTTTGCTGAGGAGGGAGATGGCGACTTTGAGGATGATGTCAGCGAGGTCTTTGCCGGGCAGAGCCAGGGAGGATGGCAGGATGTCAGTGACCATGCACAGAATGACCTGCAGGTGATCAGCCGTGAGCAGGGATTCGGCGTGGGCAGCATGACGCAGAACCTGCGCGCGGTGAATGAGGAAACCTACGACTATACTGAATTCCTTAAGCGCTTTGCCGTGCCCGGGGAAGAAGTTCACGTCAACATGGACGAATTCGACAATATCTACTACACCTACGGGCTCAAGATGTATGGTAATCTGCCGCTGATTGAGCCGCTGGAGTATCGGGAGAGCCGGCGTATCAGGGAATTTGTCATTGCTATCGATACCTCGGGGTCCTGCAAGGGATCGACTGTCGAAAAGTTTCTGAGAAAGACCTACGGTATTCTCAAGAACTCGGAAAGTTACTTTGATCAGGTGAATATTCATATCCTGCAGTGCGATGAAAAAGTGCAGAAGGATGATGTGATCACCAATGCGCAGGAGTTCGAGGACTATATGAAGGATGTTTCCCTGCAGGGATTCGGGGGCACCGATTTCCGGCCGGTTTTCCGCTATGTGGATCAGATGGTGGAGCGCCGCGTGTTTCACGATCTCAAGGGACTCTTGTATTTCACTGACGGCTATGGCAGCTTTCCCGAGGTGATGCCGGCTTATGAGACGGCCTTCATCTTTGTGGACGAGGGCTATGTGATTCCGGATGTGCCACCATGGGCGGTGCGGCTTGTATTGGAGGAGGATGCGATTTGAATATCCAGGAAGCGAAAGTACAGATTGAACGAGCGGTCAAGATCTATCTGACCAAAGACAAGAACGGTAACTACCGTATCCCTGTGCGCCAGCAGCGGCCGGTCTATCTGTTGGGTTCGCCCGGCATCGGCAAGACGGCCATCGTGGAGCAGATTGCCGAAGAGATGAACATTGCACTGGTCAGCTATTCCATGACGCATCACACCCGGCAGAGTGCGCTGGGGCTGCCGTTCATTGTGCATAAGGAGTTTGATGGACATGCCTTTGATATTTCTGAGTATACCATGAGCGAGATTGTGGCTTCCGTTTACGAGACAATGGAAGCAAGCGGCAAGCGGGAGGGCATTCTCTTTCTCGACGAGATCAACTGTGTCTCGGAGACGCTGGCGCCTTCCATGCTGCAGTTCCTGCAGTATAAGACCTTCGGACGGCATCGTATCCCTGACGGCTGGGTGATCGTTACTGCCGGCAATCCGCCTCAGTACAACCGTTCGGTGCGCGAATTCGATGTGGTAACACTGGACCGGCTGAAGCTGCTGGAAGTGGATGCTGCCTATGAGCCCTGGCGGGCATACGGCATTAACAAGGGCCTTCACGGTGCGGTGCTTTCCTACTTGGATATCAGGAAATCAGACTTTTATACGATCGAGAACACGCCGGAGGGCCGTGCCTATGTGACGGCACGCGGCTGGGAGGACCTTTCGGAGGCACTGTACCTCTACGAAGAAAATGATTTCCCTGTGGACGAAACGCTGGTGGAGCAGTATCTGCATCATCGCCGTATCAGCAGAGAATTTTCGACCTACTACGATCTCTATAGCAAATACAGGAAGGAATATTCCATTGAGCAGATTCTGGCGGGAAAAGCCGGTAAGGATGTACTGCGGCGTGCCGGCCGCGCCGGGTTTGATGAGAGACTGTCCTTGATGAGCCTGCTGTTCACAGCAGAACGGGAAAAGATCAGTGCCTTTCTGCGGGAGGAAGAGAAACTGCAGGATCTGATGTATGTGCTGCGGGATGTGAAGCGTTCATTCAAAAAGGCCGCTGTTGGAAGCAAAGAATCGCTTTCTTCTGCCCTGGTGAAAAAGAACGGGAATGAGATTCTTGAAGAGAAGATTCGTACACTGGCCGGGGCGATGGAACAGAAGGCGGGGGGCAATGTGCTGGATGCCGCAGAGCGTGACAGAACGGAAGGTGTGATCAGAACCCTGGAAGGCTATCGAAAGGGCCTGCGCAGCGGTGAGGCGGGCAGCCTTGATGATGCCTTTGATGTGATTGCTGAGGATTTCAAGAAGAAGACGGAGGCATTGAAAGTATGGCAGACCCAGATCGGGCAGGAACTTGAGCATTTGTTCTCATTCACGGAGGATGCTTTCGGGGAGGGAAACGAGATGCTGCTGCTGGTGACCGATCTGACGACGAACTATGATTGTGCCCGCTACCTCAATGGAAAGGGCTGCAAACCCTATTTCAAATACAGCAGGAAGTTCCGGGTCAGTGAACGAGAACAGGAAATCGATAAGCAGATGGAAAGGCTCGAATTATGAATGAACTGAGGGAGCAGCAGGGACTGCTGTTTCAGATGGGAGACGGTGAGGCGGCGCTGGCCGGTGTCTCTGAGACCACACCGATGGCAGGGGCGCTGGAAGATGGGGTGCTCAGGATTCCTGCGGCGGTTGGTGGCCTTCCGGTCAGGAGAATTGAAGAACGCGCTCTGTGGGGTGCCGGTGAAATGCTGCATGCCATCATCGTTCCGCCCGGCGTGCGGGAGATCGGTGATCTTGCTTTCATAATGAACGGAGGTCTTGCGTCGGTAGAACTGCCGGAAGGCCTTTGCGTGCTCGGAAGCGGCATCGTGGATCTGACGCTGGTGGAGGAATTAAGTCTGCCATCCACCGTACGTGAGATCAAAGAGCCCTATACCTACAATGGAATCCACCTGGCTGTGGCGGCGGAGAATCCTTTTTGGAAAAGCGACGGTCGGGGCCTGTATCAAAAGAAAGCGGATGAAGCGGGAACTGGCAGCCTTGTCCTGCGCGGTCTCCATCTGGAGGCAGGTGTGTCGGTTTATCAGGTGAAGAAGGGTACCTGGCGTATCGGGCCGCATGCCTTAGATGAAAATGATGATCTGCAGGCGCTGCATCTGCCGGATGGACTGCGTGAGATTGGCGACTTTGCTTTTTCCGGCTGCGACCGGCTGAACGATCTGAAGCTGCCGGAGAGCCTTGAAACGCTGGGCGAAGAACCTTTTCATTCCTGCGAGAGTCTGCACCGGCTGCGGCTTCCGCGGCATCTTCTGCATGCGGGGCGGCATGCTTTTACCGATACGTTCAACTGGCTGCGAAACAACCACGGACTGTGTGACTTGCAGGTGGAAGAGGACAATCCGGTCTTTTATGTGGAAAACGGCAGCCTGATGGAGCAGCGGGGCAAGGATACCGTGCTGCTAAAGTACCTGGAGACGGAAAGTGTCTATGATATTCCTGCAGGTACGACAAGCATCGATGCGCTGGCCTTCCTTCGCAGCGATGTTACGGATCTGGGTATTCCAAGCAGTGTGATCCATATCGGCACCGATGCCTTCTGCGGCATGGAGCGCATTCGCATCATGCGGATCGAGCAGGATCATACCATGCTGTATATTCCCCAGGAGCCTGCTTTTCGCAAGGAAGAAATTCTGGAAGGCTTTTATGACAGGGCGCAGACGTTCCGGGATGCGGTATGGCACTATGACTATGAAGCCTATGATGCGGCTTTTACAAGCTATTACTATACTGCCGATAAAGTGCGGATGGCATGCGGCCGTTTGCTGGCGCCATGTGATCTGTCGCAGGAGGCGGAGAGCATCTACCTCAGCTGGCTTACGGAGCATCTGGATGAGATCGCCCGGGATCTGGCCGGCGCAGGTGACCGCGAAGGACTTCAGATCCTGCTGCAGGCGGGCATCGTGGATGCCGATACGGTGGATCGCGTTGTCGAGTCGGTTGCCCGGTGCGGGCAGCCGGATCTCCTCTCCTGGATCATGGAGGAGAAGCAGGAACGTTTCGGCGTGCATGAAATTGATTTTTCCCTCTGAAAACGTATCTTGATGGAGGCAATGGGAGGCTATGGATGGAAGATTTTGATAAGGTTTCGATCGAAGACGATGAATTCCGCTTTGCGCTGCAGCAGCTGATGAGGGGCAACGGGAACTATTTCTCCTTAGTATTTCAAAAGACGAGACAATCTTTGTATATTTTTGCGCTTCTCCTGGTCAAAGAAGAGGAGGCAGCGGCGGATCTTCTCAAGGAAACTTATCTGCGGATTGTCGAATCTGCCGGATCCCTCCGCCGGACGGAGCGTTTTCCGCTGTGGGCAAGGCGGATCATGCATAACCTGGTATTGTTCAAATACGGCATCGAACGAGCGAATGGTACGGAGGGCGCAGACTATGATGCACTGATGAAGAAGCTGGTGGCTGAGCGCAATGACCGTACGCCGAGCGGTGAGGCTGATGAGGAGGAACTGAGCCGGCTGCTGATCGAGACGATCTTCCAGCTTAGCACAGAAGAGCGGATCGCCTTGATCTGTTTCTTTCACGATCGAATGATGCTGAACGATATCGCCGTTATGATGGACTGCAGCAGGGACCAGATCAAAGCGCTGATTTTCAGTGCCCGCGGCAGAATACGCGAGCAGATGGGACGATATGAACTCGAACGCCATGTCGACATCAAGAGCATTTCGCCTTACCTTGCACGCGGTATGCAGATCTACAACGAGGAGCATCTGCTGCCCGTTTCAACAAAGGAGGAAATCTATCGCGAGGTAGAGGATCTGCTGCGCCGCAGGGAAGTGCACCGCCACGATGTGGACAGCCAGCGGAGTATGCGGGGACGATCACAGACGATACGATTTGCTACACGCCGAACGGTATTCATCGTAACGATCGCTGTGGTGGCTGCCTGCATTGCCTTTTTGGTTGGTTATTCGATGTAGAAGTGCAGAGAGAGGACAATGATGCGTGATAGAAAACAATCGGTGGCGGGTGCTTTGTTCATCGGTATCGGGTATGCTGGATCGTTCTTTGACATAGGTTCTATCTAGATGCTTGATCGTTTGCAGGATGGCAGAAGTTTGCTATAATGATCGATGAATGCTTTACAGGCAGGGGGTTTAGAAAGATATGAAAATCATTAAACAGGCAAAACAGCCGGCTGCAGAGGACAACAGCCGACTGCGGCAGACAGTGGCGGAGATCATTGACCGGGTGATTTCCGAGGGCGATCATGCTCTGCAGGAATATGCTCATCGTTTTGATGAGAGCGAAAGGGAGAACCTGCGTGTCTCCCGTGCAGAGATCGATGCGGCTTATGAAAAGATGGAGCCGCAGGCACTGGAGGATTTGAAAGCGGCGCACGCGAATATCAGCGCCTTTGCCCATGCGCAGAGGGATACCATTCGTCCGCTGGACGATTTTTCTCCGCAGCCCGGTATTCACCTTGGGCATCGCATTCTGCCGGTGGGAAGCTGCTGCTGCTATGTACCCGGAGGCAGCTATCCGCTGTATTCCACGGCTTTGATGCTGCTCACGCCGGCCAAGGCGGCGGGGGTTGAAAGAATCTGTGCCACGGCGCCTGTCGTGCACGGAACAAAAGAAATCCATTACAAGACACTGGTAGCCATGGACCTTGCCGGCGCTGATGAGATCTATGCCGTAGGCGGTGCGCAGGCTGTTGCCGCTTTTGCTTACGGAACGGATTCGATCCCGGCGGTGGACATGATCGTTGGGCCGGGCAACCGTTTCGTTGCGGAGGCCAAGCGGCAGTGCTACGGAAAGATCGGTATCGACATGGTGGCCGGACCTTCTGAAGTCCTGGTCATTGCTGATGAAAAAGCCGATGCGAAGGTCATTGCGGCTGATTTGCTGGCGCAGGCGGAGCACGATCCTAATGCCAAGGCGATCTTGATCAGTACGAGTGCAAAGATGGCGCAGGAGACGATCGCAGCTGTGGAAGAGGAGCTTGCAGCACTGGCGACGGCCGGTATTGCCCGTCGTTCCTGGGAAGATAACGGAGAAGTGGCGGTCGCCGATGATCTGGAGGAAGCGATTGCCCTTGCCAATGCCTATGCGCCGGAGCATCTGGAGGTCAATGTGGAGGAACCGGAGAAGATTCTGGAGCGCTTTCACAATTACGGCTCTCTGTTCCTTGGAGGCAATACGGCCGAGGTCTTCGGGGACTATGCCAGCGGAACCAATCATACGCTGCCGACCATCAAGGCGGCAAGGTATACCGGCGGTGTCTGGGTGGGCACCTTTTTGAAGGTCTGCACGCATCAGAGCATGACAAGGGAAGCCTCACGGAGGATTGCGCCTCTTGTCAGCCGGATGGCCGAAGGTGAGGGACTGGCTGCGCATGCGCAAGCCGCAAAATGCAGGCTGTAACCATGCCTATGCCCTGTGCTGCTGCATGACAGGCTGCGTGGGACAACTGATTCTGCCGGGCAGATTCCATAGTTCGATGCACTGGCAGCAAGGCAAACTGTCATGCGGTGTTCGCAGTATTGGCGGACACCGCATTTTTTTCGGAAGCTGTATGCCGCAGCGATGTAATTAGTTACATTTAACAATCAACTGAATTTACAAAATATTTCTTCATTCCCTTTACAAGGGAATGATCTTGTTCTAATATAAAAGCATAGCTTTTCGGACGAAGGAATATCACGGAATTCAACCAAAAATTAACCCAATAAATCGGCTGGTTGATTCCCTATCCGGATCCGGTCACGGGACTGACACAAGAAGAAACTGGTTACATTGTGATCATTCTCACTCTTGCTGTCCTGTTTACACCGAGATCGTGTCCATGTTGCAAACCTTTTTAAAAACGTGAAAGGAGAAA
>OMZN01000052.1 GCA_900315555.1 uncultured Eubacteriales bacterium
CCGGCGCAGGCAGGATATGCGTGCGCTGTGCATTATCGATATGGTCACCGGCAGACCGGCAGAAGGCAGCGGACATCCCGTATTCTGCGCAGAAGAAGCGGAAGAAGAACAAATTCTGGAAAAGAAGATAAAAGAAAGCCGTACTGAACAAATCGGGCACGATTTTATCTTCAAGGTATATCTGAATGTCGTGAAGATGATGTACACGCCCCGACTGGAGATCCGGGACGAACGTCTCTTTTACAAACGCTACTACATCGTGCGCTGCCTGGATCATGAAGACCTGAGTTATTACGTCATGGTTGATGCCATCGACGGCAGCATGGTCATTCTTGACAATTAAGCGTGCAGACAGAAGCAGCGTCGGCCTGATAAGACAGACAGCAGCCAAAAGACAGCACAGAAAGGTCTCCGACAAAAGAACAGCCATCCTGTCCATACAGAGTGGCTGCTCTTTTTTTCAGTTCGTGATTTGGCGCACAGGTCAGATACAGAAATCGCCGCGCTTTCGTGCGCGGCGATTTTCGGCTGCTTAGGGCGAACGATCAGACGGCGCGGCGTCTGCGTTTTTTCTTTTTTCCTGCGGTGTGCTGCCGGCTTCCGTACTGTTTTCCCATGCCCGGAAGGGGTACATCCAGCTTCTTACGCTTCATGGCATCGTACAGCAGTGTTTTGGTATGGCTGCTGACCTGCCGGCTGCGGTTGACCCGGTTATAGAGGTCAATCAGATTGTCGGCCCCCATGAACCGCTTGACATCAAAGGTGATGTTCATTCTCTTGGCCATCTGCAGTGCGTGTTCTTCGCAGATGTCACGGTTCAGCTTGGTCATGGTGCTTTTCAGCATATTGATGGTGACCAGAAGCCAGACGATAATGAACAGCAGCACATAGGGCGCGATATTGATCATGTTGGCCTTGATAGTGCCGCCAATTCCGCTGTTGGGAAGCAGGAAGAAGAGTGCAATGACTGTGACCAGCAGCAGGATAACTTTGTTTCTGCTCATAGTTCACCTCCTGTTTCTATTTTTATTATAGCATTCGGGCATGCCGGCCAATCTTAAGTTACCTTAAGTTTAGGTAAGAGGGCTTTTTATGCGAAACTTTCAGTTTTATGCGGCGCTTCCCGATAGATGATGAGGCGTGCGGCAGGAGCGTCCGCCTATTAGGATTCGTTAATAAAACTATGAAATGCAATAAGAAAACTTAAAGAAAAGTTAAAATGAAATAAACCGCGGGTTAAACTCATCAGGATTTCATGCACCTGGCCGGCATGAGTGTTACAATACTGTCATAAAGACGGAGGAATCTCTTCGGAAGGCAGACGCGCAGGGTGTTAATTATTTAACGGTGTGCAGTATACACTGCGTATGCGCTGCTGCGCCGGAGCAGCCCGTCGGTGAAGAGGAGAGAAAGACTCTGCAAGCTGTTTCAGCCGGTACGGCGCTGTTCACTGAAAGGAGGAACATATGATTTTAGGTTTGCAGCCAATCGTATTCATGGCCTTTTTGTCTTGGCCCATTACCTACATCGTGGTCTGCCTGATCATGTATGCTTACATGGGACATACAGAGAAAAAGGAAAGAGCATGGGAAGAAGCCTATGATGAGTATGTCAAGAAAGGAGGGAAGAAGGGACAATGGGAGGAAGTGTCTTAGAATATGTCATTCTGATCATCTACATGGGCGGCATGATGTACATTGGTGTCTATTGGGACAAGAAGTCTAACGACTCCGAATCCTATCTAATCGGCGGACGCAAGATCGGTGCCTTCATCACCGCCATGACCCTGCAGACGACCTCGATGAGCGGCTATATGTTCATGGGTGGTCCCGCGCAGGCTTATCGTGAAGGATATTTCACATTGTGGTATGCAGTCGGTGACGGTGGCGGTGCCATTTTCAACGTTGGTTTCCTCGGAAAGAGGATGCGGCGGCTCTCGTACTTCATGGGATGCATGTCGCCGATTGAGTATCTGGAAAAGCGGTATCCGGGAAAGGCCACTCGTCTGGTGGCAGGCATTATAGCAATCGTATTTGTATACGGATACGTACTGGCCCAGTTCCTTTCAGCCGGCAAAACCATGTCCCAGCTGCTGGGCATTCCGGTTCCGATTGCGATCATCGTCGGCGCCGGCGTCATTGTCTTCTATGTCTGGGCCGGCGGCTATATGGCTGTAGCTTGGACCGACTTCATCCAGGGCATCGTCATGGTTGTCTCCATGATTCTGATCTTCGTTATGTCCCTGGTGCAGGTCGGTGGCCTGACAGGTCTGAACGAAGGTCTGACCGATGTGGATCCGACGCTGACGGGTCTATGGGGAAAGGATAACATGTACACCGGACAATGGGGCGTTGTGGCTGGCGCCGTGCTGATCTACCTGATCGGCTACATGGGTCTGCCGCACGTAGTCATCCGCCATATGGCGATGGACAGCCCCTACACGGCACGGCGTACCGTTGCCATCGCAACCATCTGGAACCAGCTGTTCATCTTCATTCCTTATATTATTGGTCTGATGGGCATTCTGATTCTGCCGAACATCAGTGATCCGGAAATGGTCGTTCTGACCCTGGCTTACAAGCTGCTGCCAAGAGTGATTGCTGCGATCGTGCTGGTCGGCATCATGTCGGCGGTCATGAGCACGGCGGATGCGCAGCTGATGCTGATGGGCACCATGTTGGGAAGAGATATCTATCAGCGGTACATCAATCCGAACGCCAGTGATGCGCAGCTGCTGAAGATCTCCAGAGGATGCATTGCTGCCGTAGGTATTGTCTCGGTCATTATCGCCTTGATTCAGCCGCCTGGGGTATTCGGTCTGGTTATCTTCTCCTTCAGTTCACTGGGAGCGGCCTTCCTGCCTTCGTATTTCTGTGCGGTATGGTGGAAGAAAGCCAATACCACCGGTGCTGTTGCGAGCATGATCGGCGGATGCCTGACCGCAACCTGCTGGGTTGCTTTCAACCTGCAGAATGTTACCGGCATGCATCAGTTCTTTGCAGGACTGATCGTATCCGTGATCTGCATGGTCGTCGGTTCCCAGTTCGGTACACCGGTCTCTCAGGAGATGAAGGATCTGATCGACAGAGCTTCCTGCAAGCTGAAGATTCCTGCTGGCCTTGCCAGTGCCAACTTCAAGCAGATCGCTCCAGAGACGGAAGGCGTAATCAATTTCCTGAAGGAAAGCGATTATATGGAGCAGGCCGGATTCGCAGCCAAGACGTTCTAATAACGCAGACAGCGGATCTGCCGGATTGAAATAGGTATGCCATACGCCTTGCAGGATCCCTCCTGCAGGGCGTATACTCTTTTTAGGCCGCGTGGGTGCGGGTCTTTGATCCTGCGCATAGGATCAGAGGCAGAAACGGATCAGTGCAGAAACTTAGGATCCGATACAGAAACTGCAGCAGCCTGCAGTGAGCCAGGCCGCGGAGCACGACAGGAAGGGAGAGCAGGCGCAGATGGAAATCACGATACTCAAGCACGGCTACCAGATGGAAGACGCCTTTGAGCGCCTCTATAAACGAAGTAAGCACTTTAAAATCGAGCAGATGGGAACCCTGTTTTACCCCTATCTGAAGGCAACGTATGAGGTCATTTTCAGCGAGAAAAAGCTCAAGCGCCTCAATACGCGAGTGATCTGCATGGTGGATCTCTATACCGGCAGAATCTCTCTCGGCAAGACGCAGGGCACGTACTTCACGCAGAACGTAAAGGACGAATACATCATTCCCATTAAGGTCGGCCGGGAAGAGGCACTGAAGGGCTGCCCCATCGAGGTGAGCACGGCGCTGATCCAGCAGCGCAAGATGCCGAAGGTGCCCAAGATCAGCCTCGAGGATGATGTGGTGATCTACAGGCCCTTCTATATCGTGGAATGCCTCAATGAAGACAATGAGAACTTCCATATTCTGTTTGATGCCGTAACAGGCGACTTCAGCCTGCTGGATTCCTGAAGGAGGAAGAGAATGCGCAAAGGCCGCTATACATTCAAGCTCAAGAAGGAAATGACCACCGATGAACTGTTTGCGGTGATGCAGGACCACTGGCATGCCAGGCGTTTCAACAAACCGCGCAAAGGGATGCTCTGGAAGGATGACTACGAGGAGTTCATCATCCTGCCGGCCACCTGGCAGCATGTGATCATCATCTATACCAACAAGAAAAAGGTCATCATGAACAGTGCCTGGCCGAAGACCAACATCGCCGAGCAGTTGGCTGAGACCATCAAGCCTTCCAGCGAGTTCTATCCCATTCTGAAGGCCAGCAAGGGGCTGCCTGCGGGACGGGACCGGATGGGGCCCATGAAGGATGCGCTGCAGAGATATGCAGCGGAGATGGCGCGCATGCTGGGTGACTGCGACCTGGCAGAATAGAACAAACTGGCAGAATAGAACAAAGAATGCATGACGGAAGATCGTGTACAAAAAGAACAACCCGCTGCAGAGCGATACGCCGCAGCGGGTTTTGTGTGTGCCTTACTGGAGTTTTTCCAGGGCCTTTTCCATTTTGTCAAGGTAGCTGCCGTACTCGGCCCAATCGCCGTCCTTACGCGCTTCCTGTGCTTTGTCAAAGGCATCCTGGGCATCCTCGATCAGCTCTGCACGGCTGCTTCCTGCCTTCGCAGCGGAGGAAGCGGAGGTGCTGGAGGTTTTCCTCGCGTTGCCGCTGGTCTCACCGGAATAGCCCTCACCGGCACCCTCGCCGAACATGGCATCCAGCGCCTCGGCCAGGGTGGGCTCGTAGGCGATCTTGTCGCCGTAGGCCACGATGACCCGTTTCACCTCAGGAATGGAGGTGTTGGTGGCTTCCAGGTAGACCGGCTCCACATACAGCAGTGAATCGTCGATGGGGATGACGAACATGTTTCCGCGGGTATATTTGGAGCCATTGGAGTCCCACAGAGAGAACTCCTTGGAGATCTCCGTGTTCTGGTCGATCAGGGATTCAATCTGCTCCGGCCCGTAGGTGACTTTGCTCTTGGGAAGCTTGAAGAGAACCAGCTGGCCGTAGTGCTCGCCGTCGTTTCTGGCCATCAGCAGCCCGGAGAGGTTCTGCTTGTCACTGGGAGTGAAGGGAATGGAGTTGACGAACTCTGCCTTCTTTTCGCCGGGCAGATTGAGGATGTAGTAGTTGGAGGTCATCTGACGTTTCTTCGTGCCGTAGATCTCGTCGGCGATGGACCACTTGTCCTCATTCTGATAGAAGACCTTGACGTTGCTCATATGGTAGCGCTGGTAAACCTTGGCCTGCACCTCAAACATGGTGTCCGGGTAGCGGATATGCTGCCGCAGAGCCTCCGGCATTGCATCGATATCCTTAAACAGCTTGGGGAAAATGTTCTGCAGCGTGGTGGCCAGCGGATCATCCTTATCCACCACGTAGTAGCTGGTGGTGCCGTTGTAGGCATCCACGACGACCTTGACGGAGTTGCGGACGTAGTTGGTGCCCTTGACGGTGGTCGCCTCGTTGTTGTACGGCTCCGAGTAGGGGTAGCGGTTGCTGGTGGTATACGCGTCGATGATCCAGTACAGCTTGCCGTTGACGGTGACCATGTAGGGATCTTCCTCATAGGAAAGGTAAGGCATGATCTTCTTGACCCGTTCTTCCACGTTGCGGTAGACCATGATCCTGGCGCGGCTGCTCAGGTTGGAGGAGAACAGCAGCTTCAGGCTGTGCTCGCGCAGTGAAAACATCACCCGGTTAAAGGGCGTCAGCTTAATCCCGCCCGCACCTTCGTAGCGGGTGTATTTGTTGTCGTCGCCGTCCGGGTAGTCGAACTCATCATCCTTGGCACCGGTGAGCACATAGTCGTTGGTCATTTCGCCGTAGTAGATTTCCGGCTGAGTGATCGAGATTTCGCGGGCCCTGCTTTCCGGCGGGATGCTGCCCACCAGCATCTGCGGCTGGCCGCTGTCGGTGATCCGGTCCACCTGCGACATGGTGATGCCGTAGCCGTGGGTGTACTTGAGGTGCCGGTTCATCCAGGTGTCGGAAATGGCGTTTTCGTTGATTTCCCGGGAGGATAAGTAAGTTTGTGTGTATTTGCCGTTGACGTTGTAGCGGTCCACGTTAATGTGCGCAAAGTCGTAGTACTGCCTGATGGCCTGGGTCTGGTTGTAGAAGGTCATCGTCGGCTCATAGTCGTTGATCCGGATGTTGGCAATGGTGTCCTCGTTGTTCTGGATATCGCTGGCATCCAGATTCTGTTCGGCCGGGAAGGAGGTGGTTTTCACATCGTTGAGCTTGTAAGCAGTCTGGGTGTAGTTAATATTGTATTTGAGGTATTTGGATTCCTTGCTGAGCTCGTCGGGGGAGACCACCAGATTCTGCACGATCATAGCCAGAATGAAGCCGCCGATCCCCACGACCAGCATGGCGGTCGGTGCATAGATGATGGGCTTGAGCTTTCTTTTGCGGACCGCATAAATCACAATGCCTGCGCCGGCAACGGCCAGGACAGCGACGATGCGGTAGATCCAAAGCCGGATGTGCACATCGGTCCACCCTGCGCCATAGACGGCCCCGGTATGCCGGTAGAGGATGGTGTACTGGCGCAGGAAAAAGTAGAACGCGGCGGAGAGGAAAACAACAGCGCCGAGGACGGCTGTCCTGCCGGCGGCGATGCTGAAATAGCGCTGGGTGTTGGGATTGCCGCCGGTGACACCCTGACGGGAGAAGGATCTGCGCTCGACATCGTGGAAGGAGCGTGTGAAGGGATCGTCCTCTTCCGCGTTATAGACGGCATCGTCTGCGGGCTCCTTTTCCTGCTGCGAGAAGCGGTTGCCGCGGATGGCGGAATCTTCTGCATCCGGATCATAGGGGATTTCGTTGTTGCGGTTCAGCAGGAAGAAATACAGCATCGTGATCAAAAGAAGTATGATGACACCGATCAGAACCGCCAGGGTGATCGTCTTGAGAAAGTCCACGCTGAATACATAGAAAGAGATGTCATGCCCGAACAGGGGGTCCTTGAAGTGGAAGCTGGTCTGGTTGAAGAACTTCAGGCCTGACAGCCAGAGCCGGGAAACACTGTAGTACGTGACGATGAGACCCTCCAGCAGAGCAAGGCCACGCGCAGACCACAGGATCAGCCTGGAAGATTCCTCCTCCTGCCCGATGTGGCGGCTGTACTTCTTCCGCATGGTCTTCAGATAGAGGAACGTCAGCAGGCTGACCACAAGGAAGAGCGGGATACCGATCTTCAGGCAGGTGAACAGCTTGGTCAGGAAGACGGAAAGATAGCCCAGTTCCTTGAACCACAGGAAGTCTGTGATGAAGGTGGTGAGAGCGATCAGTACCGCAATGATCACCACCGCGATCAGGATGATCTTCCATCCGAGGGGAATCTTGCCGGTGCGTTTGCCCTCCACGTGCGCGTGGAGTTTCGTTCTATCAAAAATCATGAATCCTCTTTTCCGATCACATAAGGGACACGATGCCCTTTTTACAACTTTCTATTATTATAACCTAAGGGCGGAGGCCATGCAATTTTTCGGCCCGGAGGCGGTTTTCCGAGGAAGACCGGCTAATGCGCGGCACGGATCTCATCCATGCCGCGGTTGGCCAAGGCATCGACGCGGTTGTTCATCTCGATGGCATGCAGGAACTCCTCATAGGTGAACGCATTGCCGTTCCAGCCGCGGAATTGACGGAACAGTGCCTCCGCATCGGTGGAAGCCTTGTCCAGATCGACGTGCCCCTTGACACGGTAGAAGCAGATGTCGTTGGTTTTCAGGAAGGGAAGCAGCGCCTCCCACAGATCCTTGTTGCCCACCGGTTTTTTCTGGGAGGTCAGCCAGCCGTTTTTCTGCCACTTTTTGTACCATCCCTTGCGGAAGCAGTCCATCAGGTAGGCGCTGTCGGAAAAGACCTGGATGGTGAGACTGTCGCGCTTTAGCGCCCGGAAGGCAGAGAGCAGTGCCAGCATCTCCATGCGGTTGTTGGTGGTGTTTTCTTCACCGCCCCACAGCTCTTTTTCGCGTCCGGCAAATTCCAGCACAGCACCCCAGCCGCCGATATTGGTCTTGTGCTGGTTGCCGGAGCAGGCGCCGTCGGTATGGATCTTGAGTATGGTCATGAAAATTCCTTTCCAAGTAGCAAGTATAAAGCAGAATGTATTGTAAATAATGCATCGCAGCGCATTGCAGGATGCGTTGCATTCGGGGGTTCGATCTTGTTTCGAGTGGTTCGATCTTGTTTCGATTATAGCCAATGAGAAAAGAAAGCACAAGAAATGAAGAGACGGGGAGCGGTGTGTCGTTGACAGCGGCCGCGTGGCAATCCTATAATCAAGGTATGATTTATTTGGACAACGGCGCAACAACACCTTTGAGCGAGCAGGCGCGCAGTGCCATGAAGCCTTACCTGGAGGATCTGTATGGCAATGCCATGGCCGTCTATCGTCTGGGTGCACAGAGCAGGCAGGCGGTGGAGGAAGCCCGGGGGAAAATCGCGGCCGTCCTCGGCACAAAGCCGGAGGAGGTCTATTTTACCTCTGGTGGGACAGAGTCCGACAACTGGGCGGTGGAAATCGCGGCAGCGGAGGCCGGCGGCGGGCATATCCTGCTTTCGGCCGTCGAGCACCCGGCGGTCTACAACAAGTGCATGGCGATGAAGGCGCGCGGCTTCACTGTCGAGCTGCTGCCGGTCGATCAGGAGGGACAGGTCAGCCCGGAAGCAGCGGCGGCTGCCATCCGGCCCGACACCATTCTGCTTTCGGTGATGACGGCGAACAACGAGGTGGGGACCATCCAGCCGATCTCCGCGATCGCGGCCGTGGCGGCCCGGGAAAACGAGAAGCGGCGCCAGGCAGGCACAGCGCAGCGGCTGCTCCTGCACACCGATGCGGTGCAGGCAGTGGGACACATTCCCTGCACGGCGGCTTCGCTGGGTATCGACATGCTTTCGGCCAGTGCGCACAAGTTCGGCGGCCCCAAAGGGGCGGGCTTCCTATATATCAGGAAAGGCGTGCCCGTGCATCCGCTGCTGATCGGTGGCGCGCAGGAGCGCAGCATGCGCGGCGGGACGCACAATGTGCCGGGGATCGTCGGCATGGGCGCGGCGCTTGCGGAAGCGGCGGCACAGATGGATGCGCACATGGCGCGGGAGAAAGCGCTGCGGGACCGCCTGATCGATGGCCTTCGTGCGGCGGTGCCGGGGTGCAGGATCAACGGCAGTCTGCAGGATCGTCTGCCGGGCTGCTGCCATGTCACCATGCCCGGCGTGCCAGCAGAATCCGCTCTGTTCCGGCTGGACCGTGCGGGGATCTGCGCCTCGGCCGGATCGGCCTGCGAGGCCGGTGCCGTTAGACCGTCCAGGACGCTGCTGGCGATGGGACAATCGGAAGAAGAAGCACGCTGCAGCCTGCGGCTGACCTTGTCCTACAGGAACACCGAGGATGAGATCGAGGAGACGGTGCGTACCCTGGCGGAGATCGCGGCTTCGATCAGGGCGCTGCAGCAGGAAGGAAAATAACAGAAGCTGCGTCTGCAGGCGCAGCGGGAGGATAGAGATTGATGAAAAAGGTTCTGGTTGCCATGAGCGGCGGCGTGGACAGCAGTGTGGCGGCTTGTCTGCTGAAGGAACAGGGATATGAGACCACCGGGGTCACATTGAAGCTGTTTGACAATGAGGATGTGGGCATGTCCTGCGAAAAATCATGCTGCAGTCTTTCTGATGTGGAGGATGCGCGCAGCGTCTCCTTTCGTCTGGGGATTCCCTACTATGTGTTCGATTTTAGCGGGGATTTCCGCCGGGAAGTTATCGACCGCTTTATCGAGGACTATGAGGACGGACGCACCCCCAACCCCTGCATCGACTGCAACCGCTATATCAAGTTTCTGAAACTGTTTCAGCGGGGGCGTGAAATGCAGCAGGACTATGTGGCCACGGGCCATTACGCCAGGGTCGCTTACGATCGGGCGGCAGGCCGTTATCTGCTGAAGCGGGCGCTCGATCCGAAGAAAGACCAGAGCTATGTGCTTTACAATCTGACGCAGGAGCAGCTGGCGCATACCCTTTTCCCGCTGGGCGGGATGGAGAAGAGTGAGACGCGTGCCATCGCCGAACGCTTCGGGCTGGTGAACGCAGAGAAGCGGGACAGCCAGGATATCTGCTTTGCCCCGGACGGCGATTATGCCGGTTTCATTCGTCGGACCACGGGACGCGATTACCCGCCCGGTGATTTCGTGGACCAGCAGGGCCATGTCCTGGGTCAGCACAAAGGCATCATCCGCTATACGATCGGCCAGCGCAAGGGTCTGGGGTTGGCGCTGCCGCAGCCTATGTATGTGATGAAGAAGGATCTGGCAAAGAACCAGGTGGTGCTGGGACTGGATAAGGATCTTTTCTCCCGCTCTCTTGATGTGGCTGATTTCAACTGGATTGCCTGCGAGGTACCCAGGCAGCCCCTGCGGCTTATGGTGAAGATCCGCTACAGTCAGAAAGCCTACCCGGCGCGGGTGATTCCGACAGCGGCCGATCGGGTGCATGTGGAGTTCGAGGCACCGCAGCGGGCGATTACCGCCGGGCAGGCCGCGGTCATGTACGATGGCGATATCGTGGTCGGCGGCGGAACCATTCTCTGAGGAATTATCCTCTGAGGCGGGAGGATCCGCTGCCCGGAAAACCATAAAAGAAAAGCGATCAAAAGAAGGTGCTTGCGCCCGGAAGCTGCGAGGCGGCTGCCCGGGCGTTTTCTTTGGCTGAAGCAGCGTTCATAAAAAGCTTTCAAAAAATCAAGAGATAAAATCAAGAAAGAAAATCGGAGCGGCATGCTTGACGCATACCCCCGATGGGTATAGTATGACAGGGAAGGAAATACCCGGTAGGGGTATATAGTGAGAAGCAGGGAGAATAGCATGGCGAAGGAACAGGAAGCGCTCTGCTGCTGCAGCGGCAGGATCAAAAAACGTACGGAAGAGGAATACAAGGCACTGATTCACCGTCTCAACCGGGTGGAAGGACAGATCCGCGGAATCCGCAGGATGCTGGAAAATGATGCTTACTGCGTTGATATTCTGGGACAGGTGGCAGCGGCCAATGCTGCGCTGAACAGCTTCAGCCGGGAACTTCTGACCAACCACATCAAGACCTGCGTGACCGAGGATATCCGTGAGGGCAGCGAAGAAAAAGTGGATGAACTGGTCAAAGTCCTGCG
Organism: uncultured Eubacteriales bacterium; assembly: GCA_900315555.1. GTDB lineage: Bacteria > Bacillota > Clostridia > Peptostreptococcales > Anaerovoracaceae > RUG100. The sequence goes on from OMZN01000052.1 coordinate 11,162, forward strand.
GAAAATGATGAAATAACAATACGTAAACACGTTCGGAAGGGGGACGTGCTTTGGAAAGGGGGGTAATCACCATGGAGCAATACAACGTGACAGGGATGAGCTGCGCTGCCTGCAGCGCACGTGTGGAGAAAGCCGTACGTGCTGTGGATGGCGTGGAGAACTGTTCGGTCAGCCTGCTGACCAATTCCATGGGCGTCGAGGGAACGGCGGATGCCGGTGCCATTATTGCTGCGGTGGAGAAAGCCGGGTACGGGGCTTCGCCGAAAGGCGGCGCAGCGGATGCCGGCGGCGATGTTTTCGCGGCCGAGGAGGAGGCCTTGAATGACAAGGAAACGCCGGTGCTGCGCCGCCGCTTGATCGCTTCCATCGGCTTCCTTCTTCTGCTGATGTACTTTTCCATGGGGCACATGATGTGGGGCTGGCCCGTACCGGCCTTCTTTGCAGGCAACCACGTAGCCATGGGGCTGCTGCAGATGCTGCTGGCCATCATCGTCATGGTCATCAACCAGAAATTCTTTATCAATGGTTTCACCAGTCTGTTTCACGGGGCGCCCAACATGGACACGCTGGTGGCGCTGGGTGCGGCGGCGTCCTTTGGCTGGAGCACCTATGCGCTCTTTGCCATGACCGGCGCTCAGGTGGCCGGTGATACAGCGGCCGTCATGCACTATATGCATGAATTCTATTTTGAATCGGCGGCGATGATCCTCACCTTGATCACGGTGGGCAAGATGCTGGAAGCCATGTCCAAGGGCCGGACCACAGATGCGTTGAAGGGGCTGATGAAGATGGCGCCTAAGACGGCCGTGGTAGAACGCGATGGTGAAGAGGTCGAGGTGGATATTGCCCAGGTGCATGCCGGTGATGTCTTTCTCGTGCGGCCGGGCGGAAACATCCCGGTGGACGGCGTGGTGCTGGAAGGTACCGGCGCTGTGAACGAGGCGGCATTGACCGGGGAGAGCATTCCGGTGGACAAGGCGGCCGGTGATCAGGTGTCGGCGGCCACGGTCAACCAGTCGGGCTTCCTGCGCTGCCGTGCCACCGAGGTGGGGCAGGATACGGCGCTTGCGCAGATCATCAAGATGGTCAGCGATGCGGCAGCCACAAAAGCGCCGATTGCCAAGATTGCTGATACCGTGTCGGGCATCTTCGTTCCGGCCGTCGTGGCGGCAGCCGCCGTCACCCTCGTTGTCTGGCTTCTGGCAGGACAGGAAGTGGGCTACGCTCTGGCAAGAGGCATTGCCGTGCTGGTGGTCAGCTGCCCCTGTGCGCTGGGGCTGGCTACGCCAGTGGCCATCATGGTAGGCAGCGGCGTAGGCGCCAAGAACGGCATTCTCTTTAAGACAGCGGTATCGCAGGAGACGACTGGCCGGGTGGACATCGTGGCACTCGACAAGACCGGAACGATCACCCGCGGGGAACCGGAGGTAACCGATATTCTGCCTGCAGAGGGCGTGACGGAAGAGGAACTGGTATCCATGGCGGCCGCCCTGGAAGGACGGAGCGAGCATCCGCTGGCCAAGGCGGTGCGGGCGCTGGCAGAGACAAGGCAGCTTGATGCGCCGGAGGTCGCCGATTTTCAGGTGATCCCGGGACGCGGCCTGACGGCCCGCATGGACGATCACAGTCTCTTCGGCGGCAACCTGGAACTGGTGAAGGAAAAGGCCCCGATCCCGCAGGCGGCGGCCGCATCAGCGGCTTCGCTGGCGGAGGAAGGAAAGACTTGTCTGTACTTTGCATCAGAGGACCGCTTCCTCGGGATGCTGGCGGTGGCTGATGTCATCAAGGAAGACAGCCCCGAGGCCATCAGGCAGCTGCGCGCCATGGGTCTTGAGGTGGTTATGCTCACAGGGGATAACCAGAGAACGGCTGAGGCGATCGGCCGTCAGGCCGGCGTGGATACGGTTGTGGCCGGTGTGCTGCCGGACGGCAAGGAGCGGGAGATTCGCCGGCTGAAGGAGCGCGGCACCGTGGCCATGGTCGGTGACGGCATCAACGATGCGCCTGCCTTGACCCGGGCAGATGTCGGTATCGCCATCGGGGCCGGCACCGATGTAGCCATTGACGCGGCGGATGTGGTGCTGATGAAGAGCCGTCTGCTCGATGTAGCTGCGGCGGTGCGGCTGTCACGGACGACGCTGCGCAACATTCACGAGAACTTGTTCTGGGCTTTCTTTTATAACGTGATTCTGATTCCGCTGGCGGCTGGTGCTTATGTCCACCTGCTGGGATGGAGCATGAATCCGATGGTGGGTGCTGCGGCGATGGCACTGTCCAGCTTCTGCGTAGTCAGCAATGCGCTGCGGCTGAATCTGGTGCGGCTCTACGACCCGTCAAGAGATAGAAGGAAAAAGCGTAAGCTAATGCAGTCTGCAGTAAAGGAGGAATCAGAAATGCAGAAGAACATGAAGATTGAAGGCATGATGTGTGCCCACTGTGAAGCCACTGTCAAAAAGGCGCTGGAGGCTGTCGATGGCGTTGAGCAGGCCGATGTCGATCAGGCAAAGAATCAGGCGGTCGTCAGCCTGTCGAAGGACGTGAGCAATGACGCCCTGAAGGAAGCGGTGGAAGCCAAGGACTACAAGGTGCTGGCGGTCAGCGAGGCCTAAGCGGGCATGCTTCCTCCATAGCGTGCGGGCTGCCTCAAGCAGAGCGGCCTGCAGGCGCGGCTGGAAAAAGATCTGCCCGTATGCCGGGAATTGATCGGCCCGTATCCTGTATAGTAAAGAAAGAAAAAGGAGGTACTGATGGACGTGATCAGCGCCTCCTTTTTTGATGCACGCGGCAGCATAAGGTTATTTCATACTAACTTTTCCGCGAAATCTATTGACAATGGAAGTTAGTGATACTAAACTGAATGCTGGTTAGCATAGTATAACCGCTGCTTGGCGACCAATCCTGGCGCCTAATAAGGACAGAAAAAATAGAGAAGAGGAGAATTGCACTATGAAAACACTCAAAGATGTGCCGGTTGGAGAAACCGTGACGGTGAAGAAGCTCCACGGAGACGGCGCCATCAAGAGAAGGATCATGGATATGGGGATCACCAAGGGCGTAGAGATCTATGTCCGCAAGGTGGCACCGCTGGGAGATCCGATGGAGCTGAATGTGCGCGGCTACGAGCTGTCGGTTAGAAAGTCCGAAGCAGAAGAGATTGAAGTGCAGTAGGCAGAGGGAAAGGAGATACACCACATGGACATCAGAATCGCCTTGGCGGGCAACCCCAACTGCGGTAAGACGACCTTGTTCAATGACCTGACCGGGAGCAACCAGTACGTGGGAAACTGGCCCGGCGTTACCGTTGAAAAGAAAGACGGCCGTCTTGCCGATCATAAGGATGTGATCATCCAGGACCTGCCCGGCATCTATTCGCTTTCTCCGTACACGCTGGAGGAAGTCGTATCCAGAAAGTATCTGGTCAATGAAAGACCGGATGCCATCATCAACATCATCGACGGAACCAACCTGGAGAGGAACCTGTATCTGACGACACAGATCCTGGAACTGAACATCCCGACGGTGATTGCTGTTAACATGGTTGATCTGGTCAGAAAAAAGGGTGACCGCATCGACTACAAGAAACTATCCAAGGATCTGGGCTGTGAAGTCGTTCCCATCAGTGCGCTGAAGCACGAGGGCGGCAAGGAGCTGGTGTCCAAGGCCATTACAGCTGCCAAGAACAAGCCGGCGGTCGGCAAGCCGGAAGTCTTTGAGGGCAGTGTACAGAGCGCCATCAATGAGATTGAAAACCTTATTGCCAGCAAGGTTTCTGAAGAGAACAGACATTGGTATGCTGTGAAACTCTTTGAGAGAGATGAAAAGATCAATGAAGACCTGCATCTTGATCAAGGTACGCTGGATCAGGCAGACAAGCTGGTGGCGGCTGTCGAGGAGGAGATGGACGACGATGCGGAGAGCATCATCACCGCCCAGCGCTATGAATACATCGGCCGCATCATTACCGGCACGCTGGTGAAGAAAGCAGGCAGGGGCGCGCTTTCCGTTTCCGACAAAATCGACCGTGTGGTCACCAACCGTGTGGCAGCGCTGCCCATCTTTGCCGGCGTCATGTTCCTGGTCTACTACATTTCCGTTACCACACTGGGAACGCTCGTTACCGACTGGACGAATGACACGCTCTTCGGCGCCTGGATTCAGCCTGCCGTGCAGAACGGGCTGACGCATGCCGGCGTGAGCGACTGGATTGTATCACTGGTCGTTGATGGTATCATCGGCGGTTTGGCGGCGCCTATCGGCTTTGCCCCGCAGATGGCCCTGGTCTTCCTCTTCCTTTCCATTCTGGAAGACTGCGGCTATATGGCCAGAGTTGCCTTCGTCATGGACCGTATCTTCCGTCAGTTCGGTGTTTCAGGCAAGAGCTTCATTCCTTTCCTGATCTCCTCCGGCTGCGGCGTGCCGGGTATCATGGCAACGAGAACGATTGAAAACGAAAAGGATCGTCGTATGACGATGATGACAACGACGCTGATTCCGTGCGGCGCCAAGCTGCCTGTCATTGCCTCCATCGCAGGCTTTGTCATGGGCGGTGCATGGTGGGCTGCACCGGCCTGCTACTTTGCAGGCTGCGTCCTGGTGGTTGTCTGCTGCATCATCCTGAAAAAGACGAGGCTGTTTGCCGGCAAGCCGGCTCCCTTCGTCATGGAGCTGCCGCAGTATCATGTACCTTCCGTCGTTGGTGTACTGCTTCACGTCTGGGAGCGTGTATGGGCCTTCCTGAAGAAGGCAGGAACCGTCCTGTTCCTCTGCTGCGTTGTCATGTGGCTGCTCTCCAGCTTCGGCGTGCAGAACGGAACCTTCGGTCTGGTCGATCCGGATCATTCGCTGATGGCTGCCATCGGCGGTGCCATTGCCTTCATCTTCGCACCGCTGGGATTCAATTCCTGGCAGGCTGTGGCCTCGACGCTGTCGGGCTTCACTGCCAAGGAAGGCATCATCTCCACGATGGGTGTACTGGCGGGTGTAGGCAGCATCGAAGAGATCTCCTACTCCATGCATGATGCGTTTACCGTCTTCTTCCCGACCACCATCGCAGCGGTTTCCTTCCTTTCCTTCAACATCTTCAATTCGCCCTGCCTGGCAGCGATTTCCACGATGGCGAAGGAAATGGGATCGAGAAAGTTCTTCTGGTTTGCCATCGCCTTCCAGAACATCTTCTCCTATGCCTTTGCGCTGATGGTATACCAGTTTGGCGGACTGGCTACCGGCGTGCTCAGCTTTGGTGCTGGCACCGTGGCGGCCATCATCGTTCTGGCCATCATCCTGTATCTGCTGTTCAGACCGGATCCCAGCAAGAAGCTGGAACGGGAAGCAGCCATGGAAATGGCG
>OMZN01000038.1 GCA_900315555.1 uncultured Eubacteriales bacterium
TGGAAAGCTCAAACTATTCGCAATAACTCTAGGGAGGATTTTGCTATTATGAATCAATTCAAACATGCTCTTGGAAGCATCAAGGTGAGACATAATAAGAATACCATGGATATCGCCCCCATTAAAATGGAGGATCCCGAACAGGTAATTCTGCCCATGTCTCAGCATATTGGCGCCCCTTGCAAGCCGACTGTGAAAAAAGGCGATCACGTCAAGGTCGGTCAGCTCATCGGCGACAGTGATGCGTTCCTGTGTGTCCCGATCTATGCAAGTATCTCCGGAGACGTTACCGAAATCCGGCAGAGCACGAACATGTTCGGCGGCAGCGAGACTTCAGTTGTGATCCAGTCGGATCACAAGCACGAAGTTGTGGAGGGAATAAAGCCCCCGACGGTGGAGACGAAAGATGATTTCATTCAAGCCGTCAAGGCCAGCGGCGTTGTGGGCTGCGGAGGTGCCTCCTTCCCGACCTTCGTCAAGTTCGATCCAAAGAATCTGGACGAAGTAAAGACTCTTATCATCAATGGTGCCGAATGTGAGCCGTTCATCACCAGTGACTATCGTCAGATGGTGGACCATCCGGATGACATCCTCGATGGTATTGAAGCCACGATGAAGTATCTGAATCTGGATGAGGCTATCATCGGTATCGAAAGCAACAAGCCCAAGGGCATCAGTGTGCTTTCGCAGAAAATCAGCGAGCGCGGACTCTCTTCCAAGGTGCGCGTGCAGACGCTCAAGTCCCGGTATCCCCAGGGTGCAGAGCGTGTTCTTATCTATGAAACAAAGGGCATCCTTATCGATGCGGGTGTACTCCCGGCGGATGTAGGTGTCATCGTTTCCAACATCACCTCGATTGCATCTATCGCAAGATACCTCAGAACGGGTATGCCGCTTGTGGAAAAGACAATCACCGTGGACGGTACGGCCATCAAGAACCCGACCAACATCACGGTGCCTATCGGTGCGCAGGTGAAGGATATCGTCGAGGCAACCGGCGGCTTCAAAGCGGAGCCTAAGAGAATCATTGCCGGCGGACCCATGATGGGAAAAACAGTAGATTCTGTGGAAGCTTCGGTGATTCGTGCCAACGGTGCCATCCTGTGCTTCAGTGGCCCTGAGGCGGAGACGGCTAAGCAGACAGCATGTATCAACTGTGGCAAGTGCCATGAGGCATGTCCATTCCATCTGCTGCCCAAGCTCTATTCAGATGCTTATGAGAAGGGGGACATTGAGACCCTGAAGGAAAACAAGCTAATGCAGTGTATGGAATGCGGGAGCTGTTCTTATGTCTGTCCGGCCAGGAGACCGCTCAGTTTCGTGAACCACCTCGGCAAGGGTGCAATAAAGGGGGCAAGTAAAAAATGATTAAACCAAATGTAGCTTATGCGCCGCATATCATCAACTCGCCCAGCACCAGGAGAATCATGCTCGATGTTCTCATTGCACTGGTTCCTGCGCTGATTGTGGCAATTTACGAGTTCGGATTCCGGGCGCTGGCGCTGGTCGTGGTCTGTGCGGTAGCCTGTGTATTCTTTGAGTGGCTGTTCTGCGTGATCACCAAGAGAGAAAATACCACCGGCGATCTTTCCGCCGTGGTGACCGGTGTCCTGCTGGCCTATAACCTGCCGGCCAACTTCCCGTTCTGGATGGCGATCATCGGCAGCTTTGTTGCCATCTTCATCGCCAAGAATATTTTCGGCGGTATTGGCAAGAACTTTGTCAACCCGGCATTGACCGGACGTATTGTTCTGTTCGTATCGTTTGCAACAGAAATGACCAGCTGGCCTGTGCCAAGAGGCCTCGGCGGCAAGCTGGACGGCGTGACTGCGGCCACGGCTCTGGGCCAGTTCAACGAGGGCGGTGTGACCGATGCCGTTTCTCATTTGAATCTTTTCCTGGGCAACTGCGGCGGTTCACTCGGCGAGGTCAGTGCGCTGGCGCTGCTCATCGGCGGTGTCTATCTGGTCTGCAGAAAAGTGATCTCACCGACAACACCGATTGCATTTATTGCGACGGTCTTTGTCCTGGCTCTGATCGCAGGATCCGATCCGCTGTTCCATATTCTTTCCGGCGGCGTAATGCTTGGTTCCATCTTTATGGCTACCGACTATGCAACGACACCGAATGACTGGAGAGGCAAGATCATATTCGGCATAGGATGCGGTATCATTACCATGGGAATCAGACTCTTTGGATCCTATCCGGAAGGTGTCTCTTTCTCCATCATCCTGATGAACATTCTGACACCGTTCATTGATAAATGGTGCAACAAGAAATTCTGCGGAGGTGGTCTGAAATGAAGGGTATGCTAAAACCGATCATTGTATTGACGGTCATTTGCCTTATAACAAGCGCTGGACTGGCACTGACCAATGCCAAGACAGTGGACGCCATTGCGGCTGTAAATAAGCAGACCATCAAGGCAGCTGAAAAATCAGTTCTTGGAAACAAGCAGGGCAGAGCCGAGCAGGGTACAGCCAAAAGCTTCGGTGGCGATTTGACTGTGATGGTAGGCATCGACAATGCCGGCAAGATCACCGGTGTCACCGTAACGGACTCTTCCGATACGCCGGGACTTGGCAGCAAGGCTGCAGAGCCTGGCTACCTTAAGCAGTACAAGGGCCTTTCGGCAGCTGATCTGAATAACTTGAAGGAAAACAATATCAAGGATAATGCCAAACTGGACGCCATCACCGGCGCAACCATCTCCTCCAACGGTGTTTATCACGCCGTTCAGGATGCCATGAGCAAAGGGGGTAAATAAGCATGAACAAACTGGGAATACTCACGAGAGGGTTTTTCCGGGAAAACCCAGTGCTGATGCTTCTGCTGGGATGTTGTCCGTTCCTGGCAGTCACGACATCGGCCATCAATGGTCTCGGAATGGGAGGATGTACCACTGTTGTATTGATTCTCTCCAACGTTATTATTTCTCTGCTGCGGAAGGTGATTCCTGACAATGTCAGAATTCCCTGCTACATTGTCGTCATTGCGACACTGGTAACTATCGTGCAGATGCTGCTGCAGGCGTTCCTGCCGGATTTGAACAAGGCGCTGGGGCTGTACATTCCGCTGATCGTTGTTAACTGCATCATCATGGGCCGAGCAGAGGGCTTTGCCAACAAAAACACGGTAGGAGATTCCTTCCTCGATGGTCTTGGCATGGGCATCGGCTTTACCATTGCCTGCTTCCTGATGGGAGCCGTCAGGGAACTGTTTGGAGCCGGCACGATTCTGGGATTCAGCCTGGGAGCCATGACGGCGCATCCTATGGTCGTCTTCATGCTGCCTGCTGGCGGATTCTTCGTATTCGGCATTCTCAATGCCGTTGTCAACCAGGCGCTTAAAGGAAAAGATGTACCCCGTGCAACCGAATTCGGCTGTGAGGGCTGCCTGATGATCCAGCCGGCTGAGGAAGAGCCTAAAGTGGAAGCCCCCAAGGCAGAAGCTCCTAAGGCAGAGGCATCGGCACCAGCCGCACAGGATAAGGAAGAGGGAAAGGAGAGTGAAGACAAATGAAAATAATGCTGATGATTCTGTTCAGTATGATTCTGATCAACAACTATCTTCTGTCCCAGTTCCTCGGAATCTGTTCTTTCCTTGGTGTTACCAAGAAGCTGGACTCTGCTGTCGGCATGAGCTATGCAGTTATCTTCGTCATGGTTCTTGCCACCGTTGTAACTTGGCCGATTCAGACCTTCCTGCTGGATCCTAACGGGATCGGCTACATGCAGACGGTCGTGTTCATTCTGGTTATTGCCGCACTGGTGCAGCTCGTAGAGATCACCATGAAGAAATATATGCCGGCACTGCACAAGTCGCTGGGTATTTTCCTTCCGCTGATTACTACCAACTGTGCGGTTCTGGGTGTTGCAATCACCAATATCGACAATGGATATAACTTTGCTCAGTCCATCGTGGAATCCCTGGGTGCTGGCCTCGGCTACATGCTGGCTATGGTTCTGTTCGCAGGTATTAGAAGCAAGATCGATGATAATGAGAGTATCCCCAAGGCTTTCCAGGGTACGCCGGCGATTCTTATCGCTGCCAGCATTCTGGCGATGTCCTTCATGGGATTCTCCGGCATGGTCGACGGGATCTTTGGTTAAAGAAAGGAGTACACAATGGCAATTCCAATTATATTACTTGGTGTTCTGGGATGCGTATTTGCTGTGATCCTTGCTGTCGCCAGTAAGGTGATGGCGGTTCCCGTAGACGAAAAACAGATTGAAGTACGTGCGGTACTGCCTGGTGCCAACTGTGGTGCCTGCGGCTTTGCCGGGTGCGATGATTATGCGGCGGCGGTGGCAGGCGATCCGGAGAATGTACCGACGACAGCCTGCATCCCTGGCGGTGCGGCTGCGGCGAACTCGATTGCCGAGATTCTCGGTGTCGCTGCCGGCAGTGTGGTGCCTCAGAAAGCTTATTTGAAATGTTCCGGCGACTGTTCGCGCAAGACGAAGACTGTTGAGTATTCCGGCTACAAGAGCTGTGAGGCTGCTAAGCAGTTCTATGGCGGCGAGTGGTCCTGCAAGGAAGGCTGCCTGGGACTTGGTGACTGTGAGGCTGCCTGCCCCTATGATGCGATTCAGATGTTCAACGGAATTCCCGGTTTTGATCATTCGAGATGTGTTGGCTGCGGCATCTGTGCGAATGTCTGCCCGCAGAAAATCATCGATATCATGCCTGAATCCGTTAAGGTTATGGTCAAGTGCAGTAACCACGACATAGGTAAGAAGGCCATGCAGGCCTGCAAAGTTTCCTGTATCGGTTGCAAGAAATGCGAGAAGGCTTGCAAATTTGACGCGATTCACGTGGAGAATGGCCTTGCCTACATTGATCAGGATAAGTGCAAGTCCTGCGGCCTGTGCGTGAAGGCCTGCCCGAAGGATTCGATTATCATCGATCGCCAGAAGGGAAAGAAAAAGAAGGCTTCTTAAATCATTAGAGGACTGCTGCACGAAAGTGCTGTGCTGCCCTCGGACAAGACACCGTAAGGCGGGCTTGCCCGGGGGCTTTTTATGTCTTGACTAAGCAGGTTCGCTTCGCAGAAGGTATGGATGATGGGAGACTGTTTTCGAAGAGAGGCAGATCTTCAACGGCAGGAATAAGGAAAATGAGCACAGCCCGGAATCATCATCCGGCAAAGAACAGCCTGATTAATAGCCTGGGATTTCACTTATGGAGAAAGCAGCAGGCTGCGCGTTCCGCGTATCATTGTTTCTCAATTTAAATAGGGCAGGAAGAGGCAGCCGGTCAGAAAGAGACAGCGGCTGCCTGCAAAATCATTTACGAAAGTCATTCGGCAGGAGATGCTTATAAAGACCGCAGAATACCATAGGTATCTGCAGGATGGCACAGACTATGTATTGGCCTGTCCATCGAGATACATAAGGAGTGTTGAGGTGAGTTCGGTGGCATCCTGCATGTCTACACCCAGCGCAATGACCTGCATCTTGCTGTTTTTGTCAGCATAGACAGCTGCATTGGTAGTCTTGAAGGTGGTGTCTGCCGTCAGTTTAATATCGTTTTTATCGGCCATGTTGGTAATATCACGTACCAATGCATTGTTATCGCTGCCGTTCCAAAGCGGGATGCTTTCATTTACTTTCCACTTGGCATCGGAGAGCTCAGCCGTATCTTTATAGGTCTTCAACATCTTGGTGAAGGTGTCCTGATCAATGGCACGCAGACAGATGCCGATTGTAAGATCATCCCCTTTGGTGCTGATGGTGCCAATGTTGGCAAATGCCGTTAGTTCCTCGTCCTTCTTGTCATCCTCTTCATCGGTATCGGCGTCTGGATCGTAGCGTCCGTCGTGGAGTGTGTAAAGAAGGCTGAGAATACTGTAGGTATCTTCGCTTGTGAAGACAGTGCTGGGCATGCTGGTGGCCTCAATCGTGAAGGTCAGGTCTGACTCATGCTTCATGTATTTGTCTTTATATTTGCTGATCGCATTTTCGAATTTATTTTCAAATTTCGTTGCCTCGCTGTTGGCGACCCAGACCACAGCCGAAGCGCTCTGGACAAATTCTGCATCGCTCTGACCGCCTTGGAAGGAGGCGATACGCATGACAAGGCCGTCTTCACGGCAGTTATTGAGAACTGCACCGATTTCACGGATGGGATTGGGGTGCGCGTATTCTCGCACAGCGGAGTCGCCGCCGGTACAGCCGGAGATGGAAATTTTAAACGCTGTTCCCGTATCAGGGGCTGTTGTGCTGAGATTCTTATGGATCGTAGTGGAGGCCTGTGCTGCACTGCCGGTAAAGAGCCGGGGAGTATTGCGCTCGGTCAGCGAGATTAAATTGTCCACCTCGAGATATTTGTCAGGCACCGTGGCGGCGGCACCTGCTTTGGTGAACAGGATAGATATTTCGCCGTGGGTGGAGGCATTCAGCATAGCTGTCAGCGCCATGGCAGCTTCTTTGGCTGTGGAAGCAATATCGGAAGCATTCACCGTGCACTCAAGCAGGGTGCTTTTTTTATTCTTGCTGTCTTTAGCGGCACTTTCCTGCAGGATCAGACCGTTATCATCCCAACGATCATTGTAGATTTTATGTTTAGCAGCCCACCGCTGAAAATAGGTAAGCATCTGTTTTTCGTTCTTCAGCCTGCCCAGGTCATTTTTGAACAGTTCATAGTTGTCGTAAACATCGCTTTTTACCATGGCCTGGTAGTCGTCAGCGCTGACGCTGCCACAGCCCGTGAAGAGCATGCAGGCGGCGAAAACAAGCACCAGGCAGAGGAAAGGCAGTTTTTTCATGCATCTTTTGATTTTATACATAGGTCGACCTCGTATTTCTTCGATTTTTCATCTATCATACCATATCTATTGGTGCTGTGACTAATAATCCTGTCATTCTATTTCTCACAGTGTCTGTCAGACGGAAGAATTCTCAGCAGCGGCGGTGCCCTCTGTCCCTTGAAAAAAAGACTTGTAATAGGGCCGTGGCCTATGGTATAATCCATGTGTTTGTAAGGAAACAAACTTTATGATAATAGATCAAAAGCGAAAAGGAGGTGCGGACATGTCAAGAAAATGCGAAATTTGCGGCAAAGGACAGGTTTCCGGCAACAGCGTTTCCCATTCCAACAGACATTCAAAGAGAAAGTGGAATGCCAATATCCAGACTGTCAGGATCAATGACGAAGGCAGAATCAGGAGAGCAAACGTATGCACCAGATGCATTCGTTCCGGAAAAGTTACACGCGCCATCTGACTGCAAGCATGCACATAGCGCTGTACAGGCTCTGCAGCAAGGGTAAAGCAAGTCATAAGGATCTGTGCCTGCGGGCACAGATTTTTGACGTAAAGGCTTTTTTCATTTTGTGTTCTGTTTCAAGGCAAAATATGTTAAATCAATAAAGTGGCTTTCCTGGAAACAGCAGATCTTTTGGAAAGATCTTCAGACTGTAATTCGGCGTGCGCAAGACACGTGGGCGCACGTAAGACGATGCGTGAAAGATATGGATAGAGAGAAGGATACAGACTATGAGTGACACGACCGTTGTGAAAACGGAGTATGGAAATATCCAGATTGACACATATGCCATCGGCTCGCTGATTGTCAAGATTGCAGATCACTACCGCGGCAGGCTTCATCTGACTAGCCGCAAGGGACGCCGTGTAGCATGGCTTTACCGCTTCACAGATGCTGCAGAGATCGACAATATGGTTCTTGATTTCGATGAAGAAGGCCGGATTAGTATCAAAGTTTATGTGATGATCCGTTTCGGCGTCTCAATCTCCGGTATCACGCAGGATTTCCTGGACAAGATCGAGGAAGCGGTTGAACTGGCGCTCGGCCAAAAGCCGCGCCGCATCACGGTCGTTGTTACCGGGCTGCTTTCCAAGCAGGTGGCCAGACGCAACATCCAGGTTACGCGGTGCCATGAGGAAGCGCCTGAGTCATGAGCATGGATGTCAGTGCACTTAAGGGGATCGGCCCCAAAAAGGCCGCCCGGCTGGAAAAAATGCATATCAGTACGGTTGAAGATCTGTTATATCTTTTCCCCAGGGACTATCAGGATCGACGCAGCACAACCGCTGTTGCGGATCTGCATGCGGCGGCAGCGGCTATGATTCATGTGGTGATCCGCAGGGTGGACAGGCCTTTTTCCTATCGCAGGGGAAAGAAGAATATTCTCAGACTTCGTGTGGAGGACGCCAGCGGCAGCCTTGAGATTATCTATTTCAATGCGGCCTATCTGGGCAGCCGTTTTCATGCCGGCGAACGGATGTATTTTTACGGTTCCCCTAAGATGACAAAGGGCAGAATGCAGATGATACAGCCTGCTTTTTCTGAGGATATGGCACAGGAGGGCATTCTGCCGGTCTATCCCTTAACGGCCGGGATTGGAGAAGGGGAAATGCGCCGTATACAGCGGCAGGCACAGCAGTATATTTCCACTATGGAAGATCCGCTGCCGGAAACGCTGCGGCAGGAGCATGGGCTTGTGCCGCTTCGGGAGGCCCTTTCGTGGATTCATTTCCCGCCGGATTCAGAGCGGCTCAAGAAGGCAAAGGCAAGGTTTATCTACGATGAGCTTCTGACCTTGCAGCTGGGTGTTCAGATGATGCGCAGGCAAACCGGCAGGGGGCAGGCAATGAAAGCGTCTGCAGAGCCGTTCATTCGACACATGCGTTTCCCGCTGACGGGTGCGCAGCAGCGTGTGATCGATGAGATCCTTTCTGACATGGCGCAGAAGAAAGCCATGTCCCGTCTGGTGCAGGGAGATGTGGGATCCGGCAAGACAGCCGTCGCTGAGGCAGCGCTGTTTGCTGCTGTCAAGAGCGGCCGGCAGGGTGCCCTGATGGTGCCTTCCGAGCTTTTGGCAAAGCAGCATTTTGCGAATCTGGCGGCAGACTATGCGCATTTTGGAATCCGCGTAGGCCTTCTGACCGGCAGCATGCCTGCTGCCGAGAAGCAGCGGCAGCTGGCGGCTCTGCAGGCAGGAGAAACGGATATCATCATCGGTACCCATGCCCTTTTGCAGCCGGATGTCGTCTTTGACCGACTCGGCCTGGTGGTTACCGATGAACAGCATCGATTCGGCGTCACCCAGCGGAAAACATTGGCCGAAAAGGGAGATACACCCGATATCCTGGTCATGACAGCGACACCTATTCCGCGTACATTGGCGGTCGTTCTCTATGGCGATATGGATATCTCCGTGATCGATGAGCTTCCGCCTGGCAGGAAGCCGATCCTTACCAAGGCTGTCACAGAGAAGGCCAGAGACAAGGTTTATCGCTTTGTCGGTGAAGAGGTGGCCGCCGGCCGGCAGGCGTATGTCGTGGCACCGCTGGTCGCAGACAGCGAGGTCATGGAGGCAAAGAGCGCGAAAGGGCTCTACAGGGAACTGCAGCAGCGATTCGGTTCCTCTGTGCGGGTTGGCCTGGTGCATGGTGAGATGCGGCAGGAAGAAAAGGATGCAGCCATGCAGGCTTTTGCTGAAGGACGCTGTGATGTTCTTGTGGCTACTGTTGTCATTGAGGTGGGCATCCATGTAGCTAATGCCAGTGTCATGGTTATTGAAAACAGTGAACATTTCGGTGCCGCGCAGCTGCACCAGCTGCGCGGGCGCGTCGGGCGTGGTGCCGCGCAGAGCTACTGCATTCTGCTCTGCGGAAAGAATGCCGGCGAGACGGCGCGCAGCCGTGCCAGAATTATGACCGAAAGCAGCGATGGATTTTATATTGCAGAACAGGATCTTGCACTGCGCGGCCCCGGTGAAATCTTCGGAGAGCGTCAGCATGGCCTGCCGGATCAGAAGCTGATCAGCCTTCTGCGGCGCACCGATCTCATGGCGGATTGCCGGAAAATGGCAGAAGATATTTTGCAGGAGGATCCGGGGCTGCAGGCGCATCCTCTGCTGCGAAGACGGGTGGAGCGCGTCTTTGGCGCCGATGTGCGGATGATCATCTGACAGGACCTTGTGCGGCGGCAACGGATATAAGGAAAGGAAGGAACAATGCGCATTATAGCAGGAGAATATAAAGGAAGACGGCTGGAGAGTCCGGCAGATCAAACGATCCGACCTACGGCGGACAAGGTGAAGGAGGCGCTGTTTTCCATTCTTCATCCGGTGATTTATGGCGCCCGCGTATGCGATTTGTTTGCCGGAACAGGCAACCTCGGTTTGGAGGCGCTTTCGCGCGGTGCCGCGCGGTGCTGGTTCGGCGATCAGAGTATGTCCAGCATTCGCCTTATCCGTGCCAATGTGGAAAAGTGCGGTGCGCAGGAGCAGGCAGAAGTCATTCGGGGAGATTATCGTAAAGTGCTCTCCAGGCTGCCGGAGCCGGTCGATATCTTTTTTTTGGATCCGCCTTACGGAAAAGGCCTTTTGGAGAAGGCAGCATCCATGATCAAAGAGCTGGCGCTGCTTTCTGAAGACGGTATCCTGGTCTGCGAGCACCGTCGCGATGAGGTGCTTCCAGAAACGCTGGCGGGTTTTCAGAAGTACAAAGAGCGGGCGTATGGGAAAGTTGTACTTTCTTTTTACATATGATAGAATCGAATTACATTGCTGCAGCTGTGCTGCAAGGCAATTTTCGGTCTAGGTTCTGCCAGGCCCGGCAAAAGACCCGGGTGGGCAGGATGAGCAGGAGGAAATGACAAAATGAACAAAGCACTCTTTGCTGGTTCCTTCGACCCGTTGACTTGCGGTCATCTTGACTTGATCCGGCGCTCATCGAAGCTGTGCGATGAACTGGTCGTCGGGGTGATCTGCAATCCATCGAAGATGCCGCTCTTTAATATCGAGGAGCGCACTGCAATGATCCGGGAGGTTACGGCAGACATTCCCAACGTACGTGTCGATGCCTTTACCGGCTTGCTTGCTGATTACGTCAATCAAAACGGATTCAATATCGTGGTGCGGGGGCTGCGGAGCAGTACGGATTTCGAATATGAGATTCAGATGGCGCAGATGAATGCCAGACTTTATGCAGACAACGTAGAGACTGTGTTCCTGATGACTGATCCCAGATTCTCCTATATGAGCTCTTCCATGGGCAAAGAAGTCTGCTCGTTGGGCGGCAGTATCAAGGGCCTTGTTCCCGATCTGATCCTGGAGAAGATGCACGAGAAATACGATGGAGGAAAATAAATGAAAGTACTGGATCTGTTAGCCGAAATCGAGGAAATCGTGGATACAAGCTCCGGGGTACCGCTGACGGGAAAGATCATGGTGGATGCCAACGAGCTTCTGCAGATCGTGAGCGACATCAAGGATGCCCTGCCTGATGATATTCAGCAGGCGCAGTGGATTAAGAACGAGCGCGACAGAATCCTCGGAGAGGCAAAATCAGAATACGAAACCATTATTCGCAACGCAGAGCAGCAGGCAGAGGATATGATCGAGACTAGTGATATCCTGGCCAAGGCAAGAGAGAAAGCTGAGGATACACGCAGAACGACAGAGGACAGCGTGCGGCAGCTGAAACTGTCCACCTATGACTATGTCGACCGCATTCTCTTTGATTTCCAGGGAAAGATGGACGATCTATCAAACACCTACTTCAATGATATGTTCAAATCCTTGGAGGAAACGTTCAATTCCATCAATGCCACCCTGGCTTCCAACCGCGATGAGATCAAGGAAATGGCTTACCGCACTTCCATGAACCTGGAGGGTGAGCTGGTTCGCCGCAGCGAAAGCGAGGATGCGATGGAAGACGATTATGAGGATGATTACGAGGACTGATGAGAGTACTGGGCATCATCGCTGAATATGATCCGATACACAACGGCCATATGCATCATCTGCTGGAAAGCAGGAAGATGTGTAGGGCCGATTTTTCCGTGGCGGTGATGTCAGGCGACCTTACGCAGCGCGGTGAGCCAGCCATGCTGGATAAGTGGACGCGTGCAGAAATGGCGGTTCGGTCAGGCATTGACCTGGTCATTGAACTGCCGGCGGTTTATGCGACGGGCAGCGCGGAGATCTTCTGCCGCGGCGGGGTGCAGATGCTGCGTGCTTTAGGCTGTGTAACGGATATGTCGTTTGGCAGCGAGGCCGGTGATCTTGAGATTCTGACCGCGGTTGCTTCGCTTCTCGGAGAGGAGCCGGATGCATACCGGAGGATACTCCGCCGCTTTCTCGATGAAGGCAGAACCTTTCCTAAAGCACGTGAACTTGCGGTGAAAGAGCTTCTTGGCGAGGCGGCTGCCCGCGTTATGCTGTCTCCCAACAATATCCTGGCAATTGAATACCTTAAGGCACTGCAGACGCTTGGCGGCGGCATTCGTCCCCACACGGTCAAGCGGCAGGGCGCCGGCCATGACAGCTGCTGCGGCCTGTATGACATGGACGGCGGCACACCGGTTTCTGCAAGTATGATCCGCCATGCGGTGACCGGTTTTTCAGCCATGCAGTGCGAAGCCGGCACAGAAAAAAAACAGGCGCAGGTTCCGGCACAGGAAGAGAGCAGGACTCTGCTGCAGGCACTGCGGGAGTCCATGCCCCAGGCGGCGGCGGATATTCTGATACAGCATATGGATGCCGCCGCAGATCCGGCGGTGCTGTGGCCTTTCATACGTGCCAGAATCCTGCAGAGCGATCCGGCCGTGCTGGCAGCAGCGGCCGGTGTCACGGAGGGAATAGAGCATCGGCTGCTTCGTTTTATACGGAGCAGGGACAATTTTGAAGACTATGTGGATGCGGTTCGATCCGGCCGGTATACCAGGGGCGCTGTAAAAAGGATGCTGCTGCATATTCTCCTTGGGATGCGCGGGGAGGACATCGCGCCGGCGCCGGCCTGCCTGCGCGTTTTGGCTATGAACCGGCAGGGGCGCCTGCTGCTGCGCCGGATTCATGATACAGGCTGTGCCAAGGTACCCGTGGTGACCAATATCAATAAGCTGGAAAGCCTGCGTGAAAATCGAATGCTGGGGCTTGATATCCTGGCAGCGGATATCTATAATCTCGCTACGGGGAGAAACCTGTATCGATGGGCCGACCAGGTTAAAATGCCGTATGTGGAGCGGGATGAATAGGATGCGGATGCGCTCTTAAAAAGCCGGCAGGGAAGATAATTATACGCCTCTACTTGAAAGAAAAGGCGCGATACCCTATAATAAAATGGCTGGCGGCCTGTGAAAAGCAGGATTGCGGCAGGATCAGCTGACATATCACGACCTGCCTTGGGCGGTCGATCAAAAACATACAAGGAGTTGGAAATGAAGGTATTAGTTATCAATTGTGGCAGTTCCTCACTCAAGTATCAGGTGCTTGACATGGAACATGAAAATCTTCTGGCCAAGGGGCTGGTGGAGAGAATCGGCATCGAAGGGTCTGTTATTACACATACCAAGATCGGTGCAGAGGACAAATGGGTCAATGAGACGCCGATGCCCACGCATAAGGAAGCTATCCAGCAGGTGCTGGACGCCATTATCGACAAAGATCACGGTGTCATCGCCAGCATGGATGAGCTTGGTGCGGTAGGCCATCGCGTAGTGCATGCCGGTGAAAAGTATGCGCATAGTGTACTGATCGATGACGATGTGATTCGCGCATTGGAGGACTGCATTGACCTGGCACCGCTGCACAATCCGCCCAACCTTCTGGGTATCGAGGCCTGCCGGGAGCTGATGCCGGACACACCGATGGTAGCTGTGTTCGATACGGCCTTCCATCAAACCATGCCGCCGGAATCCTACATTTATGCACTGCCGTACGAGTACTATGAAAAGTACGGCGTCAGAAGATACGGCTTCCACGGTACCAGCCACAAATATGTAGCACAGAGAGCTGCTGACATCCTCAATGTCAGTCTGGATGATCTGAAGCTGATCACCTGCCACCTGGGCAATGGTGCTTCTGTATCGGCAGTTAAACGCGGCAAGTGCATTGATACCTCCATGGGTTTCACACCGCTTGAAGGTCTGGTTATGGGTACGCGCTGCGGCGATATTGATCCGGCGATCGTGGAGTTCATCGGACAGAAAGAGAATATGACGCAGGCTGAAGTCAACCAGGTCCTTAACAAGAAATCCGGTGTACTGGGTATCTCCGGCATTTCCTCCGACTTCAGAGACCTCGAGGATGCGGCGGAGAAGGGCGACGAAAGAGCGCAGCTGGCGCTGAAGGTTTTCGCCCACAAAGTGCGTTTCTATATCGGTGCTTACATCGCTGAAATGAACGGTGTTGATGCTCTGGTCTTTACCGCTGGCGTAGGTGAGAACGATATGGGTATGCGTGATATTATCTGCAACGATCTGGGTAATCTCGGCATTAAGCTGGATGTTGTCAAGAACAGAGTACGCGGCAAGGAAACCATTATTTCCAGAGACGATTCTCCGGTTAAGATCATCCTGATTCCGACAAACGAAGAGCTGATGATTGCAAGAGACACCGTGGAGATTGTGGAAGGACGTTAGGCAGTCCGGCTGTAAGCTTTTTCCGGGATGGATCGGATTTTTCTGCTGTAGAGCTGATTCGGCGAAGTTCTTTCCGTCCGTTGGAAATAGTTGTTGACAGTGATACTAAATGCAGTATATAATTTGAATGTTGACACAAGAAAATGACCCTAAGGGTTCGGATAAAAAGGAGGTGTAGAAATGGCAGTTCCCAAGAGGAAAACTTCTAAAGCGAAGAGAGATTCCAGACGCAGTCCCAACATGAAGATGAAGGCGCCCGGACTTTCCATTTGCCCTCAGTGCCACGAGCCTAAGCTTCCGCACAGAGTTTGCCCGAATTGCAACTACTACGACGGGAAGAATGTTGTAGACTAAGGCATGAAACAAAGAGACCTTTCGGCATGATGCCGAAGGGTCTTTTTTTGATCCATGTTTTTGGATCGAACAGGATCACAGAAATCCTGCCTGGCTATCCTGATATCGCAGGGAATGCAAACTGGGCAGGCAGCCTGTGAAGAAAAAAACCGGCAATAAAAAAAGGCTCTTCCGCACGGTCAATAGTAAGGTTTAAGAAGGAGAGACCGGCGGGAAGAGCCTGTTTTTACTTTATGGAGAAATGTGTTATTCCTTGATCAGTTCTTCGGCGATCTGCACTGTAT
Organism: uncultured Eubacteriales bacterium; assembly: GCA_900315555.1. Classification (GTDB taxonomy): domain Bacteria; phylum Bacillota; class Clostridia; order Peptostreptococcales; family Anaerovoracaceae; genus RUG100. The sequence continues at coordinate 15,032 of OMZN01000038.1, forward strand.
TGGTTGCAGCACCCTTACGAATGTTATCAGCGACTACCCACATGTTGATACCGTAATCCACGGAAAAATCACGACGGATTCTTCCTACGTAAACTTCATTGGTACCCTCCGCTTCGCGGGCAAGGGGATAGACGTTGTTGGCAGGATCGTCCTGCACGATGACACCAGGGAAATCAGCCAGAGTCTGGCGCAGCTCGTCTAAGTCAAAGTCGTTATAGAATTCCACGTTGATGGATTCGGAGTGCGCACCGAAGACAGGAACACGCACCGTGGTGGCTGTCACTTTGATGCTGTCATCACCGAGGATTTTGTGCGTCTCATTGATCATCTTCATCTCTTCTTTGGTGTAGCCGTTGTCCTCAAACACATCGATATGAGGCAGGCAGTTGCCAGCAATGGGATGCGGATAGGCCAGGTTGGTGTCGTGGCCGGCCAGACCGTTTTTGAGATCCTGGATACCCTTCATGCCTGAGCCGCTGACTGCCTGGTAGGTGGAGTAGACCACGCGCTTGATCTTATATTTGTCATGAAGCGCTTTCAGGGGCAGCATCGCCTGGATGGTAGAGCAGTTAGGGTTAGCGATAATGCCTTTCTTTCTGTTCTTGATCGCCTCGGGATTGACCTCGGGGACAACCAGGGGTACATCGGGATCCATGCGCCACTGTGAAGAGTTGTCAACGACAGTGACACCGTGGGCAGCCGCAATCGGCGCATATTTGGCAGAAACACTGCCGCCGGCCGAAAACAAGGCAATATCGATGGGCTTGTCGAAGGAATGTTCGTTGAGTTCCTCCACGATATAGTCCTTGCCCTTGAATGTCACGGTTTTGCCTGCCGATCTTGCAGACGCCATAATATATAAGTTGTCAAATGGAAAATCTTCTTCTTCGAGAACTTTGAGGAAGGTCGTGCCGACAACACCTGTAGCGCCTACAACAGCAAGATTTGGCTTCTTGTTCATTTCCTTACCTCCTATGTGTTGAAACGATTAGCAATGACTAGATTTTACCACTCTGCCGCTGCGGTTTCAATATCTAATGATCGCCTGATGCGTAAGGATAACGTGGTTTTCATACGTTTTCATAACGGTTTTGTAAGAAAAAGGCGATCCAGGCAGCGGCGGGTGTCAAAATAACGGAATCATGATATAATACAAATACTTATGGATTTTTCAGGAGGGGACAAAACGAATGGCAACATTGACATATCTGCAGGCGATCATCCTGGGACTGGTGCAGGGACTGGCGGAATTTCTGCCCATCAGCAGCAGCGGGCATCTGGCTCTGCTGCAGTATTTCTTCGGCATCAGCGGGGATTCGGTTCTGCTGTTTACTGTACTATTGCATGTTGGTACGCTGGTTTCGGTTTTTATCTGCTATTGGCATGATATCGTGGCGCTGTTTGCGGAGCTTGTTTTCACGCTGGCGGACATATTCCGCGGCAGGGGACCGCAGATTAACAAGACACCGCACAGGCGTCTGCTCTTCATGATCATCGTGGCAACGATTCCTACCGGGATCATAGGCGTTCTGTTCAACAATACCTTCGAGAGCTTTTACAGCAATATCGTGGTCATCGGCTGCGGCCTTTTGATCACCGGTGTGATCCTCAAGGTGGCGGAAAAACTGGGCAACGGCAAGAAGAAGGTTATGCGCATGAACTACCGCAATGCAATCTTTACGGGGATTATGCAGGGCATTGCAATCACGCCCGGCATCTCACGGTCGGGATCCACGCTGTTCGGCAGTCTGGTCAGCGGCCTTGAGCGGAAATTCGCTGTCAAGTTTGCCTTTCTGATCTCGATTCCTTCCATTCTGGGATCCTTTGTGATGGAGCTGCCCAAAGCTGTGCAGGCGGGGACCCAGGGGGTGTCCATGGGTCCGGTTCTGGTTGGTGTATTAGTAGCTGCTATCAGCGGCATCATTGCTATTCGCTGGATGATCCGTGTGGTTTCCAATAAAAAGCTGAGCGGGTTCAGCTACTACGTGTGGGTTCTGGGCGTATTCGTCATTGTCTGGGGTATCACGCACTAAAGCGGTAATGATAGAGGAGCATGCATGGCAGAGAGTAAACGAAGCCGGGACAAAAGCCGGGGTTCGAAGAAACAGCCAAAAACATCGAAACGTGAAACGTTGACGGATCTTTCCCGGCAACGTGATTCTGCACGCTCTTCACGCTCTTCACAGCGCACTGCCAGGAAGGATACCGGTGCATCCGGATCATCGACGAGAGGCAGGTATGCCGGCGGAAAGACCTCCGGACAAGAGACTGAACGAAGGAAAGAGAACCGTGAGGCGGCGCCGGAAGAATACACCATGTGCGATCCTCTGCATCAGTTGATTGCGGCGCTGATCATGCTGGCAGTGGGAATTTTTTTCGTACTCTCTCTGCATACCTCTATGGTGGGCGCTGCGGGTGCCGCAGTGGCACGCGCAGCCTGCGGCATGTTCGGCCTGGGCGGTTATTTTCTGGCCTATTTGCTGATTCTATATGCCATACTCATTCTCCTGGAAAAGACGGCGCCGTTTAAAAAGAGCACCATCGTTCTCCTGCTCATCACTTTTCTCATGATCGATATTATCAATGCGGGACGTTTCATGGACGGTTACCGTTTTGCGGCGATGGATCCTGCCAGTGTATTCAGCGATGGTGCGGCTTTGCGGGGCGGTGGAGTCTTTGGTATGTATGCAGGTTATCTCCTGCACCGTTTTACTGGGCAGGTGGGTCTGTATCTGATAGCGGCTGTCGTCATTGTGATCTGCCTGCTTTTCCTGATGCATACCGGTGTCAGCCGCTTCTTTGATCGCCGTGCTGCCAGGAAGGAGCACGATCGGCAGGTTGCTGTGAGCCGGGAAAGATATAAAGATGCCAGCCGCTTTTCCGATGCACTAAGGAGGCGCAGAAGGGAAGAGGAGGAGACGATGGTGCTCTCTCTTCCGGAGGAAGACAGTGCCCCCTCGCCGACATCCCGGAAAGAAGGCTCTGACCGGCAGAACGATACTAAGCAGAAGAATCATCAGCATAAGATAAGAAAGCAGTCGCTTTTCGACTGGGATCGAAAGGAAGCGCACCGCGCGCAGGATCAAAGCGCACAGGATAGAAAAAAGCTGTCCGCTTCCGAGAATCCCGGTCTGGACAATATCATCCAGCTGGTGAAGACGGAGGATCATCTGGGCAGGAACGCCGACGGCTGCGGCATAACAGATTTTCGATCGGATGGACACGGCCGGCATGAGCCCGTAGTCTATGGCCTTTGCACGCAGGATCCTTTTGCGGCGTCATCCGGAGAAGATGCTGCACAGATACAGACAGGCAAATCGGCGCTTTCGGTGCCGCCGGCTTCGGAAGATACCGGTGCGGATAGCCAGGCAAGGAAAAAGGACGCTGCGCAGACAACGGCGGCCGGGGCGTCTTCTGATCTTGAACATCGGGCATCTTCTGCCATGGCGGGTCCGCAGCTTGGCGGTGCCAGCAGTGCCACGGCAGTCAGCGAAACGGAAAGCAGCGAAGGCGAGGTCAGCGATACACCTAAGAAGCGCCGCCCTTATCATCTGCCGCCGGCGAGTCTATTGAACCGGCCCAAGTCTGACGGAAGCGCTACAGAATCCGCTGCGGCATTACGAGAGAAGGCACAGGTGCTCGAACAGACCCTGGCCAGCTTTCATGTTGATGCGCGTGTGGTGAATATCATTTCAGGTCCTTCGGTAACCCGTTATGAGCTGGAGCCGGCGCGTGGTGTCAAAGTGCAGCGGATCACCAGCCTTGCCGACGATATCGCGCTAAATATGCGGGCAAGAAGCATTCGTATTGAGGCACCTATTCCGGGGAAAGCGGCGGTCGGCATTGAGGTCGAAAATGAGAGCCGGCAGATGGTCGGCTTTCGCGAGATCGTTGATTCTTCCGAATTCAAGAATCATCGCTCCAAGCTGGCTTTCACGGTCGGCAGGGACATCGGCGGCAAGCCGGTGGTGGCCGATCTGGCCAAGATGCCGCACATGCTCATTGCCGGCGCCACGGGTTCGGGCAAGTCGGTCTGCATCAACACCATCATCTGCAGCATCCTCTATAAGGCGCGTCCCGAGGAGGTCAGGATGGTGCTGATCGATCCCAAGATGGTGGAGCTGGGCAACTATAATGGCATTCCGCATCTTCTGGTGCCGGTTGTTACCGATGCGGCCAAGGCGGCGGCAGCACTGAACTGGGCCGTTTCGGAGATGAAGGAGCGGTACACGAAATTTGCCAAAACGCATGTCCGCAAGATTGCCGAGTACAACAAGCTGATGCGCGAACATGGCGAAAAGGACGAAATCCTGCCCCAGATTGTCATCATTATTGATGAGCTGGCAGACCTGATGATGGTTGCAAGTTCTCAGGTGGAAGACTCTATCTGCCGGCTGGCGCAGCTTGCACGGGCAGCGGGCATGCACCTGGTGATTGCTACGCAGAGGCCATCGGTGGATGTCATCACCGGACTGATTAAAGCCAACGTGCCGTCCAGGATTGCCTTCACAGTCTCTTCACAGATCGATTCCAGAACCATCATCGATATGCCTGGCGCGGAGAAGCTGGTGGGCAATGGTGACATGCTTTTCCGCCCGCAGGATCTCAACAAGCCGAAGCGGATCCAGGGGCCCTATATTGATGATAATGAGATCCAGCGAATCATCGATTTCGTCAAGGATCAGGGCGCCGGGGCTGAGTACAGTCAAACCGTGCTGGAGCAGATTGAGCAGGGTGGATCCTATGAGCATGACAGTGAGGAAGATCAGCTGATGGATGATGCTGTTGATACCGTCATTCGTGCCGGGCAGGCCAGCGTGTCGATGCTCCAGCGGCATTTCCGCATTGGCTACAACCGTGCAGCACGTATCGTGGATGCTATGGAAGCGCAGGGCATCGTAGGACCGCAGGATGGCTCGCGGCCGCGGCAGGTGCTGATCAGCCGGGAAGAATATGAGCGCAGAAGGGAGAACGCATGAACATTTACATCGAAACTCTTGGCTGTCCCAAGAATTTCAATGATTCTGAGGTAGCAGCCGGCATACTTGTCAACGCAGGTCACCGGATCGTCGATGATCCGGCTGCGGCAGATGCACTGATGCTGAATACCTGCGGCTTCATCGAAGATGCCAAGACAGAGTCCATTGCCGAAATGTTCCGCCTGGCGCAGATGGGCCGTCTTCTGATCGTCAGCGGCTGTCTGATCCAGCGCTACAGTGAGGAAATGTATAAGGAAGTCCCCGAGGTTGATATTTTTCTGGGGGTCAATGACTATGATAAACTGCCCGAGATCCTGGCAAACCATGAGAAGGGGAAACGCGAAAAGCATGTTTCTTCGTACGAGAAAGAGCTTGAGAGCCCGTACCGCCGTCTGGAGGCGGTACCCTACACCGCCACGCTCAAGATCGCCGAGGGCTGCGACAATCACTGCACCTACTGCATCATTCCTAAAATTCGCGGACCTTACCGAAGCCGCCCCATGGAGGCGATCCTTGAAGAAGCCAAGCGTCTGGCTGCGGCCGGAACGAAGGAAATTCAGCTCATTGCGCAGGATACCAGCGCCTGGGGGACAGATCTTTACGGTGCCAGCCGGCTGCCGGCACTTCTGCACCGGCTGGGAGAGGTAGAAGGAATCCGCTGGATCAGACTGATGTACTGCTATGAAGAGCGGATTACCGATGAACTGATCCGTGCGATGGCCAATGAACCAAAGGTTTGTCACTATATTGACATTCCGCTGCAGCACGCTTCTGATAAGGTGCTGCACGAGATGGGACGCAGGTCGACAAAAGACAGCATCTATAGTACAATCAATAGGTTAAGATCGGCCATTCCGGACATCCATATCCGAACCACCTTTATCACCGGTTTTCCCGGTGAGAGTGAGGCGGATTTTGCCGAGCTGGAGACAATGGTTGAGGAGGTCCGCTTTGAACGAATGGGTGTTTTTGCTTATTCCGCGGAAGAAGGGACGCCGGCGGCCGAACGCAGGGATCAGATTCCTCAGGAGATCAAGGAGGCGCGCCGCGATGCTCTGATGCGCCGGCAGGTGGAGATCTCGCTGGCGGTCAATCGTGCCAAGATTGGTCATATATATGAGGTTCTGCTCGATGAGCAGGACGAGGATGGTACGTGGATCGGCCGGACGCAGTATGATGCCCCCGAGATTGACTGCAGTGTACTCGTGCAGGCGAGGAGGTCTCATCAATCCGGCGATATGATTCGTGTACAGGTGGAGGATGCATTTGACTACGACCTTGTGGGTCGGGAGGTATAGGACGTATGAATTTGCCAAACAAGCTGACCATGGGAAGGATTATTGCGATCCCTGTGTTCATCATCGTGTTTCTCATGGGACATGCAGTCACTGCCACGATTATCTTTATCGCTGCCGCTGCTACGGATGCATTGGATGGACACATTGCCCGCAAGAGAGGCCTTGTGACAAACTTTGGAAAGCTGATGGATCCTCTCGCAGATAAGCTTCTGACCATGTCTGCCTTCCTTGTGCTGGTGGGCGAGGGCACGGTAGCTTCCTGGATTGTGGTCATCATTTTAGGACGGGAATTTGCAGTCACCGGTCTGCGTCAGATCGCGGCGGCCGATGGCGTGGTTATGGCAGCCGGTATGACGGGCAAGGTCAAGACCGTGCTGCAGATGGTGGCGATCCCGCAGCTGCTTCTCGGCAATTGGCCGGGATGCTACCTGCATATTCCGCTTGATCAGATCTGCCTTTGGGCGTGCATGATCATGGCGGTCGTAAGCGGTATCGAATACTTTGTAAAGAACTGGCATGTCGTCACCAGCCAGGGCATGTAGCAGCGATGGCCACAGGACAGAAACTGAAAGGAGCGTCATCTCGTGAAAATTTCGCTGATTAGCGTCGGAACGGAAATGCTGATGGGCCAGACGGTGAATACCAATGCGGTCTATCTGTCGCAGGAGCTGAATAAGATCGGTCTGGATGTGATGTACCATCATACGGTAGGAGACAATCCCCGGCGGCTGCGCGACCTGATTGATCTCGCCTATAAAGACTGTGACGTGGTGATCACAACCGGCGGACTGGGACCGACGCAGGATGATCTGACCAAGGAAATCGTCACAGAGGTCCTGGGGGATCATCTCGTGCTGGACGAGGCTATTTTGGATGACTTGAAACAGAATTTCAAAGAGCAGGGCAAACCTTTCACTGACAATAACCGCAAGCAGTGCCTGCTTCCTTCCAAGGGCATCACTTTTGACAACCGCAAGGGTACAGCACCCGGCTTCGCACTGGAGATGGACGGCAGGATCGCCATCTGCATGCCCGGGCCTCCATATGAAATGAAGGATATGTATGTTCGCCATGTGCGTCCCTATCTGGAGGCAAAGAGTGGTCAGGCACTCCGTTTTCGGGATATCCGCTGCTATGGTATCGGCGAGTCGCGCCTTGAGACCGAGCTTCTGGATTTGATCGAGGGGCAGAGCAATCCTACACTGGCGACGTATGCGATGGAAGATGAATGCTATCTTCGGATCACGGCGAAGGCTGACAGCGAGGCAGAGGCAGAAGCCATGATCGATGCTTACATGCCGGCTGTCCGTGAGCGCATCGGCGCGTATATTTACAGTGAGCAAGGTGAGGAGTTGATTGACGTAACGGCCAGACTGCTCTTTGAACAGCATATCACTGTCTCCTGTGCAGAGTCGCTGACCGGCGGACTGTTTGCGAGCACACTGGTGTCGGTGCCCGGGATGAGCGCTGTTTTCGATCGCGGCCTTGTAACCTACAGCAACCGGGCCAAGATGGAGGAGCTGGGGGTATCCGAAGAGACCATTGCACGCTATACAGAGGTCAGCTATGAGACGGCGAAAGAAATGGCGGCGGGTGTCCGCCGTGTATCGGGCAGTATGCTCGGCGTTTCCTGTACCGGGGTGGCAGGACCCGACGGCGGCACAAAGCAGGATCCGCCCGGCACCGCTTACATCGGCATTTCCTTCGGCAATGAGACATATGCCAAGCGGATTGTCACGCGCAATCTCGGACGCAATGAAAACCGCCACAGTACGATGATGGCCATGCTCTACGAGGTTTATCGCTGTGCTAAGGCCTGTGCGGATGCAGAAGCGCCGGATGAAGGACAGGAAAAGAACTGACAGAACGTAGTAGCGAGAAGGAAACACCAAGGACATTGAGCATGAGAAGTGACAAACACCGCAGCAGCCATCCCGAACTGAACGATTACTTCAAGGATCGTCAGGCAGAGATCGATGCTTTTCGAAAGGAATATGAGGAGGAACCCTCTGCCCGTGCTGAGGCTTCTTCAGAGGCTGCATCCGCAGAGCATGACAGACATTCTGCAGCGCAGAAAGCATACGGTGAGGCAGGCGGCAGCAGGAAGCCGCCATACATGGACCATACGGAGGCTGAGGAAGCCGGTATAGCGCAGAAGCTGCCCAAAAAAAGCTGGAGCCGGCGGCGCATTGTCCTTACGATTATCATTGCCATCCTGATCATCTGCGCCTGTGGCTGTACCGGTGCCTGGTATCTTTTGCATCATGCTACCAGCAAAATGGAAAAGGTGAATACCAGCTACAAGGATTTTGACATCAATGCACGGGTGGAAAAGCAGCTGAAGAATTACGAGAACATTGCCATCCTTGGCGTGGATGCGAGGAAAAATGAAAAGATCAAGGGCTCTCGCTCTGATGCGATCATCGTCTGCAGCATCAACAAGAAGACGAAGGATGTCAAGATGATGTCCATCATGCGGGACAGCTATCTGGAGATCGAGGATGTAAACAACAAAAAATATTTTGACAAGATCACCCATGCGCATGCTTACGGCGGTGCTACCGATACGGCCAAGGCGCTGAATCGGAATTTGGATCTTAACATTCAGGAATTCCTTGTATTTAACTGGAAGGCGGTTGCAGATATGGTGGATGCGCTGGGCGGTATCACGGTTGACATTCAGTCCAACGAACTCAACGACCTCAACCAATATGGTCAGGAGAGCGCCAAGAACGTGGGGAAGAGCTATACCCCGATCACGACGACCGGCAGGCAGACGATCGATGGAGCGCAGGCGGTGACCTACTGCAGGATCCGCAAAACGTCCGGCGGCGATGAGGGAAGAGCGAATCGCTACAAGAGAGTCATGAGCGCCCTGCTTAAGAAGGCCAGGAAGATGGATTCCTCTAATCTGCGAAGCGTGGTATCCAATGTGCTGCCGGAGATCCAGACGAATGTGAGTGACAGCACGCTTCTGGGAATCATGATGAATGCCAGTGAATACACCATCGGCAAGACGTATTCCTGGCCGCCCGATTTTTACGGCGGCCTGATTAACGGTACCTGGTATGCAGTGCCCACGACGCTGCAGAGCAATGTGCAGTGGCTGCACGAAAAGCTCTTTGGCCAGAAAGACTATACGCTGACGAAACGCGCACAGCGTCTTTCGCAGCAGATCATTGAACAAAGCGGCTACGGCGCGGATGCATCCAGCAGCGAGGGCGGTACGTCGAGCGGAACCTCCACCGGTGCTTCCGCATCAGGTACAAGCAGCAGTTCTGCCGGTACCAGCGGACAGAGCGGGGCGGGTGTCAAAGGACAATATGCGCAGCCGCAGCAATAGAAACGAAACGATATGGAAATGAACAGTGAAAAAACCTATGCGGTATTGATCGACGGAGACAATATCGCAACCAAATACATCGGCGATGTCATCAACGAGCTTTCCTCGTATGGAACCCTGACAATCAAGAGGGTATATGGTGATTTTAAGAATCCCAGACTGAAGGAATGGGAAAGAATTTCACTCAAGTATTCGATCATCCCGGTGCAGCAGTACGAGAATACCAAGGGCAAGAATTCCACCGATATGGTTATGGCGATTGATGCTATGGACATCCTTCACAGCGGTGAGGTGGACGGCTTCTGCATCATCAGCAGCGACAGTGACTTTACGCGTCTTGCGGCCCGCCTTCGGGAATCGGGGCGAGAGGTCATCGGCATGGGCAACCGCAATACGGTGCCGGCTTTCATGGCTGCCTGCTCCACGTTCAAGAAACTTGAAAACCTCGGCGAAAAGGAAGAGGAAGAGCTGGCCGATATGAGTACGATCAAGGAGGAAATCATGGATATTCTCTCTGAAACGGAGGATGATACCATGTACACCAGCCGCCTTCGGGACACGCTGGTGCGGCGTAATCCCGGATTTGACATCAAGGATTATGGCTTCTCCAAATTTTCCGCCTTCCTGCAGAGCATCGACAGCCTTCAGCTGTACGAACGCGGCACCAAGGTGGGCATCAAGGGGTCGACCGCTGCGGAGATCCGCGACATGGTGACAACCTTGGTAAAGCGAGGCAGTTATACTACGAATGAACTCAACGGTCTGATCAAGCGGCGTTATCCGGATTTCAACCTCAAGAGCATCGGCTTTTCCAGCTGGCGCAGCTTTATCAACAGCATGGGCATGTGGATTGATTCGCATAAGCATGTGAAAATGCACAGCAGATCGATCTGAGAGAAGAAGAGAGACTGATCCAGTGAGAGATAAGATCAAGAAACTGATATTACAATTCATCCATTTTTCCTTCGTGGGCGTAACCTGTTTTGCCATCGATTATTGCCTCATGGTGCTCCTGAAGGAGGTGGGTGGTATCGGCTACCTTGTTTCCTCAGGCATTTCTTTCACTATTGCCACGGTGATCAATTACTTCCTTTCCAGCAAGTTTGTGTTCGATCACCAGACGAAGGGCCGGTTTGACCTGATCATCTTCGTCCTGCTGGGGGCAGGCGGCCTGGGAATCAACCAGATACTGATGTGGGTCCTTACGGAGAAGGCGGGGATCATCTATCTTGTGAGCAAGCTGATCTCCGGCATCTTAGTATCTTTTTATAATTTTGTTACCAGAAAACTGTTTCTGGAACGGGGAAAGCGGCACGAGGTGGCATCATGAAAAAGGATACATTTGACATGACCAAGGTGCGGGTCAAGGGCGAAGACGCCAGAAATATCAAGGAAACCATTCGTGCCAATGAAGATCCCGCATTTACCCGGGCGGCCGAGGAGTATGAGCGCATGGCGCGTCAGCGGATCTATGGGGAATACAACGACGACATCGATATCAAGGGACGAGCCAGAAGGGCGGCGGAAGATGTCCGCGACGCAGCAGAAAATGCCGGCCGCAGACTGCGTCAGGATGCCCGTGAGGTGAGGCATAAGCAGGCGGCGCACCGGCTTCCCCGTGCGGAGAGAGCGCCGCATCGCTCTTTCAGTGAGGCGGCCAGACAGTATGAGGCGTTCAAAGAGGATCCTTATCGTCAAGGTGATGATTGGGGCTACGGCCATGCCCGCCAGGAAACCGGCAATGCCCCCGGCGGCTTCGATTACGGCAGGGAGTATGAGGACAGCTATCCCGCCGGAGGAGATGGCGGACGCGGTGGTCGAAGAGGAAGAGGCCGCGGCAGAGGCAGGCGGCGCCGCTTTAACGTAGGGAAAGTGATTCGCAACATCCTTATTCTGCTTTTGATTCTTTTTCTTATCTTCGTAGGTGTCTTTTTTCACATGACGTCCTCTCTGGATCGTGTGGAAACACAGAAGGATGATTTTGCTATCGAAGATTCGGTGGCAAAGGATCTGAAGGGTTACCGCAATATCGCCATTCTGGGGCTGGATGCCAGGGCGGATGAGAGCTATGACGGCAGCCGCACCGATGCGATCATCATTCTCAGCATCAAACGCTCCAGCGGCAAAATCCACATGATCTCCGTGATGCGCGATTCCTATCTGAAGATGGCCGATGCGAATGGCAGCCTGATTCTGGATAAGATCACCCATGCGCATCATTACGGTGGTGGGGTGGATACCTGTGCAGCGCTGAATCGCAGTCTGGATTTGAATATCTCTGAATTCATGATCTTCAACTGGAAGGCGGTGGCCGATCTTGTGGATGCGCTGGACGGCATCGAGGTCGATGTGAAAAAGAACGAAATTCGCGATCTGAACAAATGGGGACCGGAGACCGCGGAAAATTGCGGCGGCACGTGGACAAGGATCACAAAAACCGGCAGACAGACAATCAATGGGGTGCAGGCAACGACGTACTGCCGGATCCGCAAGACCTCCGGCGGCGATACCGGCCGTGGGAATCGGTACAAGAAGGTGGTCAGTGCGGTCATGAAGAAGATCGTGACACACCCTGCCAAGCTGGCCAAAGTATCGAGTGATGTTTTCCCGAAAATCCGAACGAATATGAATAAGCTTCAGCTGCTGACGGCGGTACTCAATGCACCGCGCTATCGCTTTGATAAGAGCATCAGCTGGCCGAAAGACTATTACGGCGGCTTGCTGTCTAATGGGATCTGGTACGCCGTGCCGACAACACTCTCCTCTGATGTATCCTGGCTCCACAAGAAAGCTTTTGACGAGGGAAGCTATACGCCCAGCGGAACCTGTGAGGACATCAGCAATGAGATCATTTATAATACTGGGCTGCAGTAAGAGACTATGAGTGAAGTATTCCTTTCTGTACTGATTGCAGTGAAGAACTGCAGGGAAAATCTGGGCATGACGCTTCAGTCGATTCTGGGACAATCCTATGAGGATATTGAAGTGGTTGTTGCCGATGATGGCGCAGAGCCGGAGATCTCTCTTCTGATCGACAACTATACCGATGAGGATGAGCGGATCCGCGTTTGTGAAACGGGCAGAGAGAGTCTGCCGCAGATGCGCAATGCGTGCCTTCGTCTTGCACGGGGCAAATTCATTATGTTTGTGGATCCGGGTACGCAGATTCTGGACGAGGCTTTTCGCGCTTTGCACAGGCTTGCGGTGACAAAGGGCGGCGATATCCTGTGCGGCGGTGCAGAAACCATCACCTCGACAGGCGTCCATCATCATAAGATGAGGCAGGAGCGTTATAAAGGAAGGGAGATAATCGCGGAGGATGATCCCGTACTCCTGCATGATCTTGAAATCCAGAACAAATGGATTCGCCGTGCCTTTATCGAGCAGAATGGCCTTCGCTTTGGCGATTTCGGACAGATGAGCGAGGTGGCTTTCCTGCTTTCCGCGATCACGGATGCCAGGGTTATCCGTCCCTGCGATGCCAGAATATGTCGCTTGGAGGGACGTCTGCTGCAGCTTTCCGGTGCGGCGGCGCCCATCGATGCCGGAGCACTGGATGCAGCATCGCTGCGAGGCTGTATTAATGCTTTCTCTCTGGTCTGCAGGATGACTGCCTCGCATGGCGACGAATACGTTGAGGAACTGGCGGGGCTCTTTCTGCAGAAAATCCTGATCGATGTCTATTACCGGCATCTGTGGATTTTGGAGCCGGCCTGTGAGGAACTTCTAGTCTCCTATCTTAACAAGCTGTTCACTGTACTTTCACCGGAGCGGCAGGAGCGCATCGAACGCCACAACGCTGATCTCTTCTGTCAGGAAGGCTTCCGCAGCATTGAAAAGCTGCTGGATATGACACTCGTCACCGTGGCCGTTCACAGCGGTTTTCCAAAGAAGCATCTTCCTGCGCTTCTTTCTGCCCTCTATGCGCAGGCCGCTGTTTCCTTCACCCTTTATCTTGATGAGACGGCTGAAAATGCTGTGCCAAAGGCCTGCCAAAAGGCTGCGAACATCGTTTATGTGCCGCGGGATGTATTCAATACGGCATTAAATGAGAGCCGCAGCCCCTTCATCGCCTTTATCGATGAACCCATATTCTATGATCGTCAGACGCTGCGCAGGATGGTACTTGCCCAGATAGAAAATCCGGTAGATTTTCTGTGCATGATGCCGAGGATACCCGGTGAAGGCCGGTTTGTCATATCACGTGTTCTTCGACAGGCCTATGCGAAGGATATACAGGCGACGGAGTGGATGCTCGCCAACAAGCTGTTCCTGCGCGATGTGCTGAGGAATGCGCATGTGGAGCTGGTCGGCGATTCCAGGGAGGATACGGCCTTTCTGTTCCGCGCATTGCAGCATCGCATGATGACGAAACCGGGCATGCTTTCTCTGCTCGATGAGGACGAGATTTTAAGCAGGGCAGAGAATCTGCCGCTTTCTCTCCGCAGTCTGCGCGGTAATAGAAGTGATAGAGAAGGCGCTGAAGAAGCAGCCGGTGCCGGAAGGAATTTCTTCCGTCACCTTTTGGGATTCCTGCGGGAACCGGCGCCGGTGACGGGAGATGCTGCGGATCCTTCCGATGATATGGATGATGATGAGCGGCAGGCTGAAGAGGAACATGGGAACAGCGGATCATCGATAGAGACCCGAGGAGATATGCTTTCCTACCGGCAGCGCTGCTACCTGGATCTTGACATTGAGGAAGATACGGTTTTGCTGCAGAATGAGGCGCGGTGCCCGGCGGGAGATTTGCTCCATATCCTTCGTTATCTGCAGGATCAGATGCCGGACAAAAAGCTCTTCTTTGTCGTTTCGGAAGCAACGATGGAAAAGACCCGGGCAGTCCTGCGGCGGGAGCGGATGGATCGTGTAGAATCCGTCCTCTTTGAGAGCGAACGCTACGTGGAAGCAGCATACTCTTCCTCTTGGATTATTGCTGACGACTTGATGCCCAGATGGTGGAAGAAGAAGGCCGAGCAGGTTTATCTTTCACTGCTTCTGCGTACACAAATGCTTGGTATTGGTTTTACGGCTGTTCCGCCTGACCAATCCTATGCGGATCATGCAGCCAGCGATCTGGATCTGGCGAACAGGGTGCTGCTGCCCAACCGGTATATCCTGAAGCGAACGCAGGAGGATTTCGCACTGCCGTTCGATCTGGAGGAAAAGGCGGTTTTCTGCGGCAGGCCCGGCACCGCACAGCTCCTCAATGCGCCTCTGCGCGTGAGGATGCGTGAAAGACTTCGCCTTGCTGCAGAGGAAACGGCTGTGCTATGGATGCCTGCAGCAGAAGGACGTTCCCAGTATGCGGCCTTTGTACTGCAGGCACTTGGGGATGTGGTATCAGCACTTGGAAAAGGGCAGATCCTCTATCTTGATCGAGCGTTGCTGGATGCGGCAGCGCGGGAAGATGTCGAGGATCGGCTGGCCGGCAGGGTGGATCTGCGCTGGATTCCCGAGGACATGGATATCTATGAAATGATGGCGGCGGCCGATGTTCTGATCAGTGATCATTCTCCCTTGCTGACGGACTTCGCTGTCACCCGGCGCAAGATCATCCTCTATTGTCCTGATCGAAAGAAGCTTGCGCATCAGCCGGGCTATTATCTTGATATCCGTACGCTTCCTTTCCCTTATGCGGAAAATGCAGAGGAACTGGCAGAAGCGCTTGCCAAGGGCATTGATTATGATGACCGGGATTTTCTTATGGTGTTCAATGTCAATGACAGCCGGGAAAATGTGAGAAAGATGATGCAGGAAATGCAGAGCAAAGCATAAAGCTGGAAGTCTGTTCTTTGCAATGTCTGCAGAAGAAATGGGCAAGTGACCGGTAAATACCCAGTGCTCTGTTGACAATGACGCTTTCAGGGTGAGATAATAGTAAGGAAATGAAATTTGTGCAACATGGGCTCAGTTGCTTTGCGCTGCGTTGAAAGCATGGATCGGCTGAGATGCATTGGTCCCTCGTGCCTTACCAAAAGAAACCTCGAAGGCTGCTGGTTGAAGGCTTTTTGTTTTGCTATTGTGTGTTAAAAGTTAATAAAGAAGATTATGGTTAATGTTATTGGATTAGGATATATCGGTTTACCTACTGCCTTAATGATGGCAACGCATGGCATTGAGGTCATTGGTACGGATTGCGATGAAGATCGAGTCTGTACATTAAATAAGGGGGAAATCACCTTTGACGAAGAGGGCTTGGAAGAACTCTTCCATAACGCCTTACAACATGGCATCAAATTTTCGACAGAGTATCAGGCAGCGGATATGTATATTATCTCTGTACCTACGCCTTATGATCCATTCAGCAAAAAAGTTGATCCCTGCTTTGTGATCGATGCTGTCAAAGAAGTGCTTCATGCGGCACCGAAGGGGGCCATCCTTGTCATCGAATCGACAGTCAGCCCGGGAACCATTGACCGCAGTGTAAGACCCCTCATCGAGAAAGCAGGACGTGTTATTGGAGACGATATTCATCTTGTTCATGCACCCGAAAGGATTATTCCCGGCAACATGATCAGTGAATTAATTCATAACAGCAGAACAATCGGCGCTGATTCAAAGGCTGCAGGTGAGGCTGTGAAAGCCTGCTATGCCAGCTTTTGTCAGGGTGATATTGTGGTAACGGACATCAGAACGGCGGAGATGACCAAAGTCGTCGAAAATACATTCAGAGCAGTAAATATTGCCTTTGCCAATGAACTGGCAAAAATTTGCCGACATGACAATATGGATGTATATAAAATTATTGATATTTGCAATATGCATCCCCGCGTTAATATCCTTCAGCCTGGTCCGGGTGTGGGAGGCCATTGTATTTCCGTAGATCCCTGGTTTTTAGTAGGAGATTATCCGAGTCTTGCCAAGGTCATCGGGGAAAGCATGTACGTGAATGCGAGCATGCCTGACTATGTTCTGGGACGCATCGACGAAATAATGGAAGCCAACCATATTGCCGACGCTGCAAGGGTCGGCTTGTATGGATTAACGTACAAGGAAAATGTTGATGATTGTCGTGAATCTCCGACGCTGCAGTTGCTCAAAAGCCAGAAGCGCCATCTTGCTGCGCCCCTGAAGGTCTACGATCCGTTGATCAAAAGAGATCTTGTGGAGAATCAATACCATGATTTAAACCAGTTCCTGAAAGATATTGATATCTTGGTGATCATGGTCAAGCACGATGAGATAAAAGAAAAAATGGCGATGCTCAAAGACAAAATTGTTCTTGACTGTCATAATATTTGTCCTTTTGAAGGAACGTATCATCTGTAATTAATAGAACGCACCATCTGTTATCATTAGTGCAGTATTGGGAGATTGGCTAGTGAAAAAGGTAATGCTTGTTTTCGGAACAAGACCGGAAGCGATAAAAATGTGTCCGTTGGTCAATGAACTGAAAAGACGACATTCGATGAAGACGATTGTCTGTGTGACAGGCCAGCACAGAGAGATGCTCGACCAGGTATTGGACACATTTCATGTTATGCCTGATTATGATCTTTCTATCATGAAGGAACAGCAGACTTTGTCGGATGTCACTACGAGAATACTGGATTCCATTCAAGATGTTCTTATCAGAGAAAACCCGGATATTGTCCTGGTTCACGGAGACACAACCACGACATTTGCCTCTGCATTAGCCTGCTTCTATCAAAGAATACCGGTCGGCCATGTCGAAGCCGGACTGAGAACGTATAATCTTTATTCTCCCTATCCCGAAGAATTTAATCGACAAGCCGTTGGCATGATCAGTGCTTTCCATTTTGCACCAACGGAACGAAGCCGAAACAACCTCATCAGAGAAGGAAAAAGACCGGATACAATTTATGTGACCGGAAACACAGGCATTGATGCATTGAAAACAACGGTACGATCAGATTATCAGCATGATGAACTGACATGGGCCAAAGGCAGCCGCCTGATTATGATTACAGCACATCGCCGAGAAAATCTGGGAGCGCCGATGTATAACATGTTTCGTGCGATCAGGAGAGTCATGCATGAGCACCCGGATATTAAAGCCATTTACCCGATCCACATGAATCCGGCTGTAAGAAAAACCGCGCAGGATATTTTTGGCGATGACGATAGAATTCATATTATTGAACCGCTGGGTGTCCTTGATTTCCATAATTTCCTCAGCAGATGCCACTTGATCTTAACGGACAGCGGCGGTATTCAGGAAGAAGCGCCAAGTTTGGGAAAACCAGTACTGGTGATGAGAGATACAACAGAACGGCCGGAAGGTGTTGAAGCGGGTACCTTGAGACTGGTTGGGACCAAGGAAGAAACAATCTATCGGGAGTTTTCGGTTCTATTGGATAATCAGCAGGAATATGAACGGATGGCACACGCATCCAATCCATACGGCGATGGATCGGCGTCCAGGAGAATCGCTGATGTGTTAGAAAAGGATGACGAATGATGATGGAAGATAAGAATATCAGGTCACTCAGAGCAAGTGTAAGGAAGCTGCAGCGTGAAAATCTTGCACTCAAGCGCAAGGTAAAGTCATTAGAGCGGATTGCTAAAAGATATAGAAGATCGCCATATGACTTCTTTTTCCGCGCGTTGAAAAAAACAGTCAAAACCATCCTTCCTTCGCTGTTCTATTATCCTTCGATTACGGTTATTATTCCAACCTATCAGCGGAATGATCTTTTTCAGGCATCGGTCGATTCTGTATTGCAGCAGAAGTACAAAAAAAGGCAGCTGCACGTGATCGTCGTTCATAATGGCAGAGATGCTGCCTATTTTGACTATCTGAACAGCAAATTTCAATCGATGCAGCGGGTTTCCGTTATCCACACCGATGAGGCTGGATGTGCAATGGCCAGAGAGTATGCGAAAAAGTATATCAGAACAAAATGGATGTTCTTCCTTGATGATGATGACTATCTCACGCCGGGCTATTTTAAAGAACTGGTTGGATGTATCCGCAGCAAACGTGTAAAGATCGTATGCGGCAAAGTCGTTGATGTCTATAAAAGCGGTGCGATGCAGGAGGATACCTATATCAACCGCAGTTTGAAGAAAGCCGGCAATGGTATCGTTGATCCCTATGGCCCGATTTCGAGTGCCTTTGCGTTAGCCACCGGGAAACTATATGAAACGACAATGTTTAAACATGATTTTGTACCCTTCAACATTGCCTTGCAGCATACAGAGGATGTGGATTTCTGGGTAAACAATTTAGATCGCATTCCCAGGGGATCAGTCTGGTCATGTGCCAATGCAAAAGAAGCTTACGTCCGTCGTGTGCGTCCAGGCAGCATCAGCAGGCCCTCGAAAGAAGCTGAGTTTAAGTTTATGTGCAACGACCAGGTGGCCTCCATTGAAAGATACGAAAAGCGTCTGCTGGACAAAAATGTCGGCACGAAACAGAAAAATTTTATCTTAAACATTATTTGGATCATTAATAAGCGCATGCAAAAGTATTACAATGCGCTTGATGACGAAGGCAGGAATGCCTTTAGAAAGATCGCTTATCAATCCAATTCCGGATTTGTAAACAGATCTTTTTTTGGAGAGAAAAAAGGCATCGCATTTTGTCATAATTTTTCACCGGCCATAGATGCATCCGCATTTGTAGCTTCCAAGAGGCTTTCACAAATCGCCGATTATTTTCACTGCAGGGGCATTGACTGGACGGTTATTTCTGCTGATATGAGCCGGGTGAGGAATTCGGACAACGTCTGGAACACATACTATGCAAGATTTCAATATACAAGAAAGCGTGTAGTTGGCGTCGACACCAATTCACTGATAACGGTGCAGGACAAATGGGGGAACGATGCCTATTACCAAATACGTGACAAGCATGCCGACTATGTCTATTCAAGAAGTATGTGGATCGGCTCGCACATTGCAGCATCCAGATATAAAAAAAGCCACAAGAATGTGGTTTGGATCGCAGAGTTTTCCGATCCCGTTGTCATGGGTACAGATAACACGCCGAAAAAACTGGATCAAAACTATACCGGGGAAATGGAAATCTTCAATGATTACTATCATTATGTAGAGCAGCTTGTTTATGAAGGCGCCGATAAAATCATTTTCACCAATGACAATCAAAAGCAGTACATGCTTGCTTATTCGGGAAATCTGCATAATGAAGAGGTCCTTAAAAAGAGTCTTGTCTGGAATCATCCGCTGATATCATCGGATTATGCAAAGCTGTTTTCGCATGATATACCGATCGATAAGAACAAGATCAATATTGCTTACTTTGGCATTTTTTACAAAAATAGAGGGGCAGACGAATTATTGAAGTTCCTGAAAAACGAGAGTATCGTTGTGCACCTCTTCACCAGAAGAACAGAAGAAATCGAGTCGCTGTCGTTTCAATATCCGAATTTAGCCGTCTATGATTTTGTACCACTGTTGAAAATGTACAGCATCATACCAGATATGGATTATTGTTTTGTAAACGATCTGGCATTTCCCGGAGAGCTCAATCCATACCTTCCTTCGAAGATCTCCGATTATCTTAGCGCGGGAGGCTTTGTCATCGCTCTTGTGATAGGAAATTCACCGATGCGGCACTACCAGCATGATCACTTGATTAAAACAGAGTGCATTGATGATGATTTCGTTTATTCTCTCACCAAAAGGCGCTCATAAACTGGCATGCAGTTTCGCGCTCTTTGCTGCGATAAGCTGCAGGCGGGCGTTTACTTTCCGCAGACAGCAGACGGAGTGGCTTAGGAGAGCAGCCCATCTGCTTTTAACATGCTGATCAGGCGTTTGACATTGTTCCCGTCATGAAAGGCAACGATTTTTCTGTATTTTTCCTCCTGCTCTTCTGTATGGGGGCGGTGATAGATCTCCTGCACCAGCCTGGTTAAATCTTCAGGGCTGTAGGCGATCGGCGCAAATACATTGCTTTCGTTCAGCAGCAGTCTGGTGCCTTTCCCATAGCTGCGCAGACAGTGGTCTTTTTCTTCCCAGTAGAAGATGACCTGTGCGCCGCGATAGAAAGCGTCATAGGCTATGGAAGAGTAATCGGTGATCAGCAGAGCCGTATGCTGCAGGATGGTATCGTACTTTTCACTGATAAGAAACTTTTTTCTGATCGGATCATCCGACTTGCTGATGCGTTTAGCAAAGAGCGGGTGAGGCAGCAGAATAATCTTATCCTGGTAGGCCTTGGGTATGGCATCAGTAATACGTTTGAGCATCCTGCAGTAACCGGAATTCGATGGGTCAGCCTGTATTTCATTGTATTCCCAAGGACGCCATGTCGGCATGATGACGATTTTATCCGCCGCAGGATGCCGCTTGTTCCGATCAAATTTAGGCAGGCCGCTGATATACAGATTCTGGTATGTGTAGCCGCCGCAGTTAACAAAGTGATCTGCTTCTGCTTGTGAAGAAACCACAACACGGTACTGATACTTTCCTGCCATCGTCTTGCAGTGAAAAAATCTGCGCGAGGGAGAATCCAGAGAAACCATATACATGACACCGTGCTGCAGAAATACGTAATTGACACGTCTGCTTTTGATTTTGCGCAGTGCTATTCTGTTAACCATCGACAGATCCAGGGCATGATCCCTGGTTTCCGTTCCGATGAATGTTTTGGCTGCGAAGAAGTAGAGATAATGTTTAAAGGATCCTTTCGGAATGAGATGATCTTTGTATTGATTTTGAATTTCGTTCCAGAACGGGTAATCCTTTCGCAGAAAAAAGAAGGCATTCGTATATCCTTGATCCAGCAGCGCTTCATACAGAACACTTGCGCTTTCCTCGTAGCGGGAGGCCTCTTTTTCATAAAGAACGATCAGAGATCTTCCATGATAAAAATGTGCGCAAAGCCAGGCAATGAATAGCCTGCACTGCTCTTTGAGAGAATCCGTCATATTGCATTCCCGCACCAGCAGCATCAGCTTGTTGCCGCCGCCTTGACGGAAACATGCTGTCATGTTCTGCTTTCGATCCATATAGAGTGCACCTTTGGAAAAAACATTTCTGCTGCCGTAAATCTGGTTATACCGGATGAAGCGCACCATGCGCTCTTCATTCAGATCCGCAATGCCAAAGTCCACCGTGACCTGATTGTTTTTCGCCATATGCCGGAGATCTTTGATGGGAATGGAGATCTTCCAGCAGGCGATATGCCATGCTGCCGGCTTTGTCGTGCTGGCAGAGAAAAACCGGGGATGATAGACTTTGCTGTCAATCATCACGGTGAGATCGGCGAGCCGGAAAGGCAGAGCGCCGTGAAGGAAAACAAGGGAGAAGATATGCAGTGCATCTCCCTTATTATAAAAGAAGGGCATCATCTGTCTGACACGATAGTTTTTTGCAGCCGGCAGACTGCCGAACTGATAGGAGGAAGACGGAAACGCGTGCAGCACACCTTGTATAATGGGATTTTCAGGTGCAAAGTCAATCACGTTTACAGGATGAAGGCTGGGAAACAGGCGCGTCCGCTCTCTTGAAAACATAGGCTGCAGACGCGGGTCATCCCAGTGAATTCTTTTTAGAAGCCGCAGAACCGCTGCATGAACAAATTCAGGAAAGGTGGATTGAATGGAACTGACGATCTGCAGCGGAACGACGGTAGGCGGGAGCTGGTCGATATAGCGGCGCTTCTCCTTATTCAGTTTGCAGCGATACACAAAGAGACAGGCGGTATCAGCATGGTTATCGATATAGGAGCGAATGTTTTTTCGTGCTTTTTTACTCATCGATCCGGCAAAGAGAAGATCGTATGCTGCGCAGTTTTCGTTATCCTGTGAGATCTGCAGCGTACTTTCTTCTCCGCAGATCATCAAATCCAGAAGCTGTTTAGAAACCTGCATGGATCCACATGGGCAAAATCTCTTCAGGAAAGCGCTCCGATCCTGGATAAAGGGCGTATTGATTTCCCGCAGCAGCGCTTCGGTTGTTTCGACAATCGGAAAAGGAAACGCTTCCAGCTCCATATAGAATGCATGCGATGACGAATACTCTTTCCGGTCGTAGGGAAATAAAATGATCTTTTTTCCGGTGATGGCAAAATCAAATATTACGTTAGAATAATCAGTAATCAGTACATCGCTTAGATTCAGAAAATCATACGTCTCCAAGGCGGAGGGGAATTTTTGAATATGCTGATACTCCTCATAGGGAATTGTATGATCCGATGCAGGATCAAAATGAACAAAGAGAACCTGATTATCGCAGAGTTCTTGATCAATGGCATGCAGGAAGCCAGCAGCGGCCTGCCAATGGGTATGGTTCTCCGCACTGCGGGAAGAACCGCGCCGGGCAGGCATGTAAGCGATAATTTGTTTGTCGTTCAGACCGAGGCTTGTTCGAAGCTGGTCTCTCCTTTGGGCATCATAAAACACTTCGTTCTTTGGCGTATTTACTACAATGGATTTGTGATGAAACAGATACCGCAGAAAATAATCATCCAAAAACACATCTTTTGTAAAGACGTTGGGGAAAAGGACGAAATCGCTTTGCAGGAAATTCTTCTGCATATTGGCATAGGAGCGATTGCTTGCTTTATCAGATCTGCCCACTTTCATGAGAGGTGTGCCGCTCCAAGTATTGAGATAAATCTGCTCCGGACGTTTTTGAAAACAGATGGGGAATGCGCTGTCTGCTGCAAGGTAGGCGGAACGCGCGAGATATCGATAATATTTTCTGGTAAACCTTTTTACCAGAATGACATCATTGAAGCCATAGGAAATCATCCGCGCTTTTGCCTCGTTTTGCGTCCTTTTCGTGGTGACAAACACCACGGTGAGAGTATTCCATTTTGGATTGGTCTTCAGTGCACGCAGCAGGGCGAACATGCTGCCGTCTACGTTCCGCCCCTGATCGGCTTCCAGCAGGATGGTGTTTTTTAGAATCGGTTTGGAAAGCGATGCGGTATAGTAAAAGCAGAGATTCTGGCGGATACTGTGTAGTTTTTTTTTGATGCCTTTGAAAAATCGTGTACTCATTTCATTCGTGCGTATCTTTGATGCGTTTGCTGGTTCGTTGTTTTTACTGTGTTTATGGAAAAATTATAGCATAGAACATCGCTCCCTTGCATAATTTCACCTATCATGTAGAATAAGAAAAGTTAATATCTAAGGCACTGCGAAAGATTCGTGATCCACACAAAGTTTTGCATCATTTTTATAGTGCATATAGTGCGGAGAATGATCATTTGATCGTGCCGGGTAATCTTTCTTTTGATTGTGCAGGGAATGGTTACTTGCTGAAAACCTGGAGATACTATGAAAGCAGTCATCAGAATCTGGATCGGCCTGCTCAACGGCATCTACTCCTCATTCAAACGACGTCCTGTGAGGAAGAAGGTGACCCTGATCAGCCGGCAAAGCAATGTTCCGTCGCTTGATTTTCAAATGCTGGCGCAAGCCCTGCAGCAGCGCGGGGCAGAGACTGTCGTGCTTGCAAGAAGCCTGAAAAAGACGCCCGCCGGCATTCTTTCCTATCTTTTTCATATGACGACACAGATGAAGCATATGGCAGAATCACAGGTCGTCATACTGGATTCCTACTGTATATGCGCTTCTGTACTGCAGCACAGGAAAACCTTGAAGATCATGCAGATCTGGCATGCTGCAGGTGCGGTGAAGATGTTTGGAAAACAGACGCTGGACAAAAGACAGGGATCTTCGAGTCAATTAGCGGAAGCGCTGCATATGCATGCGCAGTATGACTATATCGCTGCGCCCAGTGAGACGACCGGCAGACATTTTGCAAGGGCTTTCGGCTATCCGATGGAACGAATCATTCGCCTGGGACTGCCGAGAATCGATTATATCAGGAAAATTCAGGACCGTGCTTCTGCTGTTCAGCAATGGCTGCCGGAAGTTTCGAATGGAAAAAAGAATATTCTTTATGTGCCGACCTTTCGCCGTCATACAGATACCAGCTTTCAGGATCTGATCGACCATATCGACTTCACGCGCTATAATCTGCTGGTGCATCTGCACCCGCTGGATCAAAGCGGACGCCCGGCCGTAAAAGATGGTCTTTACTACGTTGACGGCTATCCGGATGGACCAGCCTATGACTTTCTTTCGATAGCAGATGCTGTCATCAGCGATTACTCGTCCTTTATCATCGAGGCAAGTTTATGCGATATCCCGCTGTATCTATATACATACGACTTGACATCGTATGCACTGGAGAACGGATTGAACATCCTGTTCGATGAGGAAGCCATTGGAAAATACCAGTTCAAAGAAGCCGATGCGCTTGCAAATGCTCTGGAGGAGCCTTATGATATGGATGCGCTGCGGCAGTTCAGAGATAAGTATATTCAGGTTAAAGACTGTACGGAAAACATGACAGCCTTTGTGATGCATCTTCTTGAAGAGTAGCTGCTGTAAAAACAGCTGCTGCATGGAGGACTTTGACATTTTTGTGCTTCCCTGTAATAATGAGTAAGACTGCTGTATATGCTGGAGAATTGACCTATGACTATCAAAATACCATTTAATGTCCCGCCTGTAACGGGGAAAGAAGCAGACTATATCAAAGAAGCTATTGCAAGCCATAAGATCTGCGGCGATGGCAGCTTTACAAAGAAATGCAATGCATGGATTGAAGAGCAGACAAAGACAAGGAAGGCGCTGCTTACCACATCCTGCACCTCAGCGACGGAGATGGCGGCACTTTTGGCGGATATCCGGCCCGGGGACGAGGTGATCATGCCGTCGTATACCTTTGTTTCCACTGCCAACGCCTTCGTGCTGCGAGGTGCCAGGATTGTCTTTGTGGATATTCGTCCGGATACGATGAACATCGATGAAACAAAGATCGAGGCGGCCATCACGGAGAGAACGAAAGCGATTGTCCCTGTCCACTATGCCGGTGTCGGCTGCGCAATGGATGAGATCATGGATATTGCGAAGGCGCATGATCTTCTCGTTATTGAGGATGCAGCGCAGGGTGTGATGGCCAGCTATAAGGGCAAAGCACTGGGCACCATAGGCGATTATGGCGTTTTCAGTTTTCACGAGACGAAAAACTACAGCATGGGAGAAGGCGGTGCCATCCTGATACGCGATGAGGCCAATGTAGAACCTGCGGAGATTGTGCGCGAAAAGGGGACAAACAGAAGCCGGTTCCTGCGCGGTCAGGTGGACAAGTACTCTTGGGTCAGCAAGGGATCGTCCTATCTGCCTTCCGATATGAATGCCGCCTATCTTTATGCACAGCTGGAAGTGGCTGAAAAAATCAATGAAGATCGTTTGCAGAGCTGGACTGCATATTATGAGGCGCTGGCGCCGCTTGCCGAAAGGGGCGTCATTCAGCTGCCCGTCATTCCCAAGGAATGCAGGCACAATGCGCATATGTTTTATATCAAGGTGAAAGATATCGAAGAGCGGTCTGCCTTGATTGCTTCTCTGAGGGAGCGTGGTGCTGCCGCTGTGTTCCATTATGTGCCGCTGCACTCGTCGGAGGCCGGAAAAAAATACGGCGTTTTCTCGGGCAGAGATGTCTATACGACGAAAGAAAGCGAACGGCTGCTTCGTCTTCCTATGTACTATAAGTTAGCCGAAAAGGATATCGAGATTGTTGTGGATGCCATCAAGGGCTTTTATCGGGAAAGATAGGAACGTATGCTTTTAGCGATTCGCAATTTGCTGAAAAGGACAAAGAACGTCTCTCGTTCCACATATTTTTGGAATGCATTCAATGCTTCGGCATCGGCGGCGCAGTCGGCGGTCATTCTGATGGTGATGACCAGGAGCAACGGTGTAAAGGATGCAGGGATTTTCTCTATTGCCTATGCGGTGGCCAGCCTGATGCTCTTTGTGGGGCAGTTCGGGCTGCGGCGGTATCAGGCGTCGGACATCAAAGAACAGTTTTCCTTTGAAGACTATTGCGGCATGCGTGTTATCAGCTGCAGTGCCATGCTGATCGGCAGTCTGCTGTACTGCATATTCTGTCTGCTCTTCAAAGGCTATACCGCTGTTAAGTTCCTGATTGTGTTCCTTGTATGTGTTCAAAAGTCCGTACAGGCCTTTGCCGATGTTCTCCATGGCAGGATGCAGCAGGCGGGCCGGCTGGATGTTGCGGCAAAAGCTTCCGCCTCCAGAATTGTCATCTGCACCGGATCCTATATGATAGCACTTTGGCTCACGCATCGGCTCGTACTCTCAACGATCATCTGGGTCATTGTGACAGTGCTGATTCATTTCCTGGCCTCGGTGAATGTGGCGCGCGACTTCTGCAGTCTGCGTCCGCGTTTTGACAAGAAAGCGCTCAAGCAACTGTTTCTCATTGGCATACCGCTGTTTCTCAGTTATTTTTTGTCCATGTACGTTGGAAATGCACCGAAGTATGCCATTGATGCCTACATGTCGGATCAGGTGCAGGCATACTACAATTTTATCTTCATGCCGGCGTTTGCGATTCAGCTGCTTGCCAACTTTATCTTTAATCCCATCCTGACTAGTTATGCGAGGATCTGGACGGAGCGCAGATTCAAGAAGTTCCGGAAGGTGATTCTGCGGCAGATTCTGGTCGTTGCCGGTGTGACCCTGGTGGGTCTGGCAATCGCCGCAACGATCGGCATTCCCATCCTTTCCTTCCTGTTTGGTGTCGATCTTTCCTGCTACCGGCGAGAGCTCTGCATTGTCATGCTCGGCGGCGGTATGCTGGCCTATGTAACGTTCTTTACAACGGTCATTACCATTATTCGTCATCAGAATCTGCTGCTGGTGGGCTATGCCGCCATTGCTGCAGCGGCCTTCTTTTTGTCCAGACCGTTTGTTCTGCATTACGGTATGCTGGGGGCGGCTTCGATGTACGCCGTCTTAATGGGACTGCTGGCGATCTTTTTCCTGATCGTCATGATCATATGCATCAGAAAGGATCAACGAAAAATCTTGAAGGAGGCACAAGAATGAAGCAGCTTACAACACCTCTCACAGAAGAAGCGGTCTCCAGGCTGAAAACGGGAGAACGGGTACTTTTGTCGGGAAAGATCTATACGGCGCGCGATGCAGCCATTCCCAAACTGGTGGAACTGATCAAAGAGGATCGTCTAGGCGATCTGGATCTGCAGGGACAGGTCATTTTCCATACGGCAGTCAGTCCTGCCGGCGTAGGCCCCACCTCCAGCAACAAGCTGGAAATTGAAGAAAACATGGGTATTCTCTCCGATGCCGGCATCAAAATGCATCTCGGCAAGGGAAAGATCAGCGAGAAGACCATCAAGATCCTCGAAGAAAAGAATGCGGTTTATGCTGTGATGGCACCTGTCACAGCCCTGCTGGAAAGCCGAACACTGGCACGCAGGGTGGCGGCCTTTCCGGAACTTGGCATGGAAGCTATGCATGAACTGGAAGTGCGGGATTTCCCTGTAATCATCGCCTCAGCTAGGGGCACATCGGTATACTGAAGGAGTCGTCATGGAGCAGATAAGAAAAATTGCGGAAAAGACCCTTTTGGAAGCGGCCACAACCTTTCGCGCAGACAAGAACAAAATCTATGAGGAGTGCATGAAGGCGGAATCCTCGGCAAACTGCCGATGGATCATGGAGCAGATCATGGAAAATGCTGCGACGGCAGCTGATCGTCAAAGTCCTTTGTGCGATGATACCGGGATTCCGCATATTCTGCTGGAGCTCGGACCCGGCAGAAGTCTTTCCGGGGAAATGATCGAAGCTGTTCGTGCCGGTGTGGCCGATGGACTGCGGAAGCTTCCGGGCCGTCCCATGGCTGTCATGGGCGATGACAGCCAGCGGCTTGACCAGTCCGGTGGCCTGAGCGGGGATCCGGCTGCTATGATCCCGGCCCCCATTCAGCTGCTTTCCACCGAGGAGGATGTCATCCGCCTCTACATCCTGATGCAGGGCGGCGGACCGGAAATCCGCTCCAAGACCTACCGTGTCTTTCATAAGCATGATGTTTCAGTGATCATCGACAACATTGCCGCATGGGCGGCTGAGGAGGTCGGCAAACTGGGATGTACACCCTGTACCATGGCCGTGGGGATTGGGCGGTCGCACTATGAAGCATCCTCACTGATGCTGCAGGCCATGGCCAAGGGACGCTATGACAGTCAGAGTCCGATGGAGCAGGCCATCACCGACCGCGTCAATGCCCTGGGCGTAGGAGCGCTTGGACTGGGCGGAGATATCACCACCTTGGCAACCTTTCTCAAAGTAGGGCCACAGAGAGCCAGCGGCGTTCGCATTGTCTGCATGCGTCCGTGCTGCTGCTTTGAGCCGCGGGTTGCGTGCAGCACCTTATCGCGATAAAATGCTATTATGAGACTGATGAACAGGGTGTGTGAAAAGGAGGATCCATGAAAGGTATCGTACTTGCCGGCGGGAAAGGAACCCGTCTCTATCCCATGACGAAGGCAGTTTCCAAGCAGCTTCTACCGATCTATGACAAACCGCTTGTTTACTATCCTATTTCTGTGCTGATGCTGGCGGGCATCCGCGAGATCCTGATCATTTCCACGCCAGATGATATCGAAAGCTATCGCAGACTGTTAGGGGATGGTGCCAAATGGGGCGTATCGTTTTCCTATAAGGTGCAGGACAAACCCCGCGGCCTTGCCGATGCTTTTATCCAGGGCGAGGAATTCATTGGTGATGATAAAGTCTGTCTGGTTCTTGGCGATAATGTGTTCTATGGCCAGGATCTGACGAAGATCCTCAATGAAGCGCAGAAGCAGGAAGTCGGTGCGACAGTCTTCGGTTATCCGGTGAAGGATGCCACGCAGTTCGGTGTTGTTTCCTTTGATGAGAACCATAATGTGGTCTCTATTGAAGAGAAGCCTGCCAGGCCCAAATCCAACTATGCGGTGCCCGGACTCTATTTCTATGATAACCAGGTCATTGAAATCGCCAAGAATGTCAAACCGTCCGCCCGCGGGGAGATCGAGATCACCTCGGTCAATAATGCTTATCTTGAGAAGGGGCAGCTGAAGGTGAGCCTGCTGGGACGCGGCATGGCTTGGCTTGATACGGGAACACCGGCCGGCATGCTCAAGGCGGCTGAATTTGTGGAGGCCGTACAGTCCAGACAGGGGTTTTATGTGGCTTGTCTGGAGGAAATTGCCTGGCGCCGTGGTTTCATTGACGACGAAGAACTGCGTGCTTTAGGCAGAGAGCTGAAGATGACGGAATATGGCGAATATCTGCTCAGTCTGCCGGTGAACGATTAATAGAACAGGAGAACAAAGACCATGAAAATGTTGGTTACCGGTGCGGCCGGCTTTATCGGAAGTAATTTTGTCTTTTATATGCAGGAGGAACATCCTGATTATGACATTGTTGTGCTGGATGCGCTGACCTACTGTGGCAACCTTGAGACGCTGAAGCCTGCACTGAAAAAAAAGAATTTCAGATTCGTCAAAGGGGACATCGCTGACAGAGATGTCGTTTTCCCGCTTTTCCGTGAGGAAAAGTTCGATGTCGTCGTCAATTTTGCTGCCGAATCCCATGTGGATCGGTCCATTGAGGATCCGGGTATTTTCCTCAAGACCAATATTTTAGGAACCCAGGTATTGATGGATGCAGCCAGGGAATATCAGGTATCCCGCTTTCATCAGGTGGGTACTGATGAAGTCTATGGAGATCTGCCATTGGATCGGCCGGATCTCTTCTTTACCGAGGATATGCCTATCACGGCCAGCAGTCCTTATTCGGCCAGCAAAGCATCGGCGGATCTGCTGGCGTTGGCTTATCACAGAACGTATGGCCTGCCGGTTACCATTTCCCGCTGTTCCAACAACTATGGCCCCTACCAGTTCCCAGAAAAACTGATTCCCCTGATGATTGCACGGGCACTGGACGACAAGGATCTGCCCGTTTACGGCACGGGAGAGAATGTCAGAGACTGGCTGTATGTGAAAGATCACTGCCGTGCCATTGACAGGATTCTGCAGGATGGTGAAGTGGGGCAGGTGTACAATATCGGCGGTCACAACGAAAGGACCAATCTGCAGGTGGTGAAGACTATCCTGCATCAGCTCGGCAAACCGGAAAGCCTGATCACCTTTGTGGGTGACAGAAAGGGGCATGATCTGCGTTATGCCATTGATCCGACGAAGATCCATGATCAGTTAGGATGGCTTCCCACCACTGCCTTTGATGATGGCATCAGACAGACGATTGACTGGTATCTTGAAAATAAGGCTTGGTGGGAGCGGATTATTTCCGGCGAATACCAGCAGTATTATAAGGAGATGTATGGAAACCGCTAGACTGGCACCGTCCCTCGATATCGAAAAGGAGCAGGCAGAGAAGAGGGCGGTGATCGGCAAAGAGGCCCCCGGTTATGTACTGCTGCTGTATACGCTGCTGTTTGCGGTCACGGCTGCCGGTGTCTATTTGTTCTTTGCCGTGAAACACTGCTCTCTTCTGTGGATGGGAGACGGACTGCATCAGCTCTTTCCGAAGATGGTGAAGACCAAGGTGCTGCTGGGGCAGCTGCTGGCCAGCGATTTTCCCTTTTGGCTGTGGGACAATGGACTGGGAACGGACACGATGGCCATTTTCCGCAGCTCACTGCTGGATCCCACCGTATGGATTGCCTGCCTGTTTCCGCTGAAGCATCTGGATCTGGGCTACAGCCTGGCCGTCTTTTTAAAACTGTATGCTGCCGGGATCACCTTTCTCTGCTTTGCAAGAAAGGTGGGTTTCAATGTCTTTCAGCAGCTGACAGGCTCCATCAGCTATGCCTTCTGTGCCTGGATGCTGATCGTATCTCTGTCGCAGGGTCATCTTTTGATTTCGGCGGCGGTCTTTCCGCTGGTTATCCTCGGCATGGAGAAGCTGCATTACGAGAGACGGCCCGTTTTGTTCTGTATTTCTGTCATGCTGCAGGTCATTTACAGTACCTATTTTGCTTATATGGTTGCCATTATGGTGGTGATCTATTTCCTGGTGCGATGGTTCAGCGACCGGCAGGGAAAAGGCATTGCAGCATTTGTCCGGGAGTTTTTGGCCTTTCTGGGATATGGCCTTTTAGGGATTGCCATGTCGGCTGCCATATCGATCTCTTCGCTGTATGGCTTATTCAATGTTTCTACAGAAACAGGGAAGAACGCAGATCTTCCAATTCTGTATTCGCCGCATGCTTACTGGCGCCTGCTGGATTCTTTCCTGACGGGATGCAAGTTTGAAAGCTACTCCTGGCTGGTTTTTCCGGGGATTCTTCTGGTGCTGCTGCCTGTTCTGGTACTCGGTGCCCGAGCGAAGCGCACAGGTGCGCTGATGGGGCTCCTGTGTCTGTTCATGGCGCTGTTTCCATGCATCAGCAGTCTTTTCAACGGCGGTTCCTATGTGACAGGACGCTGGTTCTTCATGCTTTATTTCTTCGTGGTATACGGCACGGTGGATTGTATGGCCATGGAACGCCTGCGGGAGAGGAAAACCGTATGGATCATGACAGGGTGGCTTATTGTGCTGACTGTTTCCTTCCTCCTGGCCTGGCATCAGGGCATTCATTCCAACAACGAAAAGCTGTATGGCTGTTTCACGCTGTTCTTTGCAGTAATAGGTATACTGCTGCTGCAGATCAGACAGCGGATACTGCGCAGCGTTCTGCTTATGGCCTGCCTCCTGTGCAACATCGCAGCCTGCAATAATGTACAGTATCTTTACCTTAAGTCCAGTGCCTTCAAACCGTATCAGACATATATGAAGTGGGGCAGTCCCTACAGAATGTTTCAGCGTGCGGTGCAGAACACCAGCAAGGCACTGCCTCAGGAAGGCTTTTATCGTGTGGATCAGGTTACCGGGGTCATCGATTCGGCTGTCACTAGGATTCCCTACAATGAGGGACTGTATACCGGTGAGCGTTCGGTATCCACTTACTTGTCCACGATAGATAAAAGCTGGCAGGTGTTTAATGCGCAGATCGGCAACAATGCCGGTCTGGTGCGCCGCGCTTATGTTTTTTCCAATGATAACCGCGCAGCCGTTGATACGCTGATGGGCGTTAAGTATTACCTTGGAAACAGCAGAGAACGGGTGACACAAGGTTCGTTGTATGCACCTTATGGATTCCGCTATCTTGGAAAGAACAAGGGCACCGATGTCTTTGAAAACACGTATGCCATTGGGATCGGCACCGTATTCCACAAGTGTATTGCCAAATCAGACTTTGATACGCTGCCCTATGCGCAGCGGGATCAGGCACTGCTGCAGGCACTTGTGGTTACGGATAAGCAGTATGCTTCCATGAAGGCTTCTGTGCGGGCCACGACGGATGACCTGCAGCTGGACGCGGAAAGTGTGCCCTATACTGCGGTATCCAGCGAGGGCGCTTCCATCAAAGACAGGAAGATCATTGTAACCGACAAAGAAAACAAAATAACGCTTTCCGTGGATGGTGCTGCAGCGGACAGCCAGATTATGGTTTCCTTCGATAATTTGATCAAAGACAGGCAGAAAGCGGATCCTACGAAGAAAAACAAAGAATTCATGCTCGATGTCAGCAATGGCATCATCGTCAAGCGGGCGATGAACAATGTGGGTCATCCGCAGGGCGTCCCTGATGTAGAAGATTACAATATCAATCTGGGTTATCAGCAGAACTGGGACGGTACCATCACGCTGCAATTCGATCAGCCGGGAGAATACAGCTTCGATTCCTTAAAGATTATGGCTTCACCTAATACTTCCTATGATGCTTTGGCGTCTTCTGCCGAACAGAACAGCCTTGAGAATGTGCAGTTCAGCGATACACGCGTCCAAGGGCGATGCCGCACAGCGCAGGATGGTCTGGTTTTCCTTAATATTCCCTATGCCCCGGGCTGGCAGATCACGGTAGACGGCAGGAAGGCCGAGGTGATTCGGGATGCGGATTTTGCTTTCACGGCGGTTGCTGTGCCAAAGGGTGAGCATAAGATCACGGCGACTTACCGCTATCCGGGCATTCGTTACGGCATCCCCATTTCGGCAGCGGCTGTTTTGATTCTGCTGTTTTTTACACGGCGGGCCGCACGGCGCAGACAGGCATAGAAACATGCTGAAACTGATGTGAAGAGTATAGAATCGATAAGCATAGAACCACCGCGGAAGCGGTGGTTCTAGTGATTTCATAGCAGATAATTCCATGTTAGAGGATGTGATCTTCCTTGAGCATTTTAATGAGTCGCTTGGCATTGTGCCCATCATGGAATTCCACAATTTCGCTGTATTTTGCATCCTGGTCGGGTGTATGCGGCTGCCGGTAAACCTTTTTCACAGCTTCTGTAAGCGCCTCGGCATTGTAAGCAACCGGTGCGAAGGTGTTTTCCCCATTAAGCATTAATTTGGTCCCCTTGCCATAGGCCTGCATGCAGGCATCCTTTTCCTCCCAGTAGAAGATGACTTGGGCACCGCGGTAGAAGGCATCGTAGGCGATGGAAGAATAATCGGTGATGAGAAGTGCCGTATGCTGAAGGATTGTATCGTATTTCTCGTCTGTGAGGAATTTTTCCTTGATGGGATCATCCGACTTGCGGATTCGTTTCTGGAAGAGGGGATGCGGCAGAAGAAGGATTTTGTCCTGATATTCTGCGGGAATGGCATGGGCGATCCGCATCATCATTTTATAGTAGCCGGACTCGGTCGGATCTGACTGTACTTCATTGAATTCCCAGGGCCTCCAGGTTGGCATGATAACGATTTTATCTGCCGCGGTGTCCCACTTATTTCTGTCAAATTTGGGAAGCCCGCTGATATATAAATCGTCGTATTCATGGCCGCCCAGTTCGACAAAATGCGCTGCTTCCTTGTGCGAAGAAACGACAACGCGGTACTTGTAATTGCCGAGCATCTCTTTTCTGCGGAAGAAATTCCTCGATGGAGAGTCCAAAGAGACCATATACATGACGCCATGCTGCAGGAAGACATAATTGATGCGTGTGCTCAGGATCTTCTGCAGTGCGATGCGGTTGAGGACGGAAATATCCAGGGCATGGGCAGTCGCTTCAGAGCCGATGAAGGTTTTGGATGCGAAGAAGTACAAATAATGTTTGAAAGAGCCTTTGCGCAGAATGTTTTCTTTGTATTTGTCATCGATGGCATCCCAGTATGGATAGTCTCTGCTGAGAATGAAATAGACATTCTGATATCCCTGATCAATGAGTTCCTCATAAAGGACGCTGGCACTTTCTTCATAGCGGGAAGACTCCTTTTCAAAAAGGAGAATGATCCGGTTGGATATCATGAAGCGCGAAAGCAGGAAGGCAAAGAAAAGCTTAACCTGTTCAAGAGGGGCATCGGTGATATTGCGGTCCCGCACCAGGAGCATCAGTTTATTTCTTTCTGCCTGCCTGAAGCAGGCGGTAAGGTCGTTCTTTGTATCAAGGAATACCGGGCCTTTGGCAGCAATGCTGAAATTACGAAACAGAAGGTCATAGCGAATGCTGCGAAGGACTGTGTCCTCGTACGGGTTGTTCAAACCGAAATCAAGCATCAGGAAGTTGTTTTTCCCCATGGAGGTGATGTCCTCTTTCGGAATGGAGATTCTCCAAAGGGCAAAATGTTTTTTGGAGGATTTGTTGACATCGCCGAGGAGAAACGCAGGATGATAGATCCTGTCATCAACATGGATGGAAACATCACGCAGACGGAATGGCTCGATGCTTTTAAATGAAACCATGGAGACAATGTCAAGGGACTGCTTCCTATTATAGAATACTGGCAGAAGCTGCCTGACCGTGTAGTCCTGCTGCAGGGGGATGCGGACGGATTCAACGGCACAGGGGAAACTATGCAGAATGCCCAGCAGAACAGGATTTTTGCAGACGTAATTGATGACACGTTCCGTCTGCATGCCTGGGAAAAGACGTTCCCGTTCTCTGGAAAACATCTTCTTGAGATGGGGATCATTCCAGCGGAGCCTTTTCAACACATAAGAAAAGCCGGTATACATAAATTCAGAAAATGTAAACTGTATGGAATTAACAAGCCCGAAAGGAACGACGTGTGACGGCAGATGGTTGAGATAGTCGATCTTGTCATAATTGAGATTTCCCCGGTAGACAAAAACCTGGGGCTTGTCGGGATGCGCCGCCATATACTGCCATGCTGCGTCACGGGTTTTGGCATTCATTCTGCCGCCAAAGAGGATCTCATAGGAAAGATCGCTTTCTTTGTTATGATATACCTTGAGGTTCTCCTGCTTTCCCTCGATCAGGAGATCGAGAACTTGCGAAGAAATCCCGGAGGAACCTGCAGGGCAGTAGGTCGCAAGGAAGGCGCTGCGATCGGCGATAGCCGGATTATTGATCTCCTGCATCAATTGATCCGTGTTTTCTGCCACCGGGAAGGGAAGTGCATCAAGATCAATATACATGCCACGCGTTTTCAGATACTCTTCTTTATCATAGGCAAAGAGGATGATCTTTCTTCCTGTCACGGCGAAGTCAAAAAACACGCTCGAATAGTCGGTGATCAGCACATCGCAGATCTTGAGAAAATCATAGGTTTCAAGGCAGGCAGGGAATTTTCGGATATGGCGGAAGGTGTCGTAGTGAATGGAATTATCCACCAGAAAATGAAGATTGACAAACAGCATCTGGTCATCCCGAAGCTGCCTGTCGATCTCTTTGAGAAAATTTTCAATCGTCCTGATCTGCTTATCGATGTCAGCACTGCGCTCGGCGCCCCGCCAGGTGGGCATGTAGGCAAGTACCTGCTTGTCCGCGAGATCCAGTTCCTGACGAAGCTTGGCAGCGTCCTCTGCATCATAGAACACTTCATTCCTCGGGTAGTTGACCATGACCACATCATGGCGGTACAGGCGGCGCAGATCGTAATCGTCAAAGAAGACATCCCGTGTGAAATCGTTGGGGAAAAGTGCATAGCTGCAGCTCATGTAATTCTTTTGGATGTTGGCATAGGAGCGTCTGCTGGACTTGTCGGAACGTCCCAGAGTCTTGAGCGGTGTTCCGTGCCAGGTATTGAGATAAACCTGCTCATCCCGCTTTTGAAAACAGGGCGGGAAGGAATTGTCCGTTGCCAGATAGGCCGCACGGGCAAGATAGCGATAGTAGGCTTTGGAAAGACGGTTCACCAGAACCACATCCCTGAATCCGTATGCGTTCATGCGCCGCATGGCCTTTTCCCTGTTGTCGGCAACGGTAACGAAGATCACCTTCATGCCCCGCCACTTTGGATCGTGTTTCAATGCGCGCAGCAGAGCGAACATATTGCCGTTCAGATTAAGCCCCTGACCGGCCTCAAGGAGAATGGTATCTTGCATGATCGGTTTATTCAGGGAAGAAGTATAGTAAAAGCAGAGATTGGCTCTGAGTTTGTGCCATTTATTTTGTACGCGCTTGTTGATTCGATCAATGATCATTCTTAGCTTCCGCCTTTCATCAGTATTGGTATACGAAGGTATATCGGTAAGAATTATAGCATAGAATCAAGTCGGCTTGAATTATTCTTGTGATATTGTAAAATAGTTGTTAAATTGAAAAGTTTGTTTCAGAAAAACTTCAAATCAGGCTTTTACAATAAATTCGCAATGAGAAGGGACTAATGCATGAAAAGAGTTTTGACATACGGGACATTTGATTTGCTTCACTATGGGCATATCCGCCTCCTGAAGCGGGCAAAAGCACTGGGTGACTATTTGATTGTGGCACTCTCCACCGATGCATTCAACGCCGGCAAGGGAAAGACGGCCTATTACAATTACGATGTCCGCAAGGAAATGCTGGAGGCCATTCGCTATGTGGATCTTGTCATTCCGGAGGAGACCTGGGAGCAGAAGATCAATGACATTAAGCAGTATCACGTGGATATCTGTGTCATGGGTGGTGACTGGGCAGGCAGTGACCGCTTCGAATATCTCCGTGATTACTGTGAACTTGTTTATCTGGATCGTACAGAAGGTGTGTCGACAACGAAGACAAAGGAGGATCTGCATTCGGAGGACCTGCCATGATGACCTGGCGCAGTATGGTGATGCCAGGTTAATCATCATCTAAGTTAGTCATGAACCAAGGCCGCTGGCATCGAAACGGATGATCGGTCATATTGGGTTGCTGTAAATTTTTTGTGAACGCCTTGTAAAATCCTTCCGCTGCAGCAAGCGGGGGAAAGCGTAATGCACTGGCATAAGAAATGGAAAAGGAGCAATTGTCTATGAAAAGGGCGAGGGTAATAGCTGAAATAGGATGCAATCATATGGGAAGCGTGGATCTTGCAAAAGAATTTATTCTGGTTGCAAAATACTACTGCCACGCTGATGCTGTTAAGTTTCAAAAACGGGATGTGGCTACGTGGGCCGAGCGGTTCCCCGAGCAGTACAATGCACCTCATCCGAACCCGGTCAATGCGTACGGGCCAACGTACAGAGCGCACAGAGAGGCGCTGGAACTCGGTTTCGATCAGAACCGGGAGCTGAAAGCATTTTGTGAATCACATGATATCATCTACAGTACCTCCACATGGGATCTGCCGTCGGCAAAGGGTATTGCCGCCATGGAACCGGCCTTTATCAAGATTCCTTCCGCATGCAATACAAATACAGAGATGCTTTCCTGGCTTTGTGATAATTATCCCGGTGAGATTCAGCTTTCAACAGGGATGACAACCAAGGAAGAAATCGAAAATGTCGTCAGGCTCTTCGAAGAGCACGGCAGAAACAAGGATCTGGTGCTGTATAACTGCACATCCGGGTACCCGGTTCCCTATGAGGATGTCTGCCTTCTAGAGCTGAAAATGCTTCGGGAAAAATACGGGGACAGAGTGAAGGAAATCGGCTTTTCCGGGCATCATATCGGTACAGCTGTCGATATTGCGGCGTATACACTTGGTGCTACCACGATCGAACGCCACTTTACCCTCGATAAAACC
The DNA here is from genome assembly GCA_900315555.1 of uncultured Eubacteriales bacterium. Lineage (GTDB taxonomy): Bacteria > Bacillota > Clostridia > Peptostreptococcales > Anaerovoracaceae > RUG100. Next base: position 53,436 of record OMZN01000038.1, read on the forward strand.
TGGAAGGGAACGGATCATGCGGCTTCCCTGGAGCCTGATGAGCTGAAACGGCTGGTGGATGATCTTGATGCAGTGTGCAAAGCCCTGCAGTATAAGGGCGAAGAAATACTTGATATCGAAGAAGTACAGAGAAAGAAGCTGAAGTGGTAATGAAAACACAAACGTCGCAGTATGCTGCCATTATTCCTGTCCGAGGCGGCAGCAAATCCATACCGCTGAAAAATATTAAACCGATCAATGGACGGCCTTTGGTGTACTGGGTCATTGACAGTGCTGTGAACTGCGCCGCGATTGACCAGGTCTATGTCTCCACCGATTCCGATAAGATCAAAGACGTTGTCGGAAAGTATTATGACGAAAATCCTTCGGCAGCCGGCAAACTCCAGTGCATCGGAAGGGATCCGAAAACAGCGACCGATACCGCCAGTACGGAATCGGTGCTGATGGAATTTGCCGCCGACTATGATTTCGAGCATATGGTGCTGATCCAGGCCACGAGTCCTCTTCTCGAAGCCGTTCATCTTCAGGAAGGCATTGAGAAATATGAGAAGGAAAGGGCGGACAGCCTTCTTTCTGTGGTCCGGCAGAAGCGCTTCGTGTGGAAAGAAACAGCGCAGGGGGTCGAGCCTGTTAACTACGACTACCTGCATAGACCCAGACGGCAGGAATTTGACGGTTATCTGGTGGAAAACGGTGCCTTCTACATCACGACGAAAGAGTGTCTGCTTGCGAGCAGATGCAGAATTTCCGGCCGTATTACGGCGTATGAAATGCCTGAAGAAACCTACTACGAAATAGATGAACCGAGCGACTGGGAAATCATCGAAAAAATGATGAAGATCAGAGCGAAAAAGCGTACGCCGGCACCGGTATCAGACATCAGACTTTTTGCGACTGACTGCGACGGATGCCTGACCGATGGTGGAATGTATTATTCTGAAGCCGGTGACGAATTAAAGAAATTCAACACAAAAGACGGCATGGGTTTTTCACTTCTGCGCCATGCCGGTATCAAAACGGCAATCATCACAGGGGAAGATACAAAGATCGTGGAGCGGCGTGCCGGCAAACTGTCCGTTGACTATGTCATCCAGGGATCCACCGATAAGCTCACAGCATTGAAGCGTATTGCAGCGCAGGAGGGAATCACGCTTGCACAGACAGCCTACATGGGCGATGATATCAACGACATCCAGTGCATGGACGCTGCAGGTATGGCGTTTACCGTGCCGGAGGCCTCAAAGGAGATCAGGGAGCATGCTGATATCATTACCGAAGCGCAGGGCGGACACGGCGCCATGCGTGAAGCAGCAGAATATGTTCTGTACGGCAGCCGAAAATAATGCTGACAAACAACTATAACCGAGATAACCAGAAAGGTATTCTGTGAAAAAAGAAAATTTTATTATCTATGAAGACGAGAGTATCCTGGCAGCCTTAAAGAAAATAGATGCAAACAAGAAGGGCTTTGTCATGGTGCTGCACAGGGACGACACTGTCAAGGGCACCTTGACCGACGGCGACATACGGCGCAGTTTAATCAAGGGACTGACGGTTGAAGCAGCTGCGTCTTCAAGCTGCAGCACCAAGTTCAAATATCTTTCGGAGAGCGAAGAATTTGATCATGTCATCGATTTTTTCAGAGATGTCAGCGTGGACTTTATCCCCATCATTAACAGGGAAAAGAAGCTTGTCAATATCATCACGCGTTCTACTATGCAGTCTCTGCTTCTTCGCGATCATCATCCGGATATCCACTATGATTTTTTATCGGTAGAGGACAATCTTGAATATGAGATCTATCGGAGACCATGGGGCTTTTACAAAACGACGATTCTCAATGAAATGTTCCAGTCCAAGCTTATCAGCGTGCGTCCCGGCCAGGCGCTGAGCCTTCAGATGCATCGAAAAAGAGAAGAACATTGGATCATCGTGCATGGCAGCGGCATAGTACAGCTGGATGAATCAGAAAAACCGGTCGAAGACGGGAACTACATCTACATCCCCAAAGGCTGCCGTCATCGAATGACCAACACTTCTCAGGAAGAAAGCCTGCTTTACATCGAAGTACAATGCGGTCAGTATTTTGGAGAAGATGATATTGTTCGGTTTGAAGACAACTATGGGAGGGCATAATCATGTCATTAATGCATAAAAAAAGCAAGGCCGGCTCCGCTGCCCAGCAGCTTCGTTACCGATACACCAATTTTCTGGAAACCCTTCCGGTGAAAAAAAACACCGTTTTTTATCATGCTTACCGGACACGTATTATGGCGGGCAACCCCTTCGCCATTTTCCAGGAGCTCATGCATCGCGAGGAATTTGCTGATTGGGAGCATTACTGGGTTTATTCCGATGAGTCGCAGCTGGAATATGATACATTTCAGCGCTATGCTGCCTATGAGAATGTCCACTATGTCAAAAAGTTTTCCGATGAGCATCTCAAGGCCATGGCAGCATGTCAGTATCTGGTCAACAATGCCGCACTTCCCGATTACTGGCAGAAGCGTGAAGGACAGATCTACATCAACACCTGGCACGGTACACCGCTGAAAATGCTTGGAAGAGACGCTAAAGATGCCAGTGAGACCGCTATTGCCAATGCGCAGAGAAACTTTTTCATGTGCGATTATATGGTGATGCCGAATCGCTATACGATTGAGCACATGCTGGATTCTTATGATCTGACAAACATGCTGACCGGTACCATTGTCGATGCAGGCTATCCGCGCAACGATCTGAGTGTCAATACGGAGGCTGCAAGAATACGTGCACTTCTGGAGAAGAAACTCGGCCTGCCGCTCGATGGAAAAAAGATCGTGCTTTATGCACCGACGTTCCGGTCCCGCAAAGGGAAAAGCCTGAATACTTCCGAGGAAACGGCCGGCTATATCCAGGAGATGGTACGGCGCTTTCCGGAGGATTATGTTGTGGTATTCAAAGTACACAACACTCTTGGTGCTTTTTTCAAAAAAAATGCCGAAATATCCAATCGTCTGATCTTTGATGAAATCGAAACCAATGAACTGTTATCTGCGACGGATGTACTCATCACGGATTACAGCAGTATATTTTTCGATTTTCTATGTACAGGGAGGCCCTGCCTCTTTTTTGTTTACGACAGAGAAGAGTACGAATCCGAAAGAGGACTTTATTTGTCTATTGATGATCTTCCGGGGGCTATCTGCTATTCGGTTGACGATCTTGTCCGGCAGATTGTGAAAATTAAAGACGGAACGTATGATCAAGACGAAAAATATCAAAAGAATGTGCAGCAATATGCCTATAATGATGATGGACACGCCTCAGAGCGCATCGTCGATATCGTTTTTGCCGGGAAGAGCGAGCAGTATGAACGGTATTTCCTTCATTCCGCGCCCAGGAAAAAGCAGCTTTTGATTAATGCGGGGGACTGCCGGCGTGCTTCCAACATAGAAACACTGTACTATGTGCTCGATAATCATGATTTCTCCGGCTATGAGGTGAGCGTCGCTGCCCAGAATGTTCACTTCCTATCAAAGAGCCTGCACCGGAACTATCCCCAGGTGCACCTTCTTATGTCAAGACCTCATTTTAACCTTACCAAATCGGAGGAACTGCAGGGAAAGATCGAAGCGGAACGGCAGATGAATAAATTCTTCGGTTCGCTGCGTTTTGATAAATTCATTGATATCGAAACCATGCCGAATAATACCTCCCGTCTGTTTTTCGGTTTTCCATCGATCCCAAAAACAGCATACTGGTGCAGGGATCTTTATGCTGAAGCTGCCATCAAGAAAAACGGAGAACACTTTGAAGAAGTGTATCTTCTGGGTGAAAATGCTAACGGAGAGATGCCGGACTATCAAGCCGGTATAACCTGTTTATCTGCCAATACACTTCGAAAAAGCAGCGGTGCGAGGATGAATATTCTGTTTCTCTCCGCATTCGATTCCATGAACTACGTCTTTACGGAGCTGATATTGGAACTGCGCCAGCGAGGACACAGGGTCAATGTCGTCGTGCAGGATGAATTCGATGCTATCAACACAAAAATGTATAAGGCAAATGATATTGAATTTATCCCAATTGAGGAATTCAATCCTGCCGCATTGAATTTCATTGACGTTGTCATCTCGGCGCCCATCCGATTAAAGAAGTATGCAGCACTGCTCAATGCGATCAAGCATCGCAATATTTTGCTGTGCAGCTTTTCAAGCCTCTTTTCTTCCGTTGTAATGCGCATTCCGGCGGATATTGTCTTCTGTATCGGAGAAGCCAAGATCGAGGAATTCCGAGCCAATTATTTACGATATAATTTTATTGTAGCTGGGAATCCGCAATATGATGGACTTGCTCGTCAAAGAAGGCTTCCTCGTGCCAGCCATGATGTGAAGAAGGTTCTGATCATCGATCAGGGCGGCTATCCTTATGGTGCAAAAGGAAAACAGCAGCTTGCCGATACGATAACCGATATCGCGGTCAACAATCCGGACATTCAATTTGAAATTAAGCCGCGTTATCTGAAAGAGGAAGTGGGCAATACGGCGCATAATGTGTCGGAATATCTTGTTGATTACTTCGATGCGCTGCCGGCTAATCTGTCGTTTTTAACAAAGCCTGCGGTTCTTGAAGATATCATGCCCTCCTATGATGCCATGATCTGCACATGGAGCACTGCTTACATGGATGCCCTGGTGCTCAACATACCGCTGCTGCTGTTATCGGGATTTGACTCAAATGACGTTTTTGATGTGCGTACGCAGCGTGTTGCTGAGGCGTATGATCACCTGAAAAAGACCGGTGTATTGTATGATTACCATGAGGTTTTAGGCAGGACGATCCAGTGGCATACCGTTGATCCGGCTTACGTGCAGAAAGAAATTTACCATGCAGACAAACCGTCGGCGCCGGCTGTCATCGACTTCCTTGAAGACTGCAAGAGTCGACTGGTGCTTACCGGGAAAAGATTTGAGGACTTGATCGCGTATACGGTGGACGATTACTATCAGCACGTGGACGACATCCGCTTTGCTGCTGTGAATGATCGTGAAAATGAAGCACGGCGCATCTATTTTACGACGTTCAATCAGGCGATGCAGGAATACGTCTACCGGAATCGCTGCATGGGCAGCGTATTGGATTTGTCGCCCCTGGAGCGCATGTACGACAAAAAAGATTACTATGCGGAATACGAACGTACAGGCTTTGTTGAAAAAGAGTATCGCACACTTTTGCACAAGCGCTTTCTCACGTTGTTTAATTCGATCCAGGAGAAGTACTTTACATCGCCCGAAGGGCAGAAAAACGTGCGGGAAGACCGCATCGATCAGGACTTTTACTTTGACTGGCTCTATCACACAGAGCAGTATGATGCCCTTCGCCGTTTCCAGGGGCCTTTGCTTGCGGAAGGCAGCCGGGAATACTACTATGCGCTGTATGAAAAAACGGTAAAACATCACACCAAGAAAGCTTATCATCATCTTTTTCGCTTTTTCGACAGCATGTATGATAACGAAAAAGGTATTCAGCTGCTGAAAGAAAAGCGGATCAAGCAGTCCCTGGCGCCATTTACCCGAGGCCGGATTAACAAGGTGCGGTTTTATCGAGCACTGGTGAAGAACCATCAGCTTCGTATACTTGACTACTATAATGAAAGCGGCCTTGCGCGCAATGCCATCATGACATACTATCACATGCAGGATCTCAATCAGCGCGGGGAATATCAGCGGGTTATTGTGATTTATGAACGATTCAATGGTCTATATCAAAAGCAGCGCAGGAGAAGACATCGCAAGATCAGAACAAAGGCCGACATGGCGCTCAAACGCATTTATTACAAGAAGATACTGCGTGAGCTGTCTGCTGCCAAAGCGCAGCTTGCAGATAACCGGGAAAATAATTGAAAAGAAAACTGCTGCAAAATAGCAAATGTTTATGGTCATGCAAATCGTAAAACCATCGGCAGTCAGAGACTGACGGATCAGTGTATCGTGACGGCTTTCCAAAGATGGAGACCGCCGATGGTCTGCACCGGCTGGAACTCGATGACAGCGCCGTCAGGGGCATAGTGCTCAGTGAAATAGGTGCTGATGACATCACTGATTGCATTCTTTCCATATTTGTCAGAGAAGCTGTTGCTGACGACCAGTACGCGGTCATTATCGATAATGTCCTGATAGACATTGCTGAGTCCGTTTGCCCGGAGTTTGGCCGCACGGTTCGGAGAGAACGTGGACCAGCCGCCGAATGACAGCAGATTATTGAGCGCAGGCTGCCTTTTCAATGGATTGTTGTAATATGACAGATTGCATCTGTAAGCATGAATTGATGTGGAGGAGTCCATAACAAATGCTATGTCTGCACACTTCTTCATATAGTCAAACAGGGCATCGCTGTCGCAGCTGGTAAGGCGCTGCTGCGGTGACCAGTGCGGGATGAGGGCAATAAAGAGAATAGTGGCTGCCAGTGTCATGGCAGCCGCTGTTTTTTTGATTCGGCGCGCACTGTCTTTACATATGGCGGCGGCCAAAGACTGCTTTGGGTCGGCATAGCGTCCTGCATAAAGCAGCATGAACAGGGCAAACAGATCAATGATATAGGTTCCCCGATAGACCGTACGACCTTCGTAGAGCAGATACCCGTAGGCGGCCATGGCACCGATGGCAAGGAAGAGCGGATACAGCATCCAGCGCTTCTGCACCAGTAAGAGGGCGGCTATCACCAGCAGCAGACAGAGTATGATGTGAAAGAATCGCTTGTTGAGCTTTTTTGCCGAAAAGACAAGAAGTCTTTTCCCGCTCGCCAGCACAGCGCGGAGTGTCGTTCTCTTTTGAGCACCTTCTGCCAGCGTATCGATCGCTTTCAGCTTGCTGAGACTGGCGATACGATCGGTATCGTAAAAGCCTGTTCGCAGTGCAAGGTGATCATTGGAAGAAAGTCCCAAGGATTGATAAAATTCAGTGTATTCTTCATAGTCAGGCAGCTTGTGATCCACCACATCGGATCGATATCTGTTGTACTCCCGATAAGCGCGCAGTGCAGGCGTGGCATGATTGGCCGCGGTGGATGCCTTATGAATGGCCAATGCCATACTGCTGACAAGAAGAATGATCAGTCCGAAGGAAATGATGCGTAGAAAGAGATATCGAAAACTTCTTTCCCGCGGCAGCCAAGCGGCGGAAGAAGCCTGGCGCATGGCAGACCATCGATCCAGGAGGTGGGCTGAAGCGAAGACGCCAGCAAAGCCGATAACGGCCAGAATGGCTCCATAGCGCCACATACTTCCCAAAAGAATCATGGCGGTGCCGATCATGATGCAGATGACAGGCATAGGGCGGATGCCCCCTCGATGATTGAGCACAGTATGAAGGATCAGCATCGTCCCGGCCGCCAGCAGCAGCGCGGCTGTCTTGGTGAACTGAATGTACAGATAATGGTCAACACTGACAATAACCAGAATCGGCAAAAGAGGTATCGTTATCCAGGGAGAGCGCGGCTGATCCAGAATTACGTAGGTAAGGACAGTCAATCCGGCAAAAGATGAGAGGATTTGCATCAGAACAAAGGTATTGACAGAAGGCAGCAGCGTCTGGACAAAATGAAGAAAAATACATAGATAGTAATTGACAAAGCCCACACAGTAATTGCCATCGGCAATTTGTATGCCAATGGAAAAATCATCGTTTGTTTCGAACGCCATGCTGCCCAGCAGCATCATCAGGATGGCGGTGATCAGATTGATCACCAATGCGCTGATCCATCGATGGCTGAAAAAAAAGGCGGTAACTGAACGGATCTTGTTTCCTGTGCGGCCTTGCAGTAAACATCTATCGGCTGCTTTCATTTTCTTTCCCTTCCGGTGCTTTCATTTCTTTTCCTTCCGGCTCAAGCGACTTTATTATATAGTACGCCAAGGTGCGGAACAATTGAAAATGATGAGTTAACAGGATCTTTACCTGCGCAGGCAGCTTTACTTGTTACAGCATGTGAAATTGACTTTTCGTGAAATCTTTGTATTGACAAAATCGATAGAAGAATGCTAAAATAAATTTTGTCGTTAGCGTATGGGGCACTGGCTCAGCTGGATAGAGCGACGCACTACGAATGCGTAGGTCGGGGGTTCGAATCCCTCGTGCCTCACCAAA
>OMZN01000022.1 GCA_900315555.1 uncultured Eubacteriales bacterium
TAAAAAAGAAGCCGGCAGCAGCTCCTTTCAGATCACCATAGAAGATGACTTCTCCATGGAAAAGATCGCCGCCAGCGGCCAGGCCTTCCGTATACGTCCATTCGACGACGGCACCTATCGATTTATCAGCGGCGCCTCCGTTCTCTACCTGCGCCGCCTTCCCGGCGAGACGGCGGAGGAGACGCCCCTCACGCTGCAGGCCAGCTGCGATCCGGCCACCTGGAAAGCCGTGTGGGCACCCTACTTTGACCTCGCACGCCGCTATATACCGCTCCGCTGCCGTCTTCAGAAAGGAGACGATCCCTTCCTCGCCCGCGCAGCCGCCGGCGGTGCAGGTCTGCGCATCCTGCGCCAGGAGCCCTTCGAGACTATGATCACCTTCATTCTCTCGCAGAGAAAGTCGATTCCGGCCATCCAAAGCTGCGTGGAAACGCTCTGCCGGCGTTACGGAACACCAATCCGGACAGCCAGGGAAAGCCTGTATCTTTTTCCCGGCCCGGCACAGCTGCAGGATGTATCCGAAGACGACTTGCGGGACTGCCGCCTGGGTTACCGCGCACCCTATGTCGCCGATGCCGTCCGGCAGGTTCTTTCCGGTTCACTGGATCTTGCCGGTGCCGCATTCCTTTCAGACGCGGATCTTCTGAGCGAATTGCAGAAGGTCAAGGGGATCGGCCGTAAAGTGGCAAACTGCATCGCCCTGTTCGCCTACGGGCGCACCGGCCTCGCCCCCATCGACACCTGGATCGGAAAAGCCATCCAAAAGTACTGGCATGGCTGCGACCCCTTTCCGGCCTATGGCGATGCGGCCGGCATCGTGCAGCAATATGTCTTTTACTATGCGCTGACCCACAAGAACGCTTTTTGACATTTTAAGCGAGGCATTCTTCGATCTGCGCCAGCACATTCTCCATCTGCCGTGCAAACTGCCGGTGGCCCGCCTCGGAAAAATGGATCCCATCGTAGGCCAGATCAATGCCCCAGTCGGCAGCATCGGCGAAGAAAGCGCCCGTTTCTTCCGCCAGGCGGCCGAATCGCCGGTTCATCTCAATGGAGCAGGCAAAATACAGACGCATCTGTTCTTCACCTGCTTTTTCCCCGCCGCTATGCGGCGGCGCAATCAGAAGAAGACGGAAAGGACGTCCCCTCTCTGCCTCCTGTCGTTTGCTCAGTGCCTGCAGGCTATGCATGAAGTTTTTCATTTTCTCTGCCACATGCAGAGGATCGGGATGCGCCGTTCGCAGCAGATCATTGCTGCCCAGCATAACGGCAAACAAGTCCGTCGGCAGATAGGCCGGCAGATTTTGATCTGCACGGCCATAGAAGATATCCGGAGGAATCGTCCGTCCGTTCATCCCGTCTGCCAGGATTTCCCAGCGGCTCTTTTCTGCTTTCTGCAGCCGGTCAATCCATCGCACTTCCTTTGGATAGCGGCCCGGAATGTAGTTCCTGGGATCGTAGCCATAGGTATTGGAATCTCCATAGAAAACAACTTTTTTCATCATCGTCTCCTGCTCTGCTCAAAACGGCATCATACTAACCGTTAATCGTGGAGATCTCCGGAGTTGTCTCCTCCAGTACATCCAGCACAATCTTGACGGTATCCAGCGAGGTGAACATGGTCACACCGTTCTGTACCGCACAGGAACGAATGGCGGAACCGTCCTCACTGTGCCGCCCCGATGTCACGGAACGGGTATTGATGATGTAGCTGACAAAGCCGGCGCGGATCACATCAAGGATATCCGTCTTGCCTTCACTGAGCTTACCCCTCACCCTGGTGCGAATGCCATGCTTCTTGAGGAATTTGGCCGTCCCCGCTGTCGCCTCGATATTGAATCCCAGACGATAGAACCGGCGCACCAGCGGCAGCGCTTCTTCCTTATCCTCATCCGCCAGGGTAACCACCACGGTGCCGTAGTCCTTCATCTTGATGCCGCTGGCCTGCAGCGCTTTGTAGAAAGCTCTGTTCAGCCGACGGTCATAGCCGATCGCCTCCCCGGTGGATTTCATCTCCGGCGAAAGGTAGGCATCCATGCCGTCGAGCTTCGCAAAGCTGAAAGCCGGCGCCTTGACATACCACCTGTCCTGATCAGGCGGCACCATCTCCGTAATTCCCTGTGCAGCAAGAGAACGGCCCAGCATCACCTTCGTGGCAATGTTTACCAGATTTATATCCGTGGACTTGGAGAGGAAGGGCACACTCCGGGACGCCCGCGGGTTAACCTCGATAACAAAGACATTCTCGTCTTTGTCCACGATAAACTGAATGTTGAACAGCCCGCGGATCCCAATGCCAAGCCCCAGCTTGGTCGTGAAGTCCACAATAGTGTCTCGTACTTTCTGCGAGATGGAGAACGGCGGATATACCGATGTACTGTCTCCGGAATGGACGCCGGTGCGCTCCACCAGCTCCATGATGCCCGGCACCAGCACCTGCTCACCATCACAGATCGCATCGACCTCAACCTCCTTGCCCATCACATATTTGTCGATGAGCACGGGCTTGTCTTCATTAACCTCCACAGCGTTTTTCAGGTATTCCCGCAGAGAGCTTTCATTGGCAACGATTTCCATGGCACGGCCGCCCAGCACGAAGCTGGGACGAACCAGCAGCGGATAGCCGATCCGCTCCGCCACACGAATACCGTCTTCGATGTTGGTAACCGCCTCGCCCGTCGGATTGGGAATACCCAGCGACTTGATGACGGCATCGAAAGCATCCCTGTTCTCGGCTTTCTCGATAGCATCCTGATCGGTACCGACAATGTTGACACCCCGCTTTTTGAGAGGCTCCGCCAGATTGACCGCAGTCTGACCACCCAGTGATACAATCACACCGTCCGGCTGCTCAAGATGCACCACATTCATGACATCCTCCACCGTCAGCGGCTCGAAGTACAGTTTGTCCGCCGTGGTGTAGTCTGTGGATACCGTCTCTGGATTGTTGTTAATGACGATGGCCTCATACCCCATCTCGCGGATGGTATGGATCGCATGCACTGTCGAGTAGTCGAATTCCACGCCCTGTCCGATCCGAATGGGGCCGGATCCCAGGACAATGATCTTTTTCTTGTCAGAAACAATGGATTCATTCTCCGACGAATACGTTGAGTAGAAATACGGCACGTAGCTCGCAAACTCACTGGCACAGGTGTCGATCATCTTGTAATCGGGGAAAAGATCGGCCTGCAGCCTGCGCTGATAAATCTCGTCCTCGGTGGTGTTCCAAAGCTCTGCAACATAGGAATCGGAAAATCCAAGGCGCTTGGCCTCCCGCAGCAGTGCCGGATCATCAGGCGCCGCCTCCATCTCCTTCTCGAAGTCTACAATCCTCTTGATCTTGTCCAGGAAGAACATGTCAATCTGGGTAATATCGCAGATCCGGGAATGGTCCACACCCATCCACATCAACTGAGAAATGGCATAAAGCCGGTCGTCGGTTCCCTCTTTAATATAGTCAAGCAGGTCATCGGTCGTCATGTGTTCGCTGTCGAACTTGGCCATGTGAATATGGTTCTTGTTCTCCTCCAGGGAGCGGATGGCCTTCAGCAGACTCTCCTCCGCCGTGCGTCCGACACTCATTACCTCGCCGGTGGCTTTCATCTGCGTGGACAAAGTGTTGCTGGCTTCCGCGAATTTATCAAACGGAAAACGCGGCATCTTGGTCACCACATAGTCCAGCGCCGGCTCAAAGCAGGCCGGTGTGTTGACCAGCTGGATCTCGTCCAGATTCATGCCGGCAGCGATCTTGGCCGACACTCTGGCAATGGGATAGCCGCTGGCCTTGGAAGCCAGCGCCGAGGAGCGGGACACGCGCGGGTTGACCTCGATAACATAGTAGTTGAAGGACTGCGGATCCAGTGCAAACTGGACGTTGCACCCGCCCTTAACCTCCAGCGCGCGAATGATCTTCAGCGCGCTGTTGCGCAGCATATGATATTCCTTATTGGTCAATGTCTGCGAAGGCGCCACAACAATGGAATCGCCGGTATGGATACCCACCGGGTCAAGATTTTCCATATTGCAGACAGTAATGGCGGTGTCATTGGCATCGCGCATCACCTCATATTCAATTTCCTTGTAGCCCTTGATGCTTTTTTCCACCAGCACCTGGTGCACCGGAGAAATAATCAGCGCATTCTTCATCATCACCCGCATCTCGTCCGGATTGTTGGCAAAGCCGCCGCCGGTGCCTCCCAGCGTGAAGGCAGGGCGAAGGATGACAGGATAGCCGATCTTTTCAGCCGCCGCAAGGCCTTCCTCAACGCTGTAAGTAATCTCTGAGGGTACGACAGGCTCACCGATCCGCTGGCAGAGCTCCTTGAATTCTTCACGGTCCTCGGCACATTCGATGCTCTTGGCATCGGTTCCGAGCAGCTCGATCTCACACTCTTTGAGAACACCCTTTCTCGCAAGCTCCATCGCCAGGTTCAGCCCGGTCTGCCCACCGATACCGGGCACAATGGCGTCGGGTCGTTCATAGCGGCAGATTCTGGCCAAATATTCCAAGGTCAAGGGCTCCATATATACCTTGTCCGCGATGGTCGTATCGGTCATGATCGTGGCCGGATTGGAATTGGCCAGAACCACCTCGTAGCCCTCTTCCTTTAAAGCAAGGCAGGCCTGCGTACCGGCATAGTCGAACTCTGCCGCCTGACCGATCACAATGGGGCCGGATCCAATGACCATGATCTTGTGCAGATCTGTTCTCTTAGGCATGATCCTTCGCCTCCTTCATAATTTCCGTAAATTTGTTAAACAGATAGAAGCTGTCTTCCGGTCCCGGTGCGCTCTCCGGGTGGTACTGCACACTGAAGACCTTGTCTTCGGCGCATTCCACGCCTTCCACTGTGTTGTCCAACAGGTTCATGTGGGTGATCTCAAGGGCTGTATCTTTGACACTGTCCGCATCCACCGCATAGCTGTGGTTCTGCGAAGTGATCTCAATTTTTCCCGTAGCCAGCCGCTTGACCGGATGGTTCCCGCCGCGATGGCCGAACTTGAGCTTGTAGGTTGCGGCACCGTAAGCAAGCGAGATGATCTGATGCCCCAGGCAGATGCCGAAGATGGGCACTCTTCCCCGCAGCGCCTGCACCAGACGAATACAGGTCGTCACGTCCTGGGGATCTCCCGGCCCGTTGGAAAGGAAGACGCCGTCAGGCTTCATGAATTCAATCTCCTCGGCACTGATGTCGTAAGGCACCACGGTCACGTTGCATCCGATTTTATTGAGATCGCGGATGATGTTCAGCTTGATGCCGCAGTCCACCGCTACCACGTTAAACCTGTGGTTGGAAGTCCTGGCATACCAGCGCTTTTTGCAGCTGGCACGCGCCACCGCATCATGCGGCACCGGCGTCTCCTGTATGCGCCGGATGCCTTCTTCTACCGGAGTGTCGATCCCTGTCAGCACCGCCCGTCTCGATCCATAGTCACGAATGCTGCGCGTCAGCTTACGGGTATCCACGCCGGTAATTCCGGGAATGTTGTTTTCCTCCAAGAGCTCCGCTAAGGTCTTGGTATAGCGGAAGTTGGAAGGCATGTCGTTATAGTCATGCACCACCAGAGCCCCAAGTCCCGGGTTCTTGCTTTCAAAGTCATCGTCGGTGATTCCATAGTTGCCAATCAGCGGATAGGTCATGACCACCATCTGATCCGTATAGGACAGGTCTGAGACGATCTCCTGGTATCCGACCATCGATGTGTTGAACACGATCTCACAGACCCTGTCCTCATCGGCGCCAAAGCCGTATCCCGGATAACAGCTGCCGTCTTCCATTATTATTTTCCGGTCAAACTCCTGCATGCTTTCTCCTTATTTCTTCAACAGTTTCTTAAGACGGGCGGCTGCCTCGCGGGTATCCTCCGCATCACCGAAACTGGACAAGCGGAAATATCCCTCGCCGCAGGACCCAAAGCCCTCGCCGGGGGTACCGACAATCTGCGTCTCCTGCAGCAACCTGTCAAAGAATTCCCAGCTGCCGGCGCCATCAGGGCACTTCATCCATATGTAAGGGGCGTTCTTACCGCCGCAGTACCAGATACCGCAGGTATCCAGCGCCTCCATCAGCACCTTGGCATTGTTCTTGTAGACCATGATATTCTCTCTGACCGCCTTCTGCCCTGCGGGGGTGAAGACCGCCGCCGCACCCTTCTGCAGGATGCAGGAGATACCGTTGGTCTTGGTAGTGCGGTTTCTGATCCACATGTCATGCAGCACCATGCCGCCGCGCTCCAGATCCCTGGGGATCACGGTGTAACCACAGCGCGTACCGGTGAATCCCGCCGTCTTGGAGAGAGAGCAGATCTCGATGGCACAGGTTCTGGCGCCCTCGATCTCAAAGATGCTGTGAGGGATTGCCTCGTCCTCGATAAAACATTCGTAAGCGGCGTCAAAGAGGATCACGGCACCCTTGGTATTGGCATAATCCACCCAGCGCTTCAGCTGTTCCCTGCTGAAGACCGCACCTGTCGGGTTGTTGGGCGAGCAGATATAGATGAGGTCTGCATCGATCGACTCATCAGGATCCGGCACAAAGCCGTTCTCTCTGCCGGAAGGCATATGCACGATTCTGTGTCCTGCCATAACGTTGGCATCGACATAAGCCGGATAAGCCGGCTCCATGATCAGCGCCGTGTTGTCCTCCGCAAAGAGATCCAGGATGTCCCCCAGCTCATCGGAGGCACCGCTGGATACAAAGATCTCATCCTGCGCCAGCTGTACACCACGCGCCTGGTAGTAACTGTTGACAGCCGAAAGAAAATAATCAGCACCGCATTCAGGCATATAGCCGCTGAAAGTTTCCTTTTCCGCCTGGTCGTCCACCGCGCCGTGCAGCGCCTTGATAACCTCACCAGCCAGCGGCAGGGTGACATCACCGATACCAAGCTTCAGAAGATGTGTCCCCGGATGCTCATCGCAGTATTGTTGTGTTTTCTGACTGATGTTGTAGAACAAGTAGGAACTCTTCAGTTCCTTATAGTGCTGGTTCATCTTGATCATTTTTTTCATTTCTCCTTTGTATACAACTATGGCCAATCCCCAAGCCATTTCAGTTCTGCCCTTTATCATACCACAAAAACAAGCCGCGGTAACGGCTCATTTTGAATAAATACATAATTTTTTGTATTATTTTGCAATCTCATCTTATCCGGGGAATGATGGCGGCATCCGGCGGGATCAGGACTCATTGACAAGCTTACCGGTCATATGATCGACCACCATCTCCAGCACATGACAGCGCGCACCGTCCTTTTCCAGCTCAGCTTGTGCGGAAGCCGCATCCGGATAGAACCGCTCGGCCAGATGCAGCAGCATGGTATCCCGCCGTGCCGAAGGTGTCATGATGGAAATCCTGCCGAAGGCGATCACACTTCTGACGTTGTACGACCAATCGCCCTCTTTGACATAGCCCTCTTTCTCAAAGACACAGAAACTGACCCTGTTTTCCCTGGCAAGGGCATCGATCTTATGGCCTGCCTTGGCACAATGAAAATAGATTCGTCCGCTTTCTTCATCGAAGTAGAAATTAATCGGCAAGGCATAGGGATATCCTTCGCCGCCGGCCGTTGCCAGCACACCCCGCTTTTCAGCCTGCAGCACTTCTTTGCATTCTTCCTCGGTAATCTGCTGCTTCCACCGTCTCATCTTACGAAACTCCATCGTACTTCTCCTCTCTTTTTCACCGGCTGCACAGGATGCAGTCATTTCCTGCGATGGACCTTCTCTCATCTACATTATAACGCATCTGCATCATAAAAAGATCGCCCCGAATACAATGGCCGCCGCCGTCACGGAAAGACCGAGAATATTGACCACGCGCCGGCTGTCATCACCGCTTTTCGACTTGATGAAGACAAAGAGCCATGCGCCGACCGCACCGCCGGCCATCCCCATGATCACATTATCAATATTGGACGCGCCGCACTCCATCGCATACTTCATGACTTCATAAGCGATGCTCAAAAGCAGGGAGAACAAGACCGTCATGCCGGTATAATGCCTCTGCCCGCCGTGATAGTGAACTCGATCCTTGATCAGACAGGCACAGTAGCAGCCAAGCGGAATAAACGTACAGAAGTTGATCGCATACTGGATCAGTAACGAACGAAGCAGGAAGGCACTGCTATGCACAGCGTGCACCAGATCCAAAAAGGGAAGGAGATTCACCGAACGGCCAGAAAACCCCGTCAGGCCGATATAGGAAAGCTGAAAGATCCCTTTGAACAGAATCAACATAGAGGCACATACAAAATACAGTGCAAACAGTATGGTCGTCGTATATTCAGATTTCAGTACTGCAGTCAAGCCGCACTTGATTTTCATGGTTTCACCGTCATTCCTGGCCGTTCTCTGCACGTTCCTGTCTCTCAACAGTTATCTATTTTACAAAAAAGGACGGCCGGAAACAACCATTACTTGCATCCTGCCTGCGCAGGCAGAAGCATTTAAGAAAAATTTAGAAGAAAGCATCTGAAAAAACATCGTGAAAAAAGCTCCGGCAAAACCGAAAGCTTTCTTTGGCGGAAGCCATCCTGCTGCAGCAGTCTGCAGCAGACAGCTTATTCTTTAGAACATACCGTTTCCGA
>OMZN01000029.1 GCA_900315555.1 uncultured Eubacteriales bacterium
AGGCGGTGCTTGCCATGACCGCGGACTGCCGGGAACCCGGAAAGGTTCTGGAGGCCTTTTACGAGATGGTACTGCCGGAGCTGTGAGGGGACGAGGCAAAGAGCCTGCCGGTGGTGCTGTGAGACGCGGAAAGAGGCAGGGAAAAGATGCAAACACGGGATAATATATGAATACGTATCCGCAAATCCGGCGCAAAAGGTGTTAAGATAGAGAGCGACAGATATCTGAGCAAGCCGGGGGAAGCAGAAATGGCAGCAACAACAAAGGATATTGCGAGGGAGTGCGGGGTGTCGCTCGCTACCGTGCAACGGGCATTACATGGAACGGGAAGAATCAGCGAGGAGACAAAGCAGAGGATTCTGGACAAGGCGAAAGAGCTGCATTACGAGCCGAACCTGACGGCAAGAACGCTGACACTTGGGAAAAGCAGAATGCTGGGCGTGCTCATTCCGTTCCTGAACAACATGTATTTTGCCAAAATCTGCGATTCCATGACAAAAGCGGCGGTAAAAAGAGGATATATCCTCAATATCCTGGTTCACGGGGATAACAAGGAACGGGAGAAGGAGATGCTGACGATGCTGAAGAACTACAGCGTTGACGGCATCGTCATCAACCCGATCAATAAGGGGGAAACTCTGCGGAAGATTCTTTCAGCAGGACGCCAGCAAAACTGCATTCTGGCACTGGACGAGGCGGAGAAGGCCGGATTCTGCGGGGTCGGGATCGACGAGCAGGCTGCGGGAGCGGCGTGCGCGGAATATGTGCTCAAACGCGGGTATCAGGAGATATATTTTATTGCGCCGACCTACTATGATGCGGCGGGAGAGGAGAATCCCGGACATCATTCCCGCTTTCTGGGCTTCAGGGAGGCATGCCGGAAGCAGGGCAATGAACCGGTACTGATCGTGGGCGAGGACTATACAGAGCAGATTTCCGCGATCATGCGGAAGCGCAATGCGGTCGGTCGGCCCGCACTGGTTTCTTCGGGTGCAATTTTTGCCGTCAATGTGATCAACCGTCTGTTTCACGACGGCATGGAGCCGGGGCGGGAATATGGCGTGATGACTTTCGACGTGATGCCGGAAATGGCTGTTGGCGGAAATGTCCGCGTGACCTGCCTCGACAACCATGTGGAGAAAATAGGCGAGATGGCGGCGAATGCAATCATTGATCTGTCCGAGGACATCGAAACACCGCAGAGGAATGTCGT
The DNA here is from genome assembly GCA_900315555.1 of uncultured Eubacteriales bacterium. GTDB lineage: Bacteria > Bacillota > Clostridia > Peptostreptococcales > Anaerovoracaceae > RUG100. The sequence goes on from OMZN01000029.1 coordinate 1,214, forward strand.
GCCGTTTTCCATTATCGATGGCAATACCCTGTAGCTCCTGCTTCGTTCCGCTGCACAGGGGTCCGGGTGCAGGGGCACGCAGGGCGGGTCCCTTTAGTGAGGCATGAGCGCGGAGCAAATACAGCAATATCGTTCTGGATAAACACGCAGAAGGAGAAGATAAATCTCCGTTCTGCGTGTTTTTTAAGGCAATGAGTCAGAGGTCATGGTGCAATCCTGCTTGCAGACCATGGCACCTGACAGCGTCGCCGTATTGAGCAGGGCGGATTAAATCTGCCCTGCTCAATTGCCCTTTTGCGGAGAAACCAGCAATTGCGAACATGGAAGAACGCGGCTGGAAATAAGACCACGGCGGAAAGAAGGACGCTTTTCGGGATACAGCCAGAGAAAATAAATAATGCACAAATTAGTGCGGGATATATTGCGCATAATAGACAAAACGAGCTCAAACATGGCATTTTCGCTTGAACGATAACCGTTAAGATGTATAATCAAAAACAAGAGGATACGTGAACGCAAAGTAAATATAACTTTACTTTATTCAGTTACACGATTTTCTATGGAGGGTAATGATCATGAAAAAGAAACTGGTATTATTGCTGACGGCAGCGATGGCAATGAGTTCCCTTGCAGCGTGTGGCAGCAGCGGCTCCGGCAGCGCCGGGACGGAGAGCTCCAAGTCGGCGGATGCTGCGTCCGAGGCGGCTCCTGCGGCAGCTTCCACGGCGGAAACGGCAGACACCACAGCGGCAGACGCAGCATCAACGGCTGCGACTCCGTCCAATCCGAACGCAACGACGGTTACATTCTGGAACAGCTGGACAGGCGGAGACGGCGACACACTGCAGGCACTGGTGGATAAATTTAACAAGGAACAGTCGGATATCTTTATTGATATGACGAGAACCACCTCGTTCGGCGATATGCTGCAGACCAATCTGCCCACAGGAGAAGCGGCGGATCTGATACTTCTGAACAGCAATGATTTCAACAAATATTCCAGCTATCTCCTTGCGATTGACGATATCTGGGACAACACCTCGCTGAAAAAGGATGATTTCTCGGATACCTACATGAACATGTGCTACAGCGGCGACGCACTGTACGGTATTCCTTTCCAGATCAGCACCTATATGCTCTATTACAACAAGGATCTGCTAAAAGCTGCAGGCTACGGAGAGGATGCTGTTCCGAAGACCTTTGACGAATGGACGGAAGCAGCGCAGAAGATCACGGCATTATCCACGTCGGATAAGCCGGTTTATGGATCAGGCCTGTTCTACTGCTACAGCGGACAGAATCAGGCAGCGATTCAGCGCTTCGGTACAGATTACATCATCACGGGAGATGAGCAGAACGGTTTCAAGCCCAATCTTCTGGACAATCAGGCATTTGCGGATGCCATGATCTGGATGAAGAATCTGTATGACAATGGAGATAACCCGAAGGAAAAGGATATCGACTCCATGATGGCAGCCGGACAGATTGGTCTGGAGATCAACGGCGGATGGCTGAAGGGAACGCTGGATGCCTCCGATGTGAACTATGGCATTGCAAAGGTTCCGACCGTCAAGGGCGATGATCAGGACGACTGGGCACTTGGCGACGTGAACTGCTTCTACATCACCTCTTCTGCATCGGACGAAGAGAAGCTTGCCGCGGAGAAATTCATCGAGTGGTGGATGACCGGTACAGGACTGGAAGCTTCTGACCTGACGCAGAATGTTGACTACAGCAGCATGACTCCGAACGCAGAGTGGTCTATCTCGATGTGCTATCTGAATGCTTATAAGCCCACGGTGGAGAGCAAGGAATATCAGGCAAATCAGATTCTGGTTGACCTCACACCTTCCGATTCCGCACAGGTGCAGATGTTTGCAGCACCTGGAACACTGTTCTGGAGCGATGTGTCGACCTGCCAGGGCGATTACGTTCAGGACTGGGTGTTCAATGGCCCGACCAATCCGACCTATGATGATGTGCAGGACTTCTTCTCTACCTACCAGTCGGATCTGGAAGGATACATCTCTGAATACTACAACTGACACGGAGACTCCGTGAAGGGAGCATTCTGAACGGAAACTCCGGGAGGGAGAGATGCCGGGATGCGGTGTCTCTCCCTTTCTTTCCGCGGGAGGGTTACTATGGCGTCAGTAAGAGGAAACACCAGACCGAACAGCCGGTTCCAGAGAAAGCTGGAACGGACAGCATATCTGTTTATTGCGCCGGCCGCCATTCTTTTAATCATTTTCAATGTCATTCCTTTGTTTGCGTCATTCTGGGTAAGTCTTCAGAATATGGGCGTGGACCTGGGAAAGGCAAAATTTGTAGGATTCGACAATTTTGTCAGAGCGTTTCACGATCGCCGTCTTCTGCAGAGCGTAGAGATCTCCTTAAAATACACGGCGATTGAAGTGCCGCTCCAGATGATCATCGGCGTGGCACTGTCTGCGCTGCTGGCAAAAAACACTTTCTTTAACAAGCTGATCCGGGGCATCTATTTCCTGCCCGTTGTGTGCTCGGCGGTTGTGGTGGGCGTGACGTGGCAGCTGGTATTGCATTCCAACATTGGAATCTTTACGTACTGGCTCAAGCAGATGGGCTTCACCAATGTAAACCTTCTGAACAGTCCGTCGACAGCGCTGTATGTCGTGGTGTTTGTCGCTATCTGGAAAACATTCGGCATATCCACCATCATTCTTGTGTCGGCCATTCAGAATATTCCGGACAGCCTATATGAGGCATCTTCCATCGACGGAGCGGGGAAAATGAGCCAGTTCTGGTATGTCACAATGCCCGGGATCATGCCGTCCTTCTGGTTCCTGCTCATGACGAGACTGATCGGTTCGCTGCAGATGTTCGATATTGTTTACACGCTGACCGGCGGCGGTCCCAGCCGTTCCACCACGACGATGGTGGTCTATATCTATGACACGGCGTTCAAGAGCATGAATAAAACCGGTTATGCAACCGCGATGAGCGAGCTGCTGTTTGGGTTCATCATGATTATTACGGTCATCCTGTATTACATTATGAATCGGACTTCGGATGACTGATGGGGGTGCCGGAATGAAGAACAATAACTCAACTGTCAGAATAGCCGGAAAAGTAAAACCAAAGCGCATTCTGGCGCAGATCCCGATCGTGGTGATTCTGGTTTTCTTCGCCTTTCTTCTGCTGGCACCTCTGGTCTGGATGATGCTGGGCAGCTTCAAGAGCGATGCGGACGTACTGAGCTATCCGCCCAAATTTTTCCCGGTTGCCAATCACTTTATGGAGAACTGGACGCATGTGCAATCCACCATTGACATGTGGAAGCTGATCCTGAATACGACGATCTATGCCATCGGAACCACGATCCCGGCTATGTTTGTGAACTCGCTTGCGGCGTATGCGTTTGCCAGATTCAATTTCCGCGGCAAAAATGTGCTGTTTATCATTTTCCTGGCGACGATGATGATTCCGTTCCAGGTTGTCATGGTGCCGCTGTATCTTGAGATTTATGCGTTTCACTGGCTCAACACATACTGGGGACTGATTATTCCCAAAATTGCCTCGGCTTACTGGATTTTCCTCTGCAGGGCGTCGTTCCAGCAGCTTCCTAAGGATCTTGAGGAGGCGGCGCGTATCGACGGAATGGGGGAATTCGGCATTTACAGTGTGATTATGATGCCACTGATCAAGCCGGCGATGGTGACGGTCTTTCTGCTGAGTATCAACAACTGCTGGAATGATCTGCTGTGGCCGCTGATTGTGGCGAGCAAAACGAATATGCGTACACTGTCGAATGGACTTGCCATGTTTATCGGAGACCGCACCGATGAATACAGCCTCGCATTTACGGCGGCAGCAGTGTCGATGATCCCGATGCTTATCCTGTATCTGTTCTTCCAGAAATATTTCGTGGCTGGGCAGGCGACATCAGGAATCAAGGAGTGATGAACTGACATTGATGCCGCAAATAGCGCGGCATGGGGTAAAGAAATGTTGAAAGCCAGAATTATTTACGACAAGGATTATCAGATTTCCAGAATTGATCCCCGCCTGTATGGATCTTTTGTGGAACATCTCGGGCGTTGCTGCTATGGAGGCATCTACGAGCCTGGACATCCCGCGAGCGATTCGCTCGGCTTTCGGGAGGATGTCAAGGCGCTGGTCAGGGAAGCGGGAATCACCGGAGTGCGTTACCCCGGAGGAAATTTTGTCTCGGGCTATAACTGGAAGGATGGCATTGGGCCGCGGGATTCGCGCCCTGTCCGCAAGGACCTGGCGTGGGGGTCTGAAGAAACCAATGCGGTCGGCACCGACGAGTTTATGCGGTTTGCCGGAGACGTAGGCGCGGATGTGTATATGGCGGTAAACCTTGGCACAGGGACTCCGGCAGAAGCGGGAGAGGAAGTGGAATACTGCAATGGCGCGCCGGGAACGTTCTGGGCGGATCAGCGCGTCAGAAATGGTCAGGAAAAACCATATGGGATCAGGACCTGGTGCCTCGGAAATGAGATGGACGGCGACTGGCAGATCTGTATGCGCACGCCGGAGGAATATGCCAGAATCTGCAGGGAGACGGCCAAAATTGTCAAATGGGTGGACCCCGCAACTGAGGTCATTGCCTGCGGAAGCTGCACCAATGAAGTGGGGCATAAACCATTCGGCATCTGGGACAGGACTGTTCTGGAGGAGTGCTATGACCGGATCGACTATCTGTCGATCCATCGTTATCTGAATTATCATCCCAATCTGAACCTGGCATATCCGAACATCAACGACGAGTCGGATATTCCGTTCCTGTTCCGGGATCTGCAGAATTATATCGATGCCATCAACGGCGCGATCCGTCTGGTGAAGGAAGAGAAACACACGGACAAGGTGGTAAAGCTTTCCTTTGACGAATGGGGTGTCATTACCAGGACGGGGGCAGTTCCCGGAATCGGCTCACAGACTTTCGGTTATGCCAATTTCAGCCAGCTGGATGCCGTCGTTTACGGCGGGATCCTGTGCACGCTCCTGAACAACGCGGATTCCGTCAAAATTGCCTGTCAGTCCCTTCTGGTCAATGAGGGTGGCATGATCAGCACGGACCCGTCAGGGAAGGCAATCAGACAGACTACCTTCTATCCGTTCCGGGATGTGGCGCATCTGGGGAGGGGCATTGCGCTCCGCGCGGGCGGTGAGATGCCGCAGCAGGAGACAGGGCACCATGGAAAGCAGAACGCAGTGATCAGTGCCGCAGCCTATGACGCAGAGTCTGGTGAAATCAATGTCTTTGCGGTAAACTGTGACATGCAGGAAAGCTGCGAGGTTTCGCTGAACCTTCGTGGGTTTGGCAGGCTCGAAGGAGTCGGGAGGAGGGAACTGTTCTGCCCGGATCCGTATCAGAGCAATACCTTTGAGCAGGAGAACAATGTGCTGCCGGAGACAGCTCCCCTGGAGGATCCGGTGGATGGAGAATGCAGGGCCGTTCTCAAGCCGCATTCCTGGAATGTATTCCGTTTCAGAACAAAATAAAACTTCGGGCGTAAGGCCCGGATGCGGTAAGCGATGGCACATGCCAGATGCGCACCGCATGGAAGCACTGAATGACGGAACAGACTGATATTGTAAGCGATGGCGCATGCCAAATACATAGCTGAAGGGGTATCAGACATTTATGAACAAGACAAAGCTGATTGTGGACAAGGATTTCCGGATTGGAGAGGTGGACAAGCGGATCTACGGATCGTTCATCGAGCATCTCGGAAGAGCGGTATACACCGGAATCTATCAGCCCGGACATCCGTCCGCGGACAAGTACGGATTCCGCCAGGATGTGATTAAGCTGGTGAAGGAGCTTGGCGTGCCGATTGTGCGGTATCCGGGTGGA
>OMZN01000109.1 GCA_900315555.1 uncultured Eubacteriales bacterium
CCCATGTAGTCGATATAGTGTTCCAGGCTCATGCCCTGTGCACGCAGCTGCTGATCGAACTCTCCCAGCATGCTGTTGAGTTCATCGTTGATCATCACCTCAGGCACATCAATATCGTTTGCCTCATAGACCTTGCCCAGCGCATCATCCTTCATCATGGTCTCGGCCTCTTCCTCCGCCTGCTTCTGCAGCTTTTCGGCCGTATCTTTGCGCAGTTCCTCCAGCGTATCGAACTCGCTGGTGTCCTTGGCAAATTCATCATTCAGTGCAGGCAGTTCTTCCTCTTTGATCTCATGAATCTTGCAGGCAAAGACAGCTTCCTTGCCGGCCAGCGTCTTTTCATGATAATCCTCGGGGAACGTGACCTTGACTTCCTTTTCCTCGTCCTTGGAAACGCCTTCCAGCTGTTCTTCAAAGCCGGGGATGAAAGTGCCGGATCCCAGTCTCAGAGGATACGATGTCGCAGAGCCGCCTTCAAAAGCCTCACCATCTACGGTGCCCTCGTAATCCAGCGTGACGCGGTCGCCCTCCTTGGCCGGTCTGTCAACATCAACCATGCGCCCGTTTCTGTGCTGCAGCGCCTTCATTTCCTTATCAACATCCTCGTCGGTGATCTCATGCTCCACCTTCTTGATCTCCACGCCTTTATAATCGTGCACATCAAAGAGCGGATACAGCGCAACGCTGACCGTCGCCGTAAAGTCACTGCCCTTCTTCAGCTCTGTAAAGTCCATCTTCGGGGTGTCGATGGTCCGCAGATCCAGCTCTTTGACTGCATCGGGATAAGCTTTGTTGAGCAGATCATTCACAGCATCCTCTACGAAGATGTTTTCCCCGTATCTTCTCTCGATCAAACTGCGGGGCGCCTTCCCCTTCCGAAATCCATCCAGCTGGAAATTGCGTTTTTCCCTCTGATATACACCGATGATTGCCTGTTCCAGCTCATCGGCGGTGAATTCCATGGTGAACTTGCCTTCGTTGTTCTCGTTTGAGATGAGATTCGTTTTCATTTACTTTTCTTCCTCCTGCGTTTATATCACTTTCAGCAGTTTCAATCCTCTTGCAAACTTGCTGATCGTTCCCATTTCCAGTGCATACTCCTGCGCAAGATGATCGCCCAGTTTCAGCATATCTTCCTCTTCGCCCCCAAAGAGCTCCAGTTCCAGTTCGCAGACCGGCTCTGTCCCTTTGGACGTGATGATCTCACCCTGATCAATGGAGATTTCAACAAGGCTCTTTCCAGTATCTACCCGAAAACTGCGCCGCAAAACATTGACCTCCATAATGCAGTGCAATGTACGCTCACCGATCAGATCCAGCATCCGTCTGCCTTCTTCCGATTCTGCAAAGACCTCAGGCTGCGGATCCAGGTTGTCACAGTCGCCCAAATTAATATTGAGCTCCTCTCTGCTGTGCAGTGCCCCGCTGGTCTCGCCGTTCCATTTCATGGTGGCCACCAGCTTTTTGCCTTCCCGGCGCATGCGGAATGCCACATCATTCTTCTGCAGTATCAGATCCTCTGTGTCGTAATAACGCCCACAGAGTTCCTCCGCATCGCGGGAGTCTTTTTCTTCCAGCTTCTGCAAGCCGGCATCCTTCGATATTCGGTCGGCTGTATCGCTGTCAGCGATCGAGTATTTCAGTTCGATTTCCATAGACACCTTCTCCATTGCATGAATATGGGTATTTTATCATCAATATATCCAAAAATCAACAGGCACGCCGGCGGCACAAAAATGCCGCGGCACGCCTGTATTATCTCGTTTCTATTCTTCCCTTTTCAAGCAATCGTAGCGACAATCACGGCCTTGATCGAATGCATTCTGTTCTCCGCCTCATCAAAGACCACCGAATGCCTTCCGCGGAAGACCTCATCATCCACCTCACGGATATCATAGCCCAGAGCCTTCTGCTCAGCGGCCATCCTGGTGTTAAAGTCGTGGAAGGAGGGCAGGCAGTGCATGAAGAGAACCTCTTCGTTGCCTGTGTCAGCCAGCATCTCCTCCGTCACCTTGTAAGGAGACAGCAGCGCCACACGCTCGGGGATCTTCTCCTCCTCCCCCATGCTGGCCCAGATATCGGTATAGATGACGTCGGCACCCGCAAGATCCTTTCGATCCGAAGAAATCTTGATGACGGCGCCGGACTGTTCTGCTTCCTTCTGCACGCTGCTGAAGATTTCCTTATCCACCGCCTGCGCCAGTTCCTGCGGCCCATAGGCAACGAAGTCGATCCCCATCTTGGCACATCCGTACATCCATGCGTAGCTCATATTGTTGCGGATGTCGCCGACAAAAACCACCTTGCACCGCGCAAGCGGCTTGGAAAGATGCTCCTCCATCGTCATCATATCCGCCAGAATCTGCGTGGGATGATCCACATCGGTGAGGCCGTTCCATACCGGAACACCCGAGGACCTGGCCAGATCCTCCACCAGATGCTGGCTGTATCCTCTGAATTCGATGCCGTCAAAAAACCGGCCCAGCACCCTGGCACTGTCTTCGATGGATTCCTTCTTGCCAACCTGGGATCCCTCCGAATCCAGATAGGTTACATGGCCGCCCTCATCGTGACAGGCAACCTCAAAAGAGCTGCGGGTTCTCGTAGAAGTCTTCTCAAACAAAAGACAGATGTTCTTCCCCTCCAGCATATTAGTGCGGATGCCCGCCCTCTTTTTCGCCTTCAGATCATGCCCCAGATCCAAGAGATAGCGAATCTCCTCTCTGGTAAAATCCATCAGCGTCAGAAAGCTTCTTCCCTTTAAATTAACGGCCATAGTATGTCCTCCTTCGATTGCTAGGATTCCTCTTCGTTACCGCGGCGGTATCCGCCGATACGCCATGCCGGCACGCTGTACTGTATCATGATGTATAATTATACATCATGATACATAAATGTCAAAATTATTTTCTGCCGTGAAACTGATAAAAGCAGACCTCAAGACGCCCGTTATACAGTTTCCTGCGCCGCTCCGCCTTCCTGCCCATCACCTTTTCCTCGCAGGTCCGGTCCGGGGTGATCATGAACAGGGACCAGTCAGGATGGGAATGAAAGAAAGCCCGCAGCCCGCGGTAAAGATCCTCAATCTGCGCAGCATCTCCGATGCGCTCGCCATAAGGAGGATTCGTGACCACAATCCCGTGCCGACAGGAAGCCGTCATAGCTGCGGCATCCCGCTGCGAAAAGGTGATGCAGTCATCCACACCGGCTTCCTCCGCATTGGCTCTGGCAGCAGCAACCGCCCGGCCGTCGATATCTGAAGCCTCGATCTGCAGCGGCTGCGCCGGCCGAATGGATCGATAGGCTGCCGCCCGTTCCTCTTTCCAGAGCTTCTGCGGAATGATGTCCCATGCTTCTGCGGCAAAATGGCGCGAAAGTCCCGGCGCAATGTTCCTTCCGATCATGGCCGCCTCGATGGGAATCGTTCCCGAACCGCAGCAGGGATCCACCAGCAGGCGGTCTTCTTTCCAAAAGGAAAGCTGCACCATGGCCGCCGCCAGGGTTTCCTTCACCGGTGCAGGTACAGGATGGCTCCGGTAACCGCGCTTGTGCAGTCCCTCTCCTGTGGTGTCCAGCGTCAGCGTGGCCCGGTCCTTCAGCAGGCTGATCTTGATGGTGTACGCTGCGCCCGTTTCAGGAAGTCTGGACTGCGCATAGCATTCGCCCAGCCGCATGGCAATCGCCTTCTTCACAGTCTTTTGATTGTTCGGTTCACTGCGGAGTCTGGACTTTACAGTACTGCAGGTAACGACAAATTTCGCATCGATCGGAAGAATCCGCTCCCATGCCATGCCGCGCACACGCTGGAACAGAACCTCGGAATCCTTTGCCTCGAAGCTGTCCAGCAGAATCTGAACCCGATCAGCGGTTCTCAGCCACAGATTGGCACGTACAACAGCGCGCTCATTGCCTGCAAAAATCACCCGCCCGTTTTCCGTAGCCAGGATTTCGTACCCCAGCTTTTCAATCTCTCTGCGCACCACAGCCTCCAGCCCGAAAGCCGTGGCTGCGATCAGCTTTAGTTTCATTTGCTCTCCCTCTAAAAGAGGCCGTCCTCTGCGGGACAGCCTCTTTCGTATCGTAACGGTTTTTCGTCAGATGAATCTGCGCTTTCTCCGGTTCAGATCGTTCTTTTGGATCAGGTCGATATGATCCAGTGCCTTCCCCGTTCCGGTGGCAACGCAGGACATAGGATCGTCAGCGATCCGCACATCGATGCCGGTTCTGGCATTGACACGCTTGTCGATGCCATACATCAAAGCCCCGCCGCCGGTGGCAATGATCCCGGTATTGCTGATATCCGCCGCCAGTTCCGGAGGCGTCTTTTCCAGCACACCGTGGACGGCATCGCAGATCTGCGTCAACGGCTCATCCAGCGCTTCCATGATTTCCGTGCTGGTAATCTCGATGTCACGCGGCAGTCCTGTGACCAGATCACGTCCGCTGCAGACCTTGGAGATCTCTTCCGGCCGCTCGCTGGCCGTACCAATTTCCATCTTGATCTCCTCGGCAGTACGTTCACCGATATAGAGCTTGTGCTTCTTGCGCATATACTTGACGATGGCCTCATCGAACTTGTCGCCGGCCACCTTGATTGAAGTGGCAGCAACGATACCGCCCAGCGCAATCACGGCGATGTCTGTTGTGCCGCCGCCGATGTCCATTACCATGATGCCCTCGGGACGGGAAATGTCCAGACCGGCACCGATAGCCGCCGCCACCGGCTCCTCCATCAGGAACACATCGCGTCCGCCCGCCAGCGTGGCAGCTTCGCGCACCGCGCGCTTTTCCACCTCGGTGACGCCGCTGGGCACACAGATCATGATCCTGGGCCGGAAGAACTTACCTGCACCGCAGGTTTTCTTAATGAAATACTTGAGCATCTTCTCCGTGATCTCATAGCTCGAAATCACGCCATCCCGCAGAGGCTTCACCGCAATGATGTTGGCAGGCGTCCTGCCCAGCATCTGACGCGCTTCCTCACCGACGGCGAGGATTTCCTCTGTCTCCTCATCGATGGCAACCACTGAGGGCTCCTTGAGCACGATGCCTTTATTTTTTATATATACAAGAACATTGGCCGTCCCCAGATCAATGCCTACTTCTTCCGAAAATGCCATCTGCATATCCTCCTTGCTTCCGAAAATTTCACCTAGCCATTATATACCATTTTATTGTCTGCCGGCAACCGCTTTATCTGGCAGAGGACGTCTCCCTCGTATAAACAGCAAGGACGGTCAGCACAGCGGCCAGAACGAATCTAAGTTTCTTCGTTTTCTTCATCATATACATACCTCCGAGGATATTATACAATAACCCTTCGCCAAAGTTAACACGCTGTTCTTTTTTTCTTGAAAATTCACAGGGAACGTTTTACCATATTTGTTATGCAAAACAAACCAAGTACAGCGACATCAGCCACCGTCACCATGGTGGTCATCATTACCACCTTTATGACCGCTTTCTTAGGAAGCGCCCTCAACATTGCCGTGCCCTCCATGGGAAGCGATCTTGGCATCAGCGCGGCAAGCACAGGATGGATCATCTCCGTCTATGCCCTGGTCACCTCAGCCCTGAGCGTACCTTTCGGCAAGGTGGCAGACAGCACCAGCCGCCGCAGCATTTTTCTCACCGGTCTGCTTACCATGACCGTCGGCAGTCTTCTGGCTTCCGTCTGCGGGTCCTTTGCAGCAGTCATGGCCATGCGCATTCTGCAGAGCATCGGCGCCTCCATGATCTTTGCCACCAACACAGCCACCATTGTCAGCAACTACCCGCCTGCCCAGAAAGGCAAGGCCATCGGCATGATGACAGCAGGCACCTACACCGGTCTTTCCTCGGGGCCCGTGCTGGGCGGGATCATCAATCATTGCCTGGGATGGCATGGTATCTTTCTTCTCGCGGGGCTTGTCAGTCTATGTGCCCTGATCCTGGGATATATCTTCCTTCCCCGTAACCGGCAGACCGCCGCCGCCGGCACTGGTGACATTGCCGGCGGCATCCTGTTCATTGCCATGATCACGCTGATGATGACCGGCTTCTCCTCTGCAGGCACCGGTGCCATGGCCTGGCTTCTGCTGGGTGCCGGCGCAGTGCTGGCCGTCCTTTTCACGGCCATCGAAAAGCGCGCCGCCAATCCTCTCATCGATGTCCGGATCTTTCGAAGAAATCCGGCCTACACTCTGTCTAATCTGGCGGCACTGTTCAACTACTGCGCCACCTTCGGCATCAGCTATTTCATGTCGATCTTCCTGCAGACAGATATGGGATTCTCCTCGCAGCGCGCCGGCCTCATCCTGCTGTGCCAGCCGCTGGTCATGGCGCTGGTTTCCCCCAGAATGGGCGCCCTCTCCGACCGCATCGCTCCATGGAAGCTGGCCACCGCCGGCATGGCAGTCTGCGGCAGCTGCCTTGTCTGCTTTTCCTTCGTCCGCCATGGCATACCCCTCGCCCTGCTGGTCACTCTGCTGCTGATAACAGGGCTGGGCGTCTCTATCTTTTCCTCACCCAACATGAATGCGATCATGTCCTGCGTGGATCGTTCCCACTTCGGCATCGCCTCTTCCATCCTGGCCACCATGCGGACATTGGGACAGACCTCCAGCATGTGCATCATCACGATCATCATCCATGCCAGATTGAAGAACCTGCCGCTGCAAAGCGCCTCCACGCAGCAGCTGGAAGGTGCCATGCATCTTTCGTTCCTGCTGCTTGCCGCCATCTGCTTTACCGGCATGATCATGTCCATGCAGCGGCGCCGGAATACCCGAAACGACTAATCGCCTAATAACGTTCTTTGATGCGTCCCCTTCGGAAGGCTTCCACCAGGGCGCGCAGCTGCGTGATCTGTTCCTGCAGCTCGACCGCCTGGTCGCTGTCACGGATCAGCATACGCTTGGGAAGGACTTCCACGGTTTTGATCACCGGTGCCACGAAGGTCTGGCTGCCGTCCGGCTGCAGCGGCTGGTAGGGTCTGTGCTCCGAAAGCGCCATAAACCGGGAGTTGTAGATGAAGGTATAGCCGGCGATGCCGGTGGTCTTCTGATACGCCTTGGAGATGCCGCCGTCGATGACAAACAGCTTGCCCTTTCCCTTGATCGGGCTCTCTCCGTCTTTGATCTTCACCGGAACATGGCCGTTGAGAATGTGCCCCTGCATGGGATCCACACCGAACTCCATGAGAATCTTCTCACAGATCTGCTTGTTGTCAATCAGACGGTAATAAGGTACGGGAACCTCCTTGTGGCTTTCTTTGTCATCGATGAACAGCCGCTCGAAGGTGGTCATCTTGTCCTTGCCGAACAGGGGAGAATTCTTTGACAGCCAAAGATACCACATGATATCTCCTTGATGCACCCTTTCATCGGAATCCTCCGGGTTATAGAACGACTTGCGGATCTGATCATCCAGATAATCGAAATACGCCTTGCCGCTGCAGGTGTGCCCGTTGACTGTGCAGTTGAGAAATTCACCATCCTCATCCATGGGCACGCACCCGTGGAAGAACAGATTATTGTTCTCCACCTGATACAGCGCACCCTGATCAATAATGAAGCGAATCTGCGTTTGCAGTGCCGTGCTGCGCAGCACGCTGGCCTCCAGCGCCCGCATCACGGCCAGCTCTCCTTCGGTCAGCTCATAGGGATGTGCCGGATCCACCGTCGGCATATGGGCATCCCGCAGTTTGTACGTCTTTCCCTCGATGACGACGGTTTCCTTTTCGAAGTCGATCTTGTCAAGCAGGAGACGATGCTCCAGATGGTATTCGGGGTGCTGCATAATGCGCCGCCCCTCGATCTTGAACTGACAGATGGCAATGGCCTTGTGCATCTTGGCTGCCAGCTCCGGTGAGACAGAATCATACTGGCTTTCTTCAAAGATCTTCGGCATGAAATAGGTGCAGGGATCATCGCCGTAGACTTCCTGCGCAAACTCGGAAAGAGGACGAAGGTTGATCCCATAGCCCACCTCCAGCATATCAAAGTTATTGTAGCTGATATTCATGCGGAGAATGTTGGCGATGCAGGCCCAGTTACCCGTCGCTGCCCCGATCCACACAATGTCATGATTGCCCCATTGAAAATCCACATCGTGATAGTTCATCAGCACTTTCATGATCTCGTCAGGCCGCGAGCCTCTGTCCCAGATGTCGCCGATGATATGAAGCTGATCCACGGCCAGCGTGCTGATGGTGGACGCCATTTCCTCCATGTAGTCCTCTGCGAGGCCGCTCTCCATGATGGAGGTGATGATTTCCTTATAGTAGTTGGCACGATTGGCTTCATCATCCGCATGAAGCAGTTCGTCCATGCTGTAGTCCCAGTACTCGGGCAGCCGCTTACGCACC
>OMZN01000072.1 GCA_900315555.1 uncultured Eubacteriales bacterium
ATCTGGCGGCCATTGCGCCTGGCCGTCAGCAGCGCCGCCTCATTGAGCATGTTCTCGATATCCGCCGGGGTGAAGCCCGGTGTGCGCCTGGCCAGCACCTTGGGATCCACGCCTTCGGCCAGCGGCTTGTTGCGGGAGTGCACGCGGAAAATCGCCTCCCGGCCGGCCACATCCGGCACGCCGATCACAATCTGGCGGTCAAATCTGCCCGGCCGCAGCAGGGCAGGATCCAGCACGTCCGGCCGGTTGGTGGCGGCCAGAATGATGATGCCGGAATTCTCCGCAAAACCATCCATCTCGACCAGGAGCTGGTTCAGGGTCTGTTCTCTCTCATCGTGCCCGCCGCCCAGGCCTGCGCCTCTCTTGCGGCCCACGGCATCGATCTCGTCGATGAAGACGATGCAGGGTGCATTCTTTTTGGCCTGCTCGAACAAGTCACGGACACGGCTGGCGCCGACGCCGACAAACATCTCAACGAACTCCGATCCGCTGATCGTAAAGAACGGCACGCCCGCCTCACCGGCTGTGGCACGCGAGACATAGGTCTTGCCGGTGCCCGGCGGCCCCACCAGCAGAATACCCTTGGGGATCCGTGCACCCAGGCCGTTGTAGCGGCGCGGATGCTTGAGGAAATCAACAACCTCTTCCAGTTCTTCCTTTTCTTCTTTCAATCCGGCCACATCGTCAAAGGTGATCTTCTTCTGGCCGGTATCCTTCTGCAACTTGGCGCGGCTTCTTCCGAACTGCATGGCCTTGCCTCCGCCGCCCTGCTGGTTCATGATCATGACCCAGAACAGAATGAGCACCACAACCATGATCACCGTCGGCAGGATGGAGACATACCACGGCGTTTCCTTGGGCGCCTGCGGCTTGACGGTCAGATGGCCGTCCTCCATCTGCGGAATAATATATTTTTCATCCAGCAGCATGTAGTCAGACGAGGTGTAGGTCGCCTTGATCTTTTCGCCGGAATCCTTCAGCGTCGCGGTCATCGCCATCTTGTTGTTGTCCACCTGCAGCGTGGAAACATTCTGACTGGCCAGCTCAGAGGTCAGTTTGGTAAGGCTTACCGACTTCACGGGCTCCTTGGAAGAATGGTTGAACACCAGGGCCATGATCAGGACAGCGGCAAAAATCAAGATGTAGATGCCTATCGTTCTGGATAACTTTCTCAATGTTCATCTCCTATTCATTGAATACCACCTGATTATATACAATCAAGCAATTTTAGCATACTCATCTTTCTATTTCAAGCATGAGCACGTGCCGCGTCGAGGGCGTCACCGGATAACGGCCGGTATAGCGCCTGCGTCCGAGGAGGTCGGGAATCCAGAGAATCTGGCTGCCCATGGCCACGAGCAGAATCTGTTCGCGCGCCGCACGCGGTATCTTCTCATCCACGAAGAGGTCCTGCAGCTTTTTCCGTCCGTTCCTAAGGGCAATCCAGTCGCCCGGCCGCCGGGTTCTAAGATGTATCCGCGATCCGAGCGCGTGCAGGAGATCCGTCTCGCCTTCCAGATGCAACTCCTTTGCCATGGCATCGGCATCCAAGCGGCAGACGCTGCCGTCCGTATGCCTGCTGTCTGCCTGCGTGCTGTCCGGAGGCGCACCCTCTTCCTGGGCGGGCACAAGCAGCGAAAGGCGCAGCGCCGGCCGCCGCCCGTTCTCCTTCTTTGCCGGCCCCGGCTCCGCTGCCGGCGCCGCCATCATCGCCGCATCGTACGACACTTCGAAGCGGTACCCGCGGGGAAGATCCACGCTGCCGGAAGCCTGCCCGCCCGTGAGCAGATGCTCGGCGGCCCGGATATGCTTTTCTCTCACATCCTGCAGGAGCCCCGCCCTGCGGAACATAGCCCGCAGCGCCCTGGCACGGATAGCTTCGGGACACTGCGCCAGCCCTTCACGATCCAGCGCCGGCCGGCCGTTCCGCGTTATTTGCAGGCGCTGCGCCGCCGCCTCAGCTTCCTGCTCCAGATAGGCCCGGTCGATCCGCAGAAGCGCCCCCATCCTGGCAATGCTCTCCACGATCCGGCCGTTGAACTCCCTCTCCATATAGGGAATCAGTCCCAGCCGGATACGGTTTCTGGTATACTCCATCTCCTGGTTGGTGCTGTCAAAGCGGGGCGCCAGCTGCTGCTGCCGACAGTAGGCCTCGATGTCGGCGCGTTCGGCATCCAGCAGCGGCCGGATCACCTGGTACCCCCGCGTATCCCGGCGCACATAGTCCATGCCGCAGAGCCCGTCCAGCCCGGTGCCTCTGGCCAGATGAAACAGGATCGTCTCCGCCTGGTCATTGCGGTTCTGCGCAACCGCCACCTTCACGACGCCTTCCCGTCCTTCGGCGGCCCTGGCGAAGGCGTCGTAGCGCGCCCGGCGTCCGGCTTCCTCAGGCGTCAGGCCTTCCTCGCGCACCATGGCCGGGCAGTCGACGGCGCTGCTGTCGCAGTGCACGCGGTAATGCCGGCAGAGATTCTCGACGAACCGGCGGTCCTCCCGGGAGTCTTCGCCGCGGAACATATGATCCACATGAACGACAGAAAGCGTGAAGTGTCCTTCCTCCTTCTGCATCAGATTGAGAACATGAAAGAGACTCAAAGAATCCGGGCCGCCGGAGAGACCTAAGATGACATGGTCTCCCTCCTCAATCATGTGATGTGCGGCAATCGTTGCCCGGATGATGTCCGGCAGATCCTTCATAAGCGGTAAAACCTCTTGGCGTTGGCCGCGGTCACAGAGGCCATCTCCTCAAAGGAGATGCCGGCTACCGCTGCCATTTTCTTTACGGTATAACCGACAAAAGCGGATTTGTTGGGCCGTCCCCGGCGCGGCTCCGGCGCCAGATAGGGCGCATCGGTCTCCGCCATCAGAAAGGCCGGCGGGATCTGTTCGACCACGCGGATCGTCTTTTTGTTGTTCTTGTAGGTGACGGGACCGGCAATCCCAATATCCGCCCCCAGACGCACGTACTCGGCGGCCAGCTCAGCGCTGCCCGAAAAGCAGTGAATGACCACCCCGGCCGAAGGCGCCGCGGCTTCCCATCCCGCAAGCACAGTGCGGGGCGCGAAGTGCTCTCTTCTCTCTTCACTGAAGGCGCCCTCCTCGATCAGGATATCCATCGTCTGCCGGTCCGCTTCCCGGCTGTGAATGACGATGGGCATCTCCAGTTCCAGAGCCAGCGCAATCTGCCGGCGGAACCATGCCTGCTGCGCCTCCCGCGGCGCGTTGTCATAATGATAATCCAGTCCGATCTCTCCGATGGCACAGACGCCAGGCAGACCGGCAAGCCGGCGGATCTCCTTCAGATCCTCCTCGGTCATGGTACCTGCCGCATGCGGATGCACCCCCACAGCCGCAAAGCACCAGGGATAGGCAGCGGCATGGCGGGCGGCCATGACGGAGGAGGGAACATCGCAGCCGATATCGACCACGCCTTCCAGCTGCGGATCCTCCTCGATCTCCCGGATCCGCTCCGTCCGCTCCTCGTCGGTGAAATCTTCTTCATTGAGATGTGTATGCGCGTCAAAAAGCATGCCTTCGTCCTTTCTTTATCCTTCTTGTCCAACCATGACACAGCCGTCTTCGCTGATGCCCAGCACCGTCATGCCCTGCCTGCGCATCTTTGCGCAGGCATCGACGATCTCCTCTGTGATTCTCTCGCCCGGGCAGCAAAGCGGCACCCCCGGCGGATACGGCACGATGGCCCCCGCGCAGATGCAGCCCGCCGCCTTTGCCAAAGGCAGGGCCCGGCGCCGCGGCGGCACAGGATGCAGTTCGCCGCCAAGCCTCGCAAGTCCCGCGGTGAGAGCAGAGGCGGCAGCCTTTTCCGCACGCACAGCGGCCGGCCGCTTCGCCCGGGCTTCGGCCGCGATGGTGCACAGGGCTGCCAGCAGACGGCTGCCATCCTCCTCCGTGGTTCCGATCCCGGTCATCAGCATCAGCAGATCCCCGGTGTAAAGCTCGCTGAAAATGCCGCGCCGGCGCAGGGCCGCTTCCAGCGCCGCACCGTCCACCCCCAGCGCCGCCAGGGAAAGATCAATCTTGGTCGTATCCATCAGCGGTCCGCCGTCCAGGCAGCGCAGCCCCTCGATCTTCCGCAGCCCGCTCTGCATGATCTGCAGCGCATGATCCCACTGCGCGAGCGCCTCCCGGCCATGGTCCTTCAGAATCCTGGCATTGATGTCCAGGAAGGCCATCAGAATATAGGAGGGGCTGGTGGTCTCCACGCGCTGGATGCAGTCCTCCAGGATGAAAGGATCGATCCTTTCCCCCTGCATGTTGAGCACAGCACTCTGCGTCAGCGAGGCCAGGGTCTTGTGCGTACTGTCGACCGTGATGTCGGCGCCGCAGCTTTCTGCCGAAGGCGGCAGACTCTCCCGGATATGATATTTGTGGAAGAAATGCAGGTGCGCCCCGTGGGCCTGATCCACGATCAGGATCTTGCCGGCATCGTGCACAATCCCGGCGATGGCCGCAATATCGCTGCACAGTCCGTAGTAATTGGGGCTGGGCAGAACCACCGCCGCAGCATCGGGATACTGCTGCAGTGCCCTTTGTATTTCCCCGGGATCGACCGGGCCGCAGATGCCCCATGATGCCTCGATTTCCGGGTATACATAGACGGGCTGTATCCCGCCCAGGATCAGCCCGTTATAGATTGATTTATGACAGTTCCTGGCCATGATCAGCCGGCCGCCCGGCGGCACCGCCGCCATGACGGCAGCCATCAGCCCGCCGCTGGTGCCATTGACCATCAGGTAGGAACGATCCACATCGTAGAGATCGGCATACCGTCTCTGCACATCGCGGATGATCCCTTCGGGCCGGAACAGATTGTCCGCCCCGGGGATCTCCGTGATATCGCAGTCGCAGAGATGCTGGAGGAAGTCTCCATAGCCGTATCGTTCAAACAGCGCAGCGCCCTTGTGCCCCGGCATGTGAAAAGAAACCGGCCGCGAAGCCGCATAGTCTGTCAGAAATTCCAGCATAATTCCTTTCCTGCGCCTCTAGCGCGCGTTTCTGCTGCGGTTGTAGTTGATCAGGCAGCCCGCCTTGACGATCTCCTTCTCCGTATCAGTCATAGGCGCCAGGTAGAGAGTGATCTGCCGGCTCTCCTCGCCCAGAACATAGGCTTTGATATCCTGTCCGTCGCCGTCGAGCGCCGCCCGCACGTTCGGAACATAGATATAGTCGCCTACTTCGAAATCGGGCACCTCACGCATCTGGAAGGGCAGCATGCCCCAGTTCATCACATTGGAACGGTAGCGCTTGGTGGCGTACTCCTCACAGATGTTGGCCAGACCGCCCAGCACACGCTGGCAGCTTGCAGCCTGCTCTCTGGCAGAGCCGTCGCCGGGACGCACACAATAGATGAGGCTGCCGATCTCGATCGCCGCCGGATCCTTTCCTGGCGTCAGCGCTTCCACACGATCCAGTGCGGTGCTCAGGCCTTCGCAGGAAGGGCCCTGTCCGGCGCACCGCTTCTCCTCCATGCCGCGCACCTTCTTGGCACGCTCCACGTAGCCGGGATCTCTTCTTGAAAGCGTGAACTCGGCCAGACCCAGCGGATTGGAACGGTAGGACGAGGTCTCGCCGGAGGGGATCAGCTCATCAGTGGTCGTCACAGGATCCATGATCTTGGAACAGACCTTCAGCAGAATATCGTCTGCCAGCGGCTCCAGCGCCGGCCAGTCCTTGATGTTGGGACCGTAGACCAGCTCTTCTTCGGGCTCCGCCTTCTGCCATCCGTTATAGACCCTGTTGGCATATACCTCTTCATCGAAGTCATAGGCCGGGGCGGTGTAATCGTCAGCGAAGTCCGTCGCAGGCGTCAGCACGCCGCCGTTGGCCGCCGTGGCGGCAATGGAACGGGCATCCATCAGGGCCACCGCCGACAGCTGCCCGCTGCCGGGCTTGGATCCCTCTCTTGAGGGGAAGTTCCTCGTCGTGTGGCGGACGGAAAGGCCGTTGTTGGCCGGGGTGTCTCCCGCACCGAAGCAGGGGCCGCAGAACGCCGTCTTGACCACGGCGCCGGCAGCCATCAGGTCGGTGACAGCGCCCTTTTTGACGAGATCCAGGAAAACCGCCTGCGAAGAAGGATAGACCGACAGGTTGAAGACGTCATTGCCGCAACTGGCGTTCTTCAGGATGTGCGCCGCATCCATCACATTGATGTAGTTGCCGCCTGCACAGCCGGCAATGATGCCCTGCTGGACATGGATCCTGCCGTCGACGATCTTGTCGCGGAGAGAAAATTCAATGTCCGGGTTGCTGGTGATCTCTTTCGCGTTTTCCTCCACACCGGCAAAGATCTCTTCGGCGTTGGCGTTGAGCTCTTCGATTTCGTAGGTGTTGCTGGGATGGAAGGGCAGGGCGATCATCGGCTTGATCGTGGAAAGATCGACTTCCACCATGCCGTCATAGTAAGCCAGATCTGCCGGTGCCATCTTCCTGTAAGCATCGCCTCTTCCGTGTTTTGTCAGGAAGGCCTTCGTATCCTCGTCGGTGATCCAGATCGAAGAGAGACAGGTCGTCTCCGTCGTCATGACGTCCACCGCATTGCGGAAATCGGTCGTCATGGAGGCCACGCCCGGTCCCATGAATTCCATCACCTTGTTCTTCACATACCCGTTCTCATAGACAGCACCGATGATGGCCAGCGCAATATCCTGCGGCCCGATGCCCGGCGCCGGCGCCCCGGTCAGATACACGCCCACCACGCCGGGATACTCGATGTCATAGGTGTCCTCCAGCAACTGCTTGACCAGCTCGCCGCCGCCTTCGCCCATGGCCATCGTGCCCAGTGCACCATAGCGTGTATGGCTGTCAGAGCCGAGGATCATCCGGCCGCAGCCGGCCATCTCCTCGCGCATGTACTGATGAATGACCGCAATGTGCGGCGGCACGAAGATACCGCCGTATTTCTTGGCCGCCGAAAGGCCGAACACATGATCATCCTCGTTGATGGTGCCGCCCACTGCGCACAGCGAATTGTGGCAGTTGGTCAGTACGTAGGGCAGCGGGAACTTTTCCATTCCGGATGCCCGCGCGGTCTGAATGATGCCCACAAAGGTAATATCGTGCGAGGCCATCGCATCAAAGCGGATCTGCAGGTGCTGCATATCCCCGGACGTGTTGTGATCCGCGAGGACAGAATACGCCATCGTGCCCTTGCGCGCCTGTTCCCTGTCAGGCTCCGCACCGGTCAGCGCGGCGACTTTCTTCGTCTCCGATGCCGGCACGATCTCCTCTCCGTGCAGCACATACACGCCTTCATCATACAATTTGATCATGTTCTATTACCTCACTGTTTCCTAGTTCTCTACGCTTTGTCCAAAATCGACAAACCCTATTATATTATCCGCGTCCGGATTCTTCAACCACCGTCTCGTCATCGACCTCCAGCCGGATGAGCTGCCGGCAGGCATCGTCAAAGCAGGCATAGACGCAGCAGTCTTTCGCCCTGCTCTCGGCATAGACCCGATGATGCCAGATCTCGATGTGCACCTCGGCCTCTGCTTCCTGCAGCCGCACGGCGGCCGCCGGCGCCTTGTCGGCCACCGTATTTTGAAAGAACCGCTCGTATTCCTCCCGCAGCTCATCGTCGACCGGCTGTCCGCCGCTTCCCCGGCCTCCCGTCAGATCGAGTTCATCGGGAAGCAATGCGCCCAGCAGCCGGTGCAGCACCCGCCGCCGTTTCAGCTGGCGGATCTCCCCGGGATCCGTTTCCCAGCGCTTCGTCATCTCAGTCCTCCAGGGGCGCCGTCTGCGCCCTGAGCCACGCCTGCTCCGCCGGCGCAAGGTCGTCTGCGAGGGTCTCCCAGACCATCGCATGGTAGGCATCCAGCCACTGCCGTTCCTCCTCTGTCAGAAGCGAGGTGACGACAGCCTCCCGCTCGAAGGGACAGAAGGTGATGGGACGGAACCCGTACGCCTCGCCGCACGCTTCACAGAGAATCTCGTTCTCCAGGCGGATGCCGAATTCGTTTTCCAGATAGACACCCGGCTCATCGGAGGTGATCATCCCCGGCACGATGGCCGTGTCCGCCCCACGGCGGCTGATGATGTTGGGCCCCTCGTGCACACTGAGCAAATGGCCGATGCCGTGCCCTGTCCCATGTTCAAAGTCCAGGCCCAGCGCATGGAGCGGCGCACGGGCGATCTCATCGAGTGCCCTGCCGGTAGTCCCCGGCGCAAAGACAGCCGAAGCCAGCGCGATATGGCTCTTGAGAACGTAGGTATAGCAGGCCTTTTCCTTTTCGCTCAGCGGGCCCAGCACAATGGTTCTGGTGATATCGGTAGTGCCCTGCGGATACTGCCCGCCGCTGTCTATCAAAAGGAATCCCTCCGGCCGGAGCGGCACGTCGGTCTCCGGCGCCGCCTGGTAATGGATGATGGCGCCGTGCGGCCCATAGCCGGCGATGGTGGGAAAGCTGAGCTCATAGGCGCCCGCCTTCCGGCGTTCCTGATCCAGCTGCTCCGCCGCCGAGATCTCCGTCAGAGGCACCTTGCCGATCTGTTCTTTCAGCCGGCAGAGGAAACGCACCATGGCCAGACCGTCCTTCTTGTGCGCCTGCAGCGTACTCTCGATTTCCACAGGATTCTTGACCGCCTTCATCAGCGGAATCGGCGCCAGCCCCTGCAGCTTGTGCACGCCCGCCCCCACGCTGTGCATCAGGCGGTCGTTCATCGTGGCCGGATCCACGGCGAGGAAGCTGTCGCGCGGAAGCTCTGCCAGTTCCTTTTCCACTTCGTGATAACCTGCTATCCGCACGTCCGGAAAGGCCTGCTGCAGGCCGTCTTCTCCCAGGCGCTCCTTGAGGTGCGCTTTCGTTTTCTCCGGCTCCATGACATAGAGTACCGTCTCCCGGTTGGAAAGGAGGGCGTAAGCAAAGAACACCGGGGTGCAGGCCACATCCCTGCCGCGGAGGTTGAAGAGCCATGCGGTCTGCGTCAGATCCGTCAGCAGTATGTAGTCTGCGCGTGCCTTGTTCATCGCCGCCAGCACCGCCGTTCGCTTCTGCTGAAAGCTTCTTCCTGTTACCTGCAGGGAGAGCGGTTCGATGGCCGAGGGGACGATGGCAGGCCGGTCCGGCCAGATCCGGTCAGCCAGGTCTTTGTCTTCGCAGATCCTGGAGCCGCTTTCCCGCAGCAGCCCGGCCAGAAGGCCGCCCAGCGCACAGGGCACGGTACGCCCGTCAAAGCCCAGCGTGATCGGCTGCTCCGCCGCCAGCGCGCTGATCCTCTCCTGCAGCGTCGGCACGCCTTCGTGTCCCGCCTTCTGCAGCGTGATCCCCGAGCCTTCCAGTTCTTTCTCCGCCTGCAGGAAGTACCGTCCGTCGGTCCACAGCCAGGCTTCCTTCCCCGTTACCAGCAGCGTGCCGGCGGATCCGGTGAAACCGGAGACGAAAGCACGCGTCTGATAGTAGGGGTGCACGTATTCTGATCCATGATCATCACCGGAGAGAATCAAATAGGCATCGATACCCTCCTTCTTCATCTCTCTTCGCAGTGCCGCAAGTTCTTGTCTCATCCTTTGTCTGCTCCTTTCCCGGCTTTGCGTTTTTTCCCTGACTGGGGTTTCCCCCGGCCGGCCCGGCTCCTAGCAGGTCAGCTGCGCGACCATCTCTTTGGCAAAGCGATTGGTCTGCGGCTCCCAGACGAGCGGGATCTCAATGACCGGCGGCGCCGCGGGGTTCTTGATATCCTCACTGACGCGGAACTGCAGGCCGCCCTGCACCAGGCCGGTCAACTCATAGGGCGGATACATCGCGTAGCCGAATACGCCGGTATCCAGACAGCCCATGCCGATGATATAGTTGTTCTTCACCGCATTGACATTGACGCCCCGTTCGCTGCCTCTGCCGAAATTGAATTCCGGGGCCGTATCGAAGCGCACGATGATCTGATCATCGGCTTCGCATTTGCTGATATCGATGACAATGGTCACGCATCCTTCCGGATGCATAGGTTCTGCGTCAATCTCCTCCTCGGAGGGAACGAACAGATTGTTGTCGTTCTCTTTGATCCGGTAGTCCTTGGCCTCGCCGTTGCGCAGCACCTCCAGCGTGCCAAAGGGCGTCTCCAGTTTGTTCTCCATTTTCTCTTCCTTCTTTCCGGTTTTTACCTTTCCGGGTTCTTTACTATCGGGTATGCGGGATCAGAACAGGAACAGCAGGCTGCCCAGGCCGATGCCCAGCAGCAGACCGATGACCACATCGGAAATGTAGTGCACACCGCCTGTCACCCGCAGCATCGCCGCCACCGCCGCAATAGCCAGATAGACGGCGCCGGCCGGGGCACTGATGCGCCATACGCACATGGCAATCATCGCCGCCGAAAAGACATGCCGGCTGGGCATCGAGCAGCCATCCGCTTCCTTGTGAAGCAGCGGATGAATCGCCCAGGTCCGGTACGGACGCGGCCGGTTGACCAGCAGGCGGATCACCGATACCGCCGCGAAGCCGCTTCCCGGGATCAGGATGAAGGGAAGCACACGATACCAGCCGTACGCGGCCATCCCGCTCGCCCGCCAGCTCGCACCGAAAACCGTCACCAGCACCACCGCATAGCTCACAATCATCAGGATCGTCAATATACGATCCATCCATGTCAGACTGCGCTCCACCGCCGGCAGCGCCGCCAGCCCGCCTGTCATCTGTTCATAGGTCCGTTTGTAATCTACTTTCTTCAATTTCATCATGCCTCCATCACCTTGGATTTCCTCTGTCCTGTGATCCGCTGCCCAGCGCCTTCCAAACGCCGGCAATCCTCTGCAGGCGGCCGCCTGCGTCCGGTTTCCCCGCGCTCTTCCGCTGCGGCGAACCTGAGTCCATTATATTGCTGCAGAAAGAAATTGTCATCTTTTGTATGGATGCCCCAGTGTCTTTTTTCTTAAGATCTGTTCTGCTCAGCGGTCAGGTTGTTCTGCCCAGCGCTGCGGCCGTGCTGCACGCGCGGCAGCGCATGCTCTGCGATCCAGCCATTTTATTGGGTCATTTCATGGGTCATGGGTCGTTTATTGGGTCATTTTGCATTCAATCCAAAATACTCTTGATGCATCTGATGAATTCCGCCCTGATCGAACAAAATAGCCCTAGTCAAGTCCAGAAAGCGATCTTCAGTAGGGTCCCAGCAAAATTTTGCTTAACTAAAACGTACAGGAAAACCACATTTGATCTTCGAGAAACCAACAACATTGAATACTATCGATTACTTGAATTAGCAAAGATAATTTACACACAAATCGGGCTCAACTATCTAACTCGGCATTGTCTCTTCGGAAGCTCAATGACTTCGCAAAACCCCTCCTTTATCGAGCTCAACCGTAATCTAACCAGCGCAAATCATCTTTTTTTATCTCCCTTCCGAATACTTCCTGTTCCCAAGCAGAGCATTTCATCAATATACTTTAGTGCATGCTCAAAATTCACCAACGAGTAAAGCTAGTTTCTCAACGAATTGAAGCATATCACCTGCATTAAAGCAATATACAGATTCATATGTCTCTCATCCCATTTTATTCTTGTTCTTACTGTCTTCCTCATCGATCTTTTCATCTATTGATAATGATTGATGAATCGTATGTTTGATGGGCTTTCCATCCTCATTAAAATATTTATTGAAAACAGATTTACCAACAATGTGTCTTTTGTACAAATGCTTGACAATTTTTCTAAGAGCTTTTGCTTCAATCTGACGTGCACGCTCGCGTGTAATGCTCATTTTGTTTCCAATTTCTTGCAAGGTTGATATACTATATCCATTTAGGCCATTACGCATTTCAATTACGATCTTTTCTCTTTCTTTTAGAATATCCAAAGCTTGTGCCAAAACTTGTACTATATATTCTGTAAACAAGGAGTTATTCACACGTCTAGCTTCCTGCCCATGATCAGAAAACTCCTCATTCTCCCCCTGTTCAACTAGTATTTCGATGCTTTTTGGGGGAATCAAGAGATAGCTCAATCGTAGCGCATTTTCCTTGTCACAAGATGTATTTTCCCGAAGTAACTCATATAGTTCATCCGTTTCAAGTGAATCAAAGTTCAGTTCTCCAACTACGGATTTCAATTCAATCAGTTTTTTATTTACATATTCTTCATAATGAGCTGGATACCTGCAGTTCGGTTGAAAATATGGTAGAGAACGTCGCATATTCTGCCTCATCCAGGTTGCACAGTATGACGGGAACAATCCTCGCACTTCTTCATGATGCTTCCAAATAGATGTCCATATTCCTATACAAGCTTCCTGAAATGCATCTTCTAAATCAATTCCGTCATTTTTATACGCATTTAAGGCTGTTTTTAAGGCAGATCGTACACTCATCTCAAAAATGCGTTCTGCAGATTCCCTTGCTCTTTCATTTCTTTTGTGAACATTTTTTAAATAATAACCATACTCACCTAGCCGGGCAGCTCGCAGTCCCCTGATCCACTTTACGACTGATTGCATAGAAGGATAAAGTCGCTCTACTTCATTATAGATGGCATTATAATCCAACTGTGCCATATCGAAATCTTCATCTGAAACATCATCATTTTCTTCATCAAGCCATTGCAAATGACGATTTTTCCAGGATTTACGTGTGCCACGTATTTCCTTGTCAGCCTCATAACGATCTTTTAATTCACTTATTCCTTGTTTACTATTGGAATATTCGGCAATAAACACATCATCAACCTTTAATTGATGAATCATTTCATCTTTTATATAATTGAATTTGTTATCCGAAATAATTGGCTGTAAATCATTAATGACAATCTCCTTCTCATTTCCGGAAGAATCATAAAGACTAAACACCTGGTAACTTCCGCGGCTCCCCTTTTCGAAATATTTTGAATTTATCGGATTGGGCACTCTATAAATTTTCAGGAACAATAGGAAGCCACTTGTTCTTCCAGTGAAATAATTAAGATATGATACCGCATTCCATTCTGGCATGTATTCCTTAGCAATATATCTGATTGCTGAGGCGTCAATGAGAAACTCCACTTCAGACTCAATTTTAGCCACATATTGCGGATCTGGAGTAACCCCATGATCTTCAAATTCCATCTGAAGTTTTGTGACTTCTCCATTATATTTTGTAGAATACGGATAAAAATACATGTATTTTCCAATATAATCTGGTCCAAGTAGATTTCTGGCAAAGGTTGATATCTGACAGATATCAGTGTTTACGCTGTCAGCGCCTTCAAGCATGCAGACAGTTGATATGTCTTCACGCAGGGCAAGATATACTTTTGCCACTGAGCACCTCCTTACATATTGCTACTGATTGGGAGAAATTGATTATCTTCAAATCGATCGCCCAACTTATTTAAACCATAGCACATCAATATTCTTGCATATCGATATGGTGTAGTTATTCCTGGATACAGAAGAAACATTAAATCGGCAATGTAATGATCCGAATCGACTGAACCTACATTGTAATTTTTACCCAAACTGTCATAACATTCTCCAAGTGCATCAAGCTTCTCTAGTGTATCCAATTCATTCATGTAATATTTCACTGCGTAAGCCATCCCAAACTTTGCTACAGTCAGCGCGTCATCAAATGCTTTTGTTTCCATAAGGCTATCAGCAACACCCGATGCATGCTTTGACAAGCTGATATTCATTAGATCTTCAGACATAACTTACACCTCTCTACATGATTTCCGTGTGCATTGAAGTAATACGTTCAAGATTATGTTCATGATTCAGATTTCCCCCAAGCTTCCTCCTAGCCACCTCAGGGGCAATTTCCCCATTATAAGCTAGCAATATCACTTGTTCCGCCATTGATGGAAGTGTGCTAACGATATTCTCTTTATTCTCTGGATCAAGACGGCCAAACGGCGAATCGATGATAATTGGCCCCTGCAACGGCGCGTTTTTATGGAGGGCACCAATCAATGACAACGCAACAATATGCTCATATCCAGATGACCTTCCAGGTACCGTCCTGCCGGATCGATGAACGATTTCCAGGCCATAATTGTCATTTATCTTAAGCCCAACATAATCTTTATCTGCTGATAGTTGCCTGAATAAGTTCGATGCATCTTTTTCAACATTTTTCTTTAATTGCTCACGATACTGCGATTTACTTTCATCAAAGATTTTATAAAGCAAATCGCACATTTCATATTGTCTCTGTGCTAACCTATAATCCATGCCTCCAGAGTTACGATCTAATGTGTCCGATACAGTCTGCTTCCGCTTTTTAAGTTTTTCCAGTTCTTCTTTTTCTTTTTGAATACCTGTGGCTAACAAGTCAATATCTCGTTCTATTTTAGAATGTTTTTTTGTTAGGCTAAGCACATCGTCCTCACCCTCGTCGTTACTATATCGAGTAATGTCCTCTTTGTATTCAGCAATATCAGATCGATAAGTTCTAATATTAACAATCAATTTTTCTTGTTGATCTTCGAGCAATTTTATCTGCCCTTTCAAATCATGTACATCCTCTGTTAAACGTTTTGCGTTAATCAAGGCCTCATTCACTTCATCCAATTGTATCCTTTCTCTTTCTGTTAGGCCTGCGAACTCATCGCCAGAACCATTAATTTTTTTCTGTAAGTTTTGTGTTATTTCTGTTGAAATTTCTTGCCCGCAGACAGGACACACTTGATCTGCAACTGCTCTCCGCATCTCCATGATAAAACGGTCAGCAATCTTCTGTTTCTGCTTTTTTCCTTCAAGTTGACTCTGTTCTGTTCGAAGGTCTTCAGTCATCCGGTCAATTGTAGATAAAAGCATACCTTTCCAAGCATCTTTCGTCAGGGATCTGATTCTACCTTCAACATTGTCCAGTTCTTGTTGATCTTCTTTTAATCTAGATTCTGCTTCATTCCGATTGTTAATCCATTTTCGTAGCTGTTCAGTTTCTTTCATTCTAGCTTCGATACTAGTGCGATTCCTCACCATCTCAGCTCGCTGATTTTCCTTATCAATAATAATGTTCTGGTGCTCTTGAATATTAGCTATCAAGCTTTCCAGTTCTTGGCCAAGCTGTACCGTTTTATTATCTGCAGTTGCAGCACGGGTCTTGCGCCGTTCATATTGGTTGCGGCATTCCTTAATATCCGTCACACCATTTTTCAAAACGGGCATACCAAGGATGGTGTGCTACCCGTCAAGAGGACAGTGAATAATTAAAAAGTTTCGCGCCGCCAGTCGAGCAATCGGCTGGCGGTATTCTTATGC
>OMZN01000044.1 GCA_900315555.1 uncultured Eubacteriales bacterium
CCTTATGGCAAATACATCATTATATAAAGAAAGCAAAGAGCATACCGCCGGCTCAAAAGCCTGCGGTATGCTCGTATCAATCTCGATGAAAGAGTTCTTGACGATCGGGCGGTTGTCTTTTCTCAATCCACGTGTCTGTACCACCATCTAGTCGCGGTACTCCATCAGTTTGTTCAGATTCGCTTTTTCTATATCGGTGAGATTTGCCTTTACTTTGTCCTGACTGCTGATATAGGGATGTGACGTATACAGCGCACTCCGATCTCTATAGAAATAATTGTACCAGTAATCCTCCTTGAAGATATAGCCGTTGTCAGCGAATATCTCATTAATGATTGCCTGCGCATCAGCTTTGCTGAAGCCTTGCAGGTCCTCATCGGTTATATATTCGTAAGCCGTCGGCCACAGATATTTATTATCAGGACAGCTGCGATAGGAATAGCCTGTCTCATAGAGATAATACTCCGAATACGATTTGCCGCTGTGATTGGCGGAATCGCTGCTTCCGCTGCTGTTGGCGCTATTGCTGCTGCCACCTGCAGAAGAAGCTTTGGTCAGGCCGGAAACTTTGTATGTCTTGCTGATCGGCGACATTGTAAGGCCGTACTTCTTTGCCTTCGCCTCATCGTAGTGCAGCGTCACCGTCACTTCGTCATCATTGGACAATCCGTCTTCTTTATCAGCAGAGAAGTAAAAGTTATCGGTATCTTTTGTGAAGTCCTGTATTTTGCGGTTGTCTCCATTATACTTATAGGCGGAAATCTGAATCGTTCCATCCCCGTCAGTACCGTTAAATAAAACATCAATACCGTTAAACATATCAACTGCGTTCGTGTGAAAATGCATCCAGATGAAAAGACCTGCCACAGCAGCCACAACAGCGATGAGCACAGCCACAAACATCTTGCCCGCTCTGCTGCGCCAAAAAGAAGGACGAACTGCCGCAGCGCTGCCGTTGTTTCCATTATCATCGCTATAACTGTAGGCGGTGGTGCCGCCATATCCATTTCTGCTGCTGTAACTGTCAAATGCCTGATACCCGGCATTGCCATGCTGATGGACTTCTTTCGTCTCAAATATTTTGGTATCGTCGCCGTTCGCTTTGTGTTCAGTGTCCGAAGGCGCTGAGATTTCTTCATTCACCAGCTCTTCCAGATTGAGTTCCTGCGTCTCGTCAGGATCCGATGCCTTAATTGTATCAAAGCTTTCTGTCCCGGTTCCCGCCTTCACAGCTGCATTCTCTGACACATTATCCTCCGTGCTGACCGATGCCCCACATTGCGGGCAGAAACTGCTGTCGTCCGGTATCTGCGTTCCACATTTCATACAAAACATAATACACCTCAACTCTTCCAGTCTTTTGACATCAGCATTTGATACTGCGTATCAATACGCTTTTATGCTTCCAATATATACCATAGCAAAAACCTTGTCTATTGATACGATGTGTCCGCTCTTTAGAAGGTAAAGAAAAACAAAGCCGCAGCCCGGTTAGGAAAACTGCAGATCAAAATCGCCGGAGATCGGCCCAACGGTTTCGGCAGGCAAATCCAACTATTTGCGTGATTAAAGAGATCGGAAAGCCGGTTTGCATCAGCTTCAATCAGTGAAGTTCACAATGCTTGTCCGTTTTTTCCCGAATGATCCGAGCCGCCTCTCGGCTTGCTTCTGTGCTCGAATAAGTAAGCCGGACCAGTTCTTTGCCACAGCGGATCTGCACCGATGGCACTTCCATGGTTTGATCTCCTGCACAGCAGGAATGATGCTCTGTATGCATCTGGGCGTCAGCCTTTGTTATGCAGCGATACGGCAGATAGTACTGTGTAGCATCCTGATAAAAATACAGCGCTTCTGCGCCGAACCGCGTATCTCCTATTTTTTTCGCCTGTTTTCTATCTCCCCGTGCGTCATCGATTTCCTGCCCCGGAAGATACGGGTATGCTTTTCCAAATCCAAACATCGTCTGTGACTTCTTTCTTTCCGCCGAGAATTCGTTGTGTTTCAGCGAACCCGCTTTTTATAAATCCTATCGTTTTGGTCATATTATAGTTTGCCTATTTAGCTCCGTCAAATTGAACTGAGCAGGAAGTTTTCTCGAAAGCGCCTTTGGGTCAAACTGCACTCGCCATGAGCAGGTACCATCCACAACAATCGATTCCTTTGGCATTCTATTGTCTCTCCATAAAGATGGTACATTCTCTTAGAGAAAGTCGGGGCATTTCTACTGATATCCATCAGGATTTTTCCTCTGCCAGTTCCAGGAATCCCGGCACATTTCCTCAATCCCATATTCGGCTGTCCAGCTTAATTCTCTGGCAGCTTTTGAACAGTCCGCGTAGTATGCGGCAATATCGCCGCCTCTCCGTGATGTGAATTTATAAGGAAGTTCTTTTCCGCAAGCCTTTTCAAAGGCATGGATGATTTCAAGAACGCTGTAGCCCCTGCCGGTTCCAAGATTGCAGATGAGCAGACCGCCTTTGTTGTACAGCCAGTCGATGGCTTTCACATGTCCCCTTGCCAGATCGGTCACATGAATATAATCCCGCACGGCGGTGCCGTCCGGAGTCGGATAATCGCTGCCAAACACCTGAATGTATGGTCGTTTACCGATGGCAACCTGAGAAATGTAGGGAAGCAGATTGGCCGGAATGCCCCTCTGGTCTTCTCCAATAAGTCCGCTCTCATGGGCGCCGATCGGATTGAAATATCTAAGAAGTGCAGCATTCCATTCCGGGTCCGCCATATGGATATCCGTGAGAATCTGTTCCTGCATCCATTTTGTCCATCCATAAGGATTGCTGCAGGTGCCCTTCGGGAAATCTTCCTTCAGTGGAATCTGATCCGGCTCCGGATCTCCATAAACAGTGGCTGAGGAGCTGAAAATGATATTTTTCACTCCGTGCCGCTGCATTTCTTCCGTAACGTTCAATAAACCGCCGAGATTTGTGCGATAATATTTCATCGGGTTTTCTACGGATTCGCCAACAGCTTTCAACCCTGCGGCATGGATGACACAGTCGATGGATTCCCGGTCAAAGATATTCCGAACGCCTGCTTTGTCCATTATATCGATCTGATAAAACGTAAGTGTGCGCCCGCTGATCTGTTTCACTCGTTCAAGGGCTTTTCTGCTTGCATTGTATAAATTATCCAGAACAATCACTTCCATACCAGCCTGCAGAAGTTCTACACAGATGTGGCTGCCGATATAACCTGCCCCTCCGGTAACGAGAATTTTCATAACGTTTCCTCCTGCAATTTGACGAAGTATTCGCCTGTAGTGAAATTCGAAAAGCAGCATCACACAGCACGCGCCGCCGGTCCCCGTTCAATGGCGTCCAAACATCCAAACGGCGCAGTGAACGGTAGATTTTTCGCAACAAGGATGCAGCAGGCTTTCGCAAACTGTACCAGGGGTTGGATGCAATCCGGCTGCGTCCAAATTCCCTGCTGGAAAACACGCCCCACTTTCCTATCTTTCAGGCATTGTCCAGCAGATCATCATCCAGCAGCTTCTGTGCCATCTCCGAGGTGCCGATAACCCATATCGTATCGCCCTCACGGATGACAAGATCCAGGAGATTCTCTACGACGATCGGCATACCCCGCCGATCAATGCCGATGATAAATGCATTGTAGCGTTCCCGGATACCGCTTTCGCGAATGGTTTTTGCTGTAAAATCTTCTTCGGGACCGGCTTCGATAGCGGCACACATAATCTGTTCCTCTGGTGCAACGTGACGGCGGTCCTGCTGCCGAATATAGTCCTTGAGAGGCAGCAGCGCAGTATAAGCAAAATCCGGATTATCCCGGCGCAACAATTCCTGATACGCTTCAATGCGATCCTTGGTGCCGATGATGTGGATGACATCTTCCTTTTCGAGAAGGAAATCACCTGCCGGCATCAGATAGGCACGGTCACGGCGGATCACCTTGATAACACGCATATCAAAGAGACGACTCTCATACATATCCGCGATACGGCGTTGATGTTTGAAATCGCCGGCCGTCATCTCCGCTGCCCAGATCTTGTTATAGAACCAGTCATCCTTCTTTTGCTGGATCCTGTGGTATCTGGTCTTTTCATTGAGATTGGCGATGAAAGCCGCACGTACCCGATAGCTTCCGCGGCGAATCACGTCGGAGCGAACCACAACAGCAAGCAGACCAGTGGCAGCAAGCGCCAGAATCCACCATGAAAAAGCAAAGTACCAGCGCAGGGTCACCATCAGGAAAACAGCGAAAACCACTTCCTGCAGGGTGGCCAGCAAAGACAGAGGCAGCCGGTTAGCCATTGAGGAAAACCAAAGTTTGAGAAAGAAGTTCGACCGTCTGTTGGAAGCGATTCCAAGCGGCAGCAGCATGACAAGAATCGTAAGGGCACAGCAGGCGATATCACCGGCTATACCGTGCAGCAGTGTTCCAAGCCGCGGTGCCAGAAGACTCGTGCTCGCAAGATAAATCACTTCCATCATTGCCGCACTGAGCCCCAGATTAATGATGTAGCGTTTAAGGTAACGATTCCAGTCGTTATCCGACTTGCGTGACGCTGTCCTTTCGGTAGTGTACTTCTGCAGGAACTGCTGCCAGCGCTGCGGCAGGATTCGTCCTGCCAGCTGCAGTATGCCGCCGGCATGAGAAATGGAAAACGGCGTCACAAAGATGGTTGCCACCGCCACAATCACAATGATCTGAAACAAACGGTCATCCAATGCCCCGAGCCGTTCCCCCATCGAAGCGATGATGAAGGAAAATTCACCGATCTGAACCATTGAAGCACCGCCCCGAACCGCATCGGCTAAAGGTTTGCCGGAAAAAAGGATCCCGAGTGTGGATAAAACGCCCTGGCCCAGGATGACCATCACCGTAATCAGGAGAATCTGACGCCAGCTTCCAAGGAAGACATGCGGTACAATCATCATTCCCACGCTGACAAAGAATACGGCACCGAACAGATCCTTCAAGGGCTTAAGGAGCCGTTCAATCTTTTCACCCCGGATCGTCCCGGCCAGGATAGAACCGCCCATAAAGGCCCCCAGTGCATCAGAAAACCCGATCCGGGAAGCGATGACCACCATGGCAAAGCAGACTGCAATAGAAAAGATCAGCAGCATCTCATCATTCATTACAGGGCCGACCTTTCTAAGAATGGTCGGAATGAGATAAATTCCAAGCAGCAGCCAGATCACCAGGAACAGCATCATTTCTCCCAACTGGATCGCCACAGCAAAGCCGGAGACACTTTCTTTGCCGGCCATCGCCGAAAGAATGATCATCATGAAGATGCCGCCGATATCTTCGATGACCATCGTGCCCATGACTGTTTTCGCAAATCCCTCCTGCCGCAGGTCATATTCCTCATAGGTCTTCATAATCACCATGGTAGAAGAGAGCGCCGTCATGGCCCCTAAAAACATGCTGTTGATCTGATTGAATCCCAGCAGGCTGCCCACGGCAAGACCGAGAATCCACATGCCGCCCATGACCGTCACAGCAGTAATTACCGCTGCGTGCCCGACCTCTGCGATCTTCTTGAAGCTGAATTCCAGCCCTAAGCCGAACATGAGAAAAATCACTCCGATATCAGCCCAGACACTGATATCCTGTGTATCCACAATCGTGGGAAGAAAGACAAAATGCGGACTGATCAAAAAGCCCGCAAGAATATATCCGAGAACCAGAGGCAGTCCTAGCTTTCGAAAGAATATGGTTACAATGGTGCTCACCAAGAGAATGAGCGCCATGTCTAAAATCAGCTGGTCTAGATGTCCCATGCTATACTCCCGTACTACATCCCGGCCGCCTGACCCCAAGATGCACTGTGGGGATCCTCAGAATCGGATTGTGAACTCTGTTCCCTCTCCCAGCGTGCTGTCAACATGAATCGAGGCGTTGAACAACGAGGCGATGTGCTTGACGATCGACAATCCAAGACCGGTGCCGCCAGCCTGACGGGATCGGGATTCATCCACACGATAAAACCGTTCGAAAAGCCGTGGAATGTTTTCCTGCGCAATGCCGATGCCCTCATCCTTCACCTTGATAATCACGTGTCCGTCAGAGAGGAAGGAGCTGATCCATACCCGGCTCTCCTCATCTGAGTACTTGATAGCATTGTCGACGATATTAATAATCATCTGCTCAAGCCTGTCACGGCTGCCGCGCAGTACAAGACCTGTTCCGAAATGCGTAATCAGCTGGATGTGTTTTTCGTCCGCATGAGGTGTCTCCACAGTGATGATATCCTCCAACGTCTGCTGGACATCGATCTTCTCCTGCCTGGCCTCCTCGCTGCTTTCAATCTCGGAAAGCACCAGAATATCGCTGATCAGCCGCTTTAACCTTGTCGTCTCGATAGCTATGATATCCAGGAACTTTTTGCGCACCTCCGGATCCTCGGCCGCCCCGCCCTGCAGGGTTTCCACAAAGCCGGAGATGGACGTCAGCGGTGTTTTCAGTTCGTGCGTTACATTCGCCACGAAGTCACTGCGCATATGGGAAAGCTGTTCATTTTCCTCCCTGGCCTCTTCTGCTTCATGCCGCAGATCCGCCATAGGGCGGATGACGCGCCGATAAAGGAAGCAGGAAGCCGCTGCAATGACCCCGCAGATGATCACCGTCTTAACACGCGGATCGGCAATCCAGATTGCAGCTGCAGAACATGCCGCCGCGATGACTGCAGCACAGACCACAGTACGTTTGATCGTCATTTGAATTTGTATCCTTTGCCTCGTATGGTCTCTATATATTTCTCATCGTCATCATGAAGCTTTCTGCGAAGATAGCGTACGTGCACATCTACAGTGCGTGTCTCACCCGCATACTCGATCCCCCAGACCTTGTCCAAAAGCTCGTCTCTGGTAAACACGTGGCCTTCATTGCGCATCAGGAAGCCTAAAAGCTCAAACTCCCGATAGGTCAGTTCCACGGCTTCTCCATCCTCAATCACCTCATGACGATCAAAATTGATGGTAAGATCTCCGATGGTAATGACATCCTCAGCACTGCCGGTTTCCTTATCACCGCCGTTTTCGTACCGTCTCAGAACTGCTTTGATTCTGGCCAGCAGCTCTCTGATGCCGAACGGCTTTGCGATATAGTCATCGGCACCGAACTCCAGTCCCAGCACCTTGTCCACTTCCTCTGACTTGGCTGTCAGCATAATGATGGGGGTGTTATTGCCTTCACCACGTAAGGTGCGGCAGATCTCGTACCCATCGATCCCGGGAAGCATAATGTCCAGGATGATCAGATCCGGTCCCTCGCTTCGAGCTTTGGCAAGGCCCTGTGTACCGTCTTCCGCTTCCAGGGCTTCATAGCCGTTTGTCTGCAGGTTATAGGAGACCAGCTCACGTATGCTGGGTTCATCTTCGATGATCAATATCTTCTTCATGATGTCATTATACCACGTATGTCTATTATGCTTCAACGGGTTCGCTGTCCCAGTGCTCGCTGCTGTCCTGGTTGTCCAGCACGGCTTCTGCGATATTGCGGCAGGAATCGCCAATCTTTTCCAGGTTGTGCACCGTCTCGGTGTACGTCACCGTAAAGGCGGGGGAACACTTATTCTGATTGAGCCGCTGCATATGGCTGTTGCGCAGCCGCATCTCCGTCTTGTTCATCTCATCCTCGGCCCGCAGCACATCACCGGCGATGCGCACGTTGCCTTCAGCCAGCGCACGCTGGGTATCACCCACCATGTGAAATGCCTTATCAAAGCAATCGTACACTTCGGCGATCGCTGTATCGGAGAAGATGTATTTCTTCTTGAAGCGTTCCTCGGCAAGCTCCACGATGTTGATGCAGTGATCACCGATATGCTCTACATCCGAAGCCACGTGCATCAGATGAGCAATGCTCTGGGTCTGGCTGGACGTAGCGCCTTCAGCCGAAAGGATAGAAGCCAGATAGTCGGTAATCTCCTGCTGCAGGTTGTTGATAACCTCCTCGTTGTGCCGTACCTTCTCGTAGTAGCTCTTTTCTCCTTTCATGAAGCCCTTGCGCGCCTGCACCAGCGTGTCTTTTGCGATGCCAAGGAGACGCACCAGCTCTCTGGAAGCCAGATGGATGGCGAACAGCGGCCGATCCAGGACATGGCGATCCAGGTAGATAGGCTGATCGTGTGCCAGTTCCTGATCTTGTCCGGGAATGATCTTGGTGACGATCTTGACCATCAGCCAGATCAGTGGCAGCCAGATCAGAGCGTTGGTCACATTGAACAGCATATGTGTATTGGCGATCTGCCGCGAAATCACAGCCACTTCCGCTCCCTTTGGAGAAATGAAAGTGATGAATTTAGCGATCCAGGGAATGAACCAGATGAATATTAATGTACCGGTCACGTTGAAGATAACATGAGCACATGCTGTCCTCTTGGCGCTGATGCTGCCGCCGATGGAAGCAAGCACGGCCGTGATCGTGGTGCCGATATTATCGCCAAAGAGGATGGGGATGGCACCGGTCAGTCCCAGGATGGAATGCACACCGTCCGGACCGGCCGTCGCTGCCAGATTCTGCAGTACAGCGATGGTAGCCGAGGAGCTCTGCACAACCAGAGTCATGCAGGCACCCAGCAGAACACCAAGCCCCGGCATATCCTGCACCTGCATCATCAGGTGCGTAAACACCGGCGATGAGGCGAGCGGCTTCATCACATTGCCCATAGTATTAATGCCCACAAACAGCATGCCGAAGGCAAAGATAACCTCGCCGATCTGGGAGACCTTCTCGTACTTCTTCAAAAAGAAGTACATGATAAAACCACCAAAGAGAATGACCCATGCATAATCGCCGATATCAAAAGCAATCAGCTGCGCTGTAACGGTGGTTCCGATGTTCGCCCCCATGACGACACTGATCGCCTGCGGGAGCTTCATTAATCCAGCTGTAACAAATCCGATGACCATGACTGTCGTCGCCGAAGAACTCTGCAGAACCGCCGTGCAGAGCGCGCCTGCCAAAAGCCCCATAATCGGGTTCCTGGTCAATACCTCCAGAACCTTCTTCATCTTGTCGCCGGCCGCCTTCTGCAGACCGTCACTCATCAGATTCATCCCATAGATGAATAGTGCCAGCCCACCCAGCAAGGTGGTTACCGTAACCGCAATCGTATTCATTTGTTCTGCTCATCTCCCTCGCACCGCCGCGCTATGCGACCGTCATTCATAATGATATCAATGATAACGTTCTGGTTTTCTCGCGTCCTACTATAGGAAATCTCATCCATATATTAAAGCACGGTTAAGTAAAGTTTATGTTAGGGGAATGTTAAAAAGTTCTCTCGCGAGTTCTTCTGCCGCGGTTTCCGCCGCCTGATCAGACTGCTCTTCCGCAGATTCCCGTCGTACAATGCTCCCGGCCTCCACCAGGATTTCTTTATCAAAAGTCAATGCGGCGTATTTTCGCATAGCACGCTCGTAAGCAGCATCTTTTTCCCCCTGCAGACGAATCACGCTGCTGCAGCAGGCCAGCGCTGCCGCCTGCCGCCAGGATGGTGCAGCACCGATATCCAGCAGGATCAGATCCACACCCCCATAGGCAGCCGCCGCCTCAATAATCTGCCGCAGAGCATCCTCGCTGCAGCGTGCCAACGTATTGCCGCCGGCCTCTTCATGAAAGTGCAGGACACCATATTCATCCTGATGGATGAATGGCGCAAGCGTTCCGTATTTTTCCCTCCGCTTTGCCTGCAGATAGTACAGGAAGTCCCGCATACGCCGGCCGGCCGGTGCCGGCGACTGCATCTGCGGAGGAAATTCATCCAGCGTCATGAACAGAATGCGCTGTTCATAGTATTTCACCAGGCACTGCGCCAGTGCCATAGCCAAGGTCGTGCAGCCGCTGCCGCCTGCAGAGGAGACCAGCCCGATGCACAGAGCCTCCCCTTCATGCCGCAGGCGAACCAGTCGGCCGCTTTTTTCCGCATAAGCCTCCATGGCTGCTGCTGCCATGGCACGCAGGCTTCCGTATTTGTATGCCCAATGCCTCACCGGAGACGCAGCGTCATTTTTCAGCGCGTGAGGATTCTCTTCATCTGCCCCGCGAATACGTTCTTCCAAAATAACCTGCGGAGCAGCAGTGACCATGCGCCGGTCTGTCAGCAATACATCGCAGCCTGTCTGCGGCGCAGCACCCGAAGAAGTGTTTTGTGTCTCTTCGCCATAGAGAACGATCGTCAGCGGCAGCGACAGCGCCGTCAACGCCCGTGCAAGTGTCTGTGCATAGCCAGCGTCACAGCAGTCGATTCCCAGCCTGATATTTTCCATCCCGTTTCCTCCCCTGTTTCCCTAAATAAAGTGAATCATGCCCCATGCCAGTTATACTACACGCACTGCAGCATCATCCACGGCTTATCCAAAAGCAACTTCCAGTATTTACCATACTAGGGGAAATGGAAAATATTGTCAATCTTTCATAGGCATTCTCTACTTATTCATGCATAGCTTTTCCTTCTGCGCTTTGCCTCATGAAGGAGGCCGGCAGCTGTCCATCCGGTTTGCACATACTACCATCCGAACGCGCAGCTGCAAAACGAAGCCAGAAAGCCGGGCATCAGTCAAAGCCGTACCAGCTTGTAATGCTCTCCGGATCGACGCGCTCGCTTCGCACATGGTTAGCTGGGAATTCTTCATCGGGATAACCGATGGCAATACCGATCACATACCGCTTGGACTCAGGCACATCCAAATACCTGCGCAGGCCCCGCTGGTAGTTAACCGCCTGCTGCTCCACACAGGTGCCAAGGCCGTATTCCATGGCCGCCAGCGTAATGCTCTGTGCAACAGCGCCAAGATCAAACCGGTGTGCCTTCTCATCCAGGCTCGCATCCATGGTCAGCAGAATGACCGCCGGTGCATCGAAGAATCGAAAGCCCCGCTTGCTCCACCAAAGACGCCGTTCTTTATCCTCACGCGGAATATCCATAGCAGCGAACAGCTGCTTGGCAATGCCGATCATCCGCTCACGGTAAACGCCTTCCAGTTTGGGATCTTCTACCGTCTCCGGCTCACCCGCTTCAAAGCATGCCTGGTTATCCAGCGCGATCTTTCGCA
Source organism: uncultured Eubacteriales bacterium (assembly GCA_900315555.1). Lineage (GTDB taxonomy): Bacteria > Bacillota > Clostridia > Peptostreptococcales > Anaerovoracaceae > RUG100. Next base: position 11,052 of record OMZN01000044.1, read on the forward strand.
GCAGCTCGCCCGTGACCACAACAAATTCCCATGGCTGGGCATTTAAAGCTGATACCGAGCGGGCAGCCAGCGCCAGCACCTTCTGCAGGACTTCCTTCGAAACCTGTCTTCCCGTAAACCCGCGGATTGACCGTCTCGTTTCCATCGCTTCCCTTAATTCCATTGTTTCCTCCTGTTCTCCTGCGTGACGGTTGTTCAGTTCACGTCCTTGCCTGCTTTCATTATACCTGAATGAAGCTTCTTGTCCCATAGATTCGAACGGCTTCTTTGCCGGCTTTTTGTACAGACTTGCTTTCTTGGCTGACAAAGAGGAAAACATGGAAAAAGGACTGTCCCACGAATCAACTTCGTGTTCCAGTCCTCTTCCTTACAGCGATTTCATGACGGTGCCGCAGATCAATAAAGCCCGCATGCACATCACATTATGCTATTTGCTTCATTGCGGAGAAGCGGCTATTTCTGCTCCGCCTTGACAACAGCCTGCGCCGCTGCCAGTCTTGCGATCGGCACACGGAACGGGGAGCAGGAAACGTAGTTGAGACCGATGTTGCTGCAGTACTCAACCGTCTTGGGGTCACCGCCGTGCTCACCGCAGATACCCAGCTTAATGTTAGGTCTGGCAGCCTTGCCCTTTTCCACAGCATATTCTACCAGCTTGCCAACACCGGTCTGATCCAGAGTCTGGAACGGATCTTCGGCGAAGATGTTCTTGTCTCTGTATTCCTCGATGATCTTGCCCGTGTCGTCTCTGGAGAATCCGAAGGTCATCTGGGTCAGGTCATTGGTACCGAAGGAGAAGAACTCTGCCTCCTCAGCAATCTGATCCGCTGTCAGTGCAGCACGCGGAATTTCAATCATGGTACCAACCTTGTAGTCCAAGGTGATGCCTTCCTTCTCAAAGACCTTCTTGGCCGTATTCTCGATGGTGGCTTTGACATCCTTCAGCTCGTTCACGTGACCGACCAGCGGCACCATGATCTCGGGCGTGATGTCCATATTCTTTTCCTTCTTCAGCTCGATAGCAGCCATCAGGATAGCCTCTGTCTGCATCTCGGCGATCTCCGGATAGGTGACAGCCAGACGGCAGCCTCTGTGGCCCAGCATCGGGTTGAATTCTGCCAGCTCTTCAGCCTTCTTCTCCAGCTTTTCCATCGGAATATTGAACTGGTCAGAAACCTGCTTCATTTCCTCTTCCGTATGCGGTACGAACTCGTGGAGAGGGGGATCCAGCAGACGGATGGTTACCGGTCTGTCTTCCATAACTTCATAGATTCCCTTGAAGTCAGCCTTCTGGAAGGGCAGCAGGTTGGCCAGCGCCTCGCGTCTTTCCTCTTCGCTGTCGCTCATGATCATTCTGCGGATGTAAGGAATTCTCTCTTCATCAAAGAACATGTGCTCTGTTCTGCACAGGCCGATGCCCTGAGCGCCGAATTCTACAGCCTGCCTGGCATCACGCGGATTGTCGGCATTCGTTCTGACATCCAGCTTTCTGATCTCGTCAGCCCACTCCATGATGGTGCCGAAATCGCCGGACAGCGTCGGAGGAACCGTCTTGATCTCGCCGGTGTAAACGTTGCCGGTGGAGCCGTCCAAGGAGATGTAGTCGCCTTCCTTGAGAACGGTGTCTCCAATTGTCAGCGTCTTGGCGTCCTCGTCCACCTTGATGGCCTGCGCACCGGATACGCAGCACTTGCCCATGCCGCGCGCTACAACAGCTGCGTGCGAGGTCTTGCCGCCTCTTGCAGTCAGAATACCTTCTGCAGCAACCATACCGGCCAGGTCCTCAGGAGAGGTTTCCAGTCTGACCAGAACAGCCTTGCTGCCATCCTCGGCCGCTGCGCTGGCATCGGCCGCGTTGAAGTAGATCTTGCCTGCGGCAGCTCCCGGAGAAGCCGGCAGACCGGTTGTCACCGGCGTTGCCGCTTCCAGCTCCGCCTTATCGAACATGGGGTGCAGCAGCTGATCGATCTGTGCAGGCTCGATTCTGCTTACGGCCGTCTTCTTGTCGATGAGGCCTTCATCCACCATATCAACCGCAATCTTGACAGCTGCAGTCGCTGTTCTCTTGCCGTTTCTGGTCTGGAGCATGTAGAGCTTGTTTCTCTCTACAGTGAACTCCATATCCTGCATATCCTTATAGTGCTTTTCCAGCAGATCAGCGATCTTGACGAACTGCTGATATACCTCGGGGAAAGCTTCCTTCATCTCAGCGATCGGCTGCGGCGTCCGTACGCCGGCTACAACGTCCTCGCCCTGTGCATTGACCAGGAACTCACCGAACAGTGCATTCGTACCGTCGGCAGCGTCTCTGGTGAAGGCTACGCCGGTGCCGGAAGTGTCGCCCATGTTGCCGAAGACCATGGACTGCACGTTGACTGCCGTACCCAGGTCACCGGGGATGTCATTGAGCTTTCTGTAAAGAATCGCTCTGTCGTTGTTCCAGGAGCGGAAGACCGCCTTGACGGCTTCCATCAGCTGGTCTTTAGGATCCTGCGGGAATTCTCTTCCCATCTCTTCCTTAACCAGTACTTTGTAATCTGCGATGATCTCCTGCAGATCCTTGGTGTCGAGTTCGACATCATACTGCACGCCCTTGGCTTCCTTCTTGCCATCGAAGATCTTGTCAAACTTGGTCTTAGGAATCTCCATGACAACATCGCCGAACATCTGGATGAATCTTCTGTAGCTGTCATATGCGAAGCGTTCATTGTCAGTCAGCTTGGCCAGACCTTTGACGGCGTCATCATTGAGGCCCAGGTTGAGAATGGTATCCATCATGCCGGGCATGGAGAAAACAGCACCGGAACGAACGGAAACCAGCAGCGGATCTTCGGTGCTTCCGAAGGTCTTGCCGGAGATGCGCTCCAGCTCCTTCATGTTCTTGAAGATCTCTTCGACAATGTCGTCGCTCAGCGCACCGCCGTCTTCGTAGTATTTGTTGCAGGCCTCGGTTGTTACCGTGAATCCAAACGGAACAGGAAGTCCGATGTTTGTCATCTCGGCCAGATTTGCGCCTTTGCCTCCCAGCAGACTGCGCATGTCTTTCGATCCTTCGTTAAATAAATAAACGAATTTCGTCATCTTTTGAACACTCCTTAAAATACAAGTCTTTCTTGAATATAACGAACCACTTCATCCACCGGAATGCGGATCTGCTCCATCGTGTCTCTGTCACGCACGGTGACGCAGCCGTCTTCGGGCGTATCAAAATCCACACAAATACTGTATGGCGTTCCGATCTCATCCTCTCTGCGGTACCTCTTGCCAATGGATCCTGCAGTATCATAATCCACCATGAAATATTTTGCAAGTTTTTCATATATTGGTTCTGCCACAGGAGCCAGTTTTTTTGCCAGAGGCAGTACCGCCGCCTTGAAAGGTGCAATGGCCGGATGGAACTTCATGACGACCCTTGTCTCTTCCTTGCCCTTGGCATTGGTGACGGTCTCCTCATTGTAAGCCTCCAGAAGGAAAGCAAGCGCCACACGGTCTGCCCCGAGTGAAGGCTCAATACAATAGGGCGTGTACTTTTCCTGTGTCTCAGGATCCATATATTCCATCTTCTGTCCGGAATATTTAGCATGCTGGGACAGGTCGAAATCGGTTCTGTCGGCGATGCCCCACAGCTCGCCCCAGCCGAAGGGGAACAGATACTCGATGTCCGTGGTCGCCGTACTGTAATGGGAAAGTTCTTCCTTTTCGTGCGCCCGCATCTTGATGTGCTCCTCCTGCATACCCAGGCTCTTGAGGAAGTTCACGCAGTATTCCTCCCAATAACGGAACCATTCCAGATCCGTTCCGGGTTTGCAGAAAAATTCCAGCTCCATCTGTTCAAATTCACGCGTACGGAATGTAAAGTTTCCCGGCGTAATCTCATTGCGGAAGGACTTTCCGATCTGTGCGATGCCGAAAGGAATCTTTTTTCTCGATGTTCTCTGCACATTATTGAAGTTGACAAAGATCCCCTGTGCCGTCTCCGGACGAAGGTAAAGCTCAGCCTTGCTGTCCTCGGTAACACCCTGGAAGGTCTTGAACATCAGGTTGAACTGGCGGATCCCGGTGAAATCGCTCTTGCCGCATTCCGGACATGGAATCTGGTGTTCAGCGATATAATTCTCCAGTTCCTCGTTGGACCAGCCGTCCACGTGTTCTGCAGGCAGGCCATTGGCCTCGATGTACTCCTCGATCAGCTGATCTGCCCGAAAGCGTGCCTTGCAGGCCTTGCAGTCGATCAGGGGATCGGAAAATCCGCCCAGATGCCCGGAAGCCTCCCAGGTCTTCGGATTCATCAGAATAGCAGCATCCAGCCCCACGTTGTACTTGTTTTCCTGAACAAATTTCTGCCACCAGGCCTTCTTCAAGTTGTTCTTGAATTCCACACCCAGCGGGCCGTAGTCCCATGTGTTTGCCAGTCCGCCGTAGATATCCGACCCCGGGTAGACAAATCCTCTGTTCTTGGCCAGGGCCACGATCTTTTCCATTGTAACTTCTGTGCTCATTGATACCTCTCTGCTCGCCGGCCACTACGAATTGTAGCCGTCGTTATCCTCTTCGTCTGTCTTTTTAATTTTCTCCTTGGCGCTGCCGATAGCTTCCTGCGCTTTGTCTTTGGCGGCCTCTGCCTTTTCTCTGGCAGCTGTGCCCGCATCGGCAGCGCGGTCTTTGGCAGCATCCACCGCATCCTGTGCACGGTCTTTGGCTGTACCCACGGCATCCTGCGCCTTGTCCACCACATCACCGGCCCTGTTCTTGATCTTGCCGTGGACATCCTTTGCTCTCTCTTTGGCAGCGTCTTTCCATTCGCTGCCCTTTTCCACAGCTTTGCCCGCAAAGTCGTTGGCTCGTTCACTGACATCGATGATGGTGCCGTCGGTCTTGACGATCTCCACAACACACTTGAAGCCGATGGCGGCGATAGCGGCCGCAAGAAGCCCCCACGGGGCAACCAGGGCACCGACAATGCCGGCATTAACAGGAATGTTGACAATAGGATCATCCGTGCTGTTGCGCACGACGATCCGGGAAACATTGCCTTTCTTCACAAGATCCTTAACCATATCCACGATGGCGGAACCCTGCTCCTTGGGGCTGCGTCTTTCCTTCTTGTCGATAGCCTCCTCAATATCGATAATGGCATCGACAACACTGCCATCCGCTGCCTCGAGCGCTTCCTTTGCTTCCTTATAACTGATCCCGGTTCTGTCCTTTACAAGTTCGATCTTCTCCAGTGTAATCTCCATGTAATTACCTCCTTGGACGTTACCATTGCAAACTTTCACTACGGAAAGCACGAATATCGAAGTAATACTTGATGTACGCCTGCATCATCGCCTGAATCCGCGTGGTCAGCTGCTCCTGCATCGCCAGTCTTTCAAGCTTTGCAAACGGCGTACGTTCCAGGAATTTGACCACATTCACTATACCAAAATCAATATCATAAATCAATCGATCTTTGACGTCTTTGCCTCGTTTCTCCGGCTCTTCAGCCTGCTTGTCCAGACATTCCCTGCACAGCAGACCGCCGCTTTCCACACTGAAGTAAAGCGGCTCCTTCCTGCTGCCGCAGGATACACAGGACGAAAGATCCGGCATATAGCCCAGCTGGCGCAGCACCTTAATCTCGTAAGCAACGACCAGTGTCTCGAATTTCTTTCTGCGCCTGTTCATGGCGGCGAGGAAGCCCGCCAGGTCGTGAAAAACAGCAGGAGCAGGTACATTTTCGGCCAGAATCTTGTCGGTCAGCTCCAGACAAAAGCCGGCATGCATATAACGATCAATATCCTCGCCAAGGTCATAGTAGCTCTCCACCACCTCACCGCTGTTGATGTTAAAGTAGGCGCCCTTCTTGTACAGCTCATAACGGCCGTGGGTGAAGGGACGCATGGCCAGATCGCTGCGCTTGCGGCTCCGTTCCCTCTGTGAAGTACCGGCACTGATCTTGCCATACCGATCGGTGAGCATCACCAGCATCCGCCGTCCTCCCGTGATCTTGGTCTGCCGCAGAACGATCCCTTCCGCCTCTGTTATCATGATTCTTCCTTATAGCCAAAATTGGAGAGCATGAAGTCCGAATCCCGCCAGTTCTCCTTGACGCGTACCCACAGGGACAAATAGACCTTTGTGCCGACCAGTTTCTGAATATCCTCCCTGGCGCTCTTGCCGATACCCTTCAATTTGCGGCCGCCCTTGCCGATGATAATGGACTTGTGCGACTTTTTCTCGCAGTAAATGACCGCACCGATCTTCGTCAGCGCAGGCAGTTCCTCGTAACTCTCGATTTCCACCGCCACACCGTGAGGCACCTCCTCTGAAAGGTACATCAAAAGCTTCTCACGGATGATTTCGCTGACAAGAAAGCGTTCCGGGCTGTCCGTAATGGCGTCTTCCGGAAAATAGGCAGGTCCATTGGGAAGCCGCGTCTTAAGCGCCGCAATCAGAGACGGCAGATTGATCCCTTCCTTCGCCGAGATCCCGTAGATGCCGTCAAAGATTCCCATTGCATCATATTCTTCAAAAATCTGCCGGTATTTTTCCGGTGCCATCTTATCGATCTTGTTGATCAAAAGGAACTTCGGCACAGCGGCATCCCGGATTGCCTCTAAAATGTAGGCATCACCCCGTCCGCTCTCCAGCAGGTCATCCACGACAAACAGAACGATATCCACATCGTCAACGGATGTCAAAGCCTCCTCCGTCATGTACCGGCCCAGCTTATTCCTCGGCTTGTGAATCCCCGGAGTATCCAAAAAGACCATCTGCGCCTCTTCGTCCGTATAGATCCCCCGGATTCTGTTCCTGGTTGTCTGGGGCTTGTCGGTGGTGATGGCAATTTTTTCTCCCAGCAACGCATTGAGAAGCGTCGACTTGCCCACGTTGGGACGCCCGATGATACTGATGAATCCGCTTTTCACAGTGTAAATCCTTTCTTCAGAAGCTCTGTCAGCGGCACCTCCTCAAGGTGCTCCACATCGTCTCCGGTAATGACCGGCAGATCTTCCGCAAATTCAGAGAGAAACTGACGGCAGATACCGCAGGGCCAGGCTGTTCCCCGGCTGCTGACCACCGCCAGCGCCAAAAAGCTGCGCTCGCCCTCGCTGACCGCCTTGACACAGGCAGTCCGCTCCGCACAGATCGTAGCGCCAAAGGAAGCGTTCTCCACATTGACCCCGGTATACACCCGGCCTGAGGCTCCAAGGAGCGCAGCACCCACCGCAAAGTGAGAATACGGCGCATAAGCCTGCGGCAGAACCGCTTCTGCCTGCCGGTAAAGCTCCCTCCATCGTTCATCCATCGGTATCCTGCCGCTCCTTTCCTGCGCAGCATCTTTCGGCCCTGCTGCCTGCGCATCAGGCGCATTCCGCACTGCGCTTTCTTCCGTTTTCTCAGGCGCAGGCGCTGCAGCGCGCACAAGTCCCACCTGGGCCATGACATCCTCTTCGGCAGCGCGCATGCGGCGTTTCTCTGCCTCTTCCATATGATCATACCCCAGCAGGTGAAAAATACTGTGCGTGAACAAATAGACCATCTCCCTTTCGTAGGAATGGCCGTAAGCTGCCGCCTGTTCTCTGGCCCGCGCCGGGTTGATGACCACATCACCAAGCAGAAACGGACCGTCAGGAATTTCCGCGACATCATCAAACTGCGGAAACGAAAGTACATCGGTGACCTGATCCACTGCACGATACTCCCGATTCAGGGCACGGATTTCCTCAGGCTCTGCCAGGGTCAGACTCACCTGCCCATCCTCTCCGGACACACCTTCCCGCGCCAGCGCTGCCGAAAGCGCCGCTTTCATGGCTTTTACAATCTCCGATGTCAGATCACCGTGCAGGGGCATACCCTCATCCAATATCAGTTCCATTCTTCATCTGCCTCATTTTCACGGTAATATTTGTCATAGGCGCTGATAATCTTCTTGACAAGACGGTGGCGGACAACATCCACGTCCTTCAGATAGCAGAACGCGATGTCCTTGATTCCCTTCAGCACCCTGGCCGCATCTACAAGCCCTGACTTCTTCCCGCGGGGCAGGTCGATCTGTGTAATGTCGCCGGTAATGACCATCTGTGATTCAAAACCCATCCTGGTGAGAAACATCTTCATCTGTTCCCGGGTGGTGTTCTGCGCCTCGTCAAGAATAATGAACGCATTGTCGAGCGTACGGCCCCGCATGTAAGCCAGGGGCACCACTTCAATGACCTCCCGCTCCTTCATCTTCATCGCAGCAGTCCGTCCCAGCACATCATAAAGAGCATCATAAAGCGGCCGCAGATAGGGATCTACTTTTTCCTGCAGATCACCGGGCAGATAGCCCAGCCGCTCACCGGCCTCCACCGCCGGGCGCGTAAGAATAATCTTGCTGACCTGCTTTTTTTTGTATGCTGTCACCGCCATAGCCACAGCGATATAGGTCTTGCCGGTGCCTGCCGGACCAATCCCGAAGACGACATCGCGCGTGCGTATGGCTTCCACATACTTCTTTTGTCCGATCGTCTTGGGACGCAGGGGTTTCCCCTGGTGCGTATAGCAGATGATATCGCTTGCCACACTGTTTTCCTGATAGGAAATTCCCTTGTCGGAAAGGTCGATAAGATAGGACACCTTCTGTGCATCCAGCCTTTCGCCATTGTCAATCATGGCAACCATCTCCCGGAGGATGCCTGCTGCACGCTCTGCATCCTCGCCGCGCAGCACCAGTTCGTTGTCACGCTGCATGATATCCACATCCATGGCCTCCTTGATAATCAGGAGATGCCTGTCCATGGAACCCAGCAGCTCGCCTCGATCCAGGCCTTCATGCAATTCGATCTTGGTAATTGTTTCCAACCAGCCTTTCTGTTTTCAGTTCAGAACCTGTCCAACGTTTTGCATTGGCATACAGGCCGGACTATTTCTTCGCTTATACACAAATGACCCGTGCAATGCGGGTCATTTGAATGCTTTGTCACAGCAGGCGCTTTCATTTTCTGAAAACGCCGGCTCTTGTTTTTTCAACTGAGGAAGTCCTCAATGATCCTTCTGACTTCGGCTCCATCGGCTCTGCCTTTTACTTTTGACATCACCGTGCCCATCAGCCGGCCCATGCTCTTTTTTCCGTCGCCCTCGGCAACGCCGAGATCCGACGCGGTTTCCCTGATGATCTTCCGAATTTCTTCTTCAGTCATCTGTGCAGGCAGATACCGGTTCAGAATCTCGATCTCCGCCTGATACGACTGAATCAGATCCTCTCGGCCGCCCTTGGCAAAGTCGTCCAGAGCATCCTTTCTCATTTTGACCTGTTTGGCGATGATGGGGATGATGTCCTCATCCTCCAGTTCCACACGCTTGTCGATTTCCACCTGTTTGATGGCAGCGCGTACGAAACTGATCGTGTTTTTAGCGGCCTCATCGTGACTCTTCATGGCCGCTTTGAAGTCATCCATCAGCTGTTTTTTTAAGGTCAAATCCTGCACCCCTTCTCCAAAACTAATATTTCTTATTAGCCTTTTTCCTGGCAGCTTCAGATTTTTTCTTTCTCTTTACGCTGGGCTTTTCGTAGTGCTCTCTCTTTCTGACCTCAGCCATGACGCCATCTCTGGCGCAGGATCTCTTGAATCTCTTGAGGGCACTTTCCAAGCTTTCGTTTTCTTTAACAAATACTTGTGCCATTTACTCTACTTCACCTCCTGACATTATAAAATAATGCCTTAGCTGTATCATTATACAATCAACCCGGTGGCCATGTCAACTTTCTCTTGCCCAGGATGTGGATATGCAGATGGGGTACGGTCTGCTGACCGTCTTCTCCATTGTTGATGACCACGCGGTAGCCGTTTGTCATTTCCAGCTGCTCGGCAATCTCGCGCACCTTTGCCAGCATATATCCCAGCAGAGGCTCGTCCTCCGCCGTCACCGCATCAAGGCCGGTAATATGCTGCTTAGGTATCATCAGCACATGCTCAGGGGCCTGCGGATCGGCATCGCGAAATACATAGATCTTATCATCTTCATATATCGGGACGGATGGAATTTCCTTATCTTTGATCTTGCAGAATATGCAGTCCGACATGTTTCTTTGTCACCTCCTGTCTTCTCTACTGTTAGTAGTTTATCACAATTTGACATCTTTTGTCGTTCGTTTGCCGTTTTCTCACGAATTATTATCTGCCGCGCATCCTCCTGCGTTTGCTCAAGGCGGTTATCTGCACGTGTGCCGCATTGTGCGCCTGCACTCCTTTTCGCTTTCCAAGAAGCACATTTAAAGGATCCGCCCGCACAGGCCGTCGCGGCACAGTCCTGTGATTTCAACCCGGCTGAAGGTATTGATCTTTGCCTCTTGACGAGGATGATAGACTTTGATGTAATTGCCTGTATAGCCGCTCATAAGCGGCTGCATGGCAGACGCACCCGCAGTGCCGCCGGGCTTATCCGCAGAAAGATGCCCGTCTTCCTCCTCACCGCCCGATTCAAAGAGCACCTGCTGCACGGTGCCGATCTGTGCACGGAAGAAATCGGCAGCAGTTTCTTCACCCTGTGCCGCAAGCCGGCGGACACGTTCCTTGCGAACAGCAGGATCAATACGTCCATCCATGGTGCTGGCTCTGGTGCCTGGCCGCTCCGAATAGCGGAAAGCATGCACTTTGCCAAAACGGCAGCGCCGGATGGCCTCCAGGGAATCTTCCAGATCCTGTTTCGTCTCTCCCGGGAACCCGGCAATAAGGTCGGTCGTAATACCGTATTGAGGATCGAACGATCGCAGGGTATCCACGATGGCAAAATAGTCCTCGCGCCGGTAGCGCCTGTTCATCAAGGCAAGGACCCGGTCACTGCCGCTCTGCATCGACAGATGAAGATGGTGACAGAGACGTTCAAAGGGAAAGAGTTTTTTAACAAAAGCCGCGTCGACCACAGTCGGCTCCAGAGAAGAAAGCCGGATGCGGAAATCACCCGGGAGATCCTCCAGCAAACCCAGAAGCCCGGGAAGATCCTCATACAGTGCCGTGTTGATACCTGTAAGAATCAGTTCATGATAACCTGCCTCCACAAGCCGGCGTGCTTCCTCTAAAACGGCATCCCGCCGGCGGCTGCGCACCGGGCCGCGCGCATAGGGAATCACACAGTAGCTGCAGAAGCGGTCGCAGCCTTCCTCGATTTTGATGTAAGCGCGGGTTCTGGAACCAAGGCCGTGCGCAAGCGGCATTTCCTCATACACATCAAGCGCTGCGCGGTCATGGACATGCTGCACAGCTGCACCTGCCGCACCGCGGACAGACTGCGCGGCCGCATCCGCCGCGCAGGCTTCCGCCTGCAGGGGAGCATCCGCCTTCCGTGCCCGCTCCTTGAGCAGCGTCATGATATAACCCAGCAGGTTATGTTTTTCGTTGGTGCCGACCACAAGATCCACCTCCGGCAGAGCAGCGATATCCTCGGAAGCGATCTGTGCATAGCATCCGGTCACCGCCACCACCGCAGCCGGATTAAGCTTCCTGGCACGGCGCATGAACTGACGGGATTTGCGATCCGCCAGTCCAGTAACCGTGCAGGTATTGATGACATAAACATCAGCAAAGGTATCCTCGCCGGTAATCGAAAAGCCGGCGGCACGAAACTGTTCCGTCAAAGCCTCGGTCTCATACTGGTTGACCTTGCAGCCCAAGGTGTGAAATGCTGCTCTCATCGAAAGCTTCCTCCCGCATGTTTTCTGCTCCTGATGCGAGCTGACCATGCTCAGCCCGCATGCGGCGATGGTTCGTCCGCTTCCTTTTCGCGCTTCTCGCCCTTCTCGCCTTTTTCATCCTCCTCTTCGACAGGCGTCCAATCCGGATCGATCTGAAGGAGAACGCGCTCGATGCGCCGATCCCGCACCGATTCAATCGTGAATGTATATTGATGCCATGTAACCTTGCGGCCTCGTTCCTTATCGTCGGGAATTTCCCCCAGAATGTCGATCAAGAGACCGCCTACAGTCTCGTTATTCTCCGAGACCAGGTCGGTGCCGATCTCCTCGTTGACATCGTCAAGATCCATGGCGCCATTGATGTAATAGGTGTTCTCATCGACTTTCTCGATAACCGGCTCTTCCTCATCGTATTCATCGTCGATATCGCCCACAATCTCCTCGATCAGATCCTCCATTGTGACGATGCCGGAAAACCCTCCATATTCGTCGATCAGAACAGCAATATGCTGCTTTTTCTTTTGCAGTTCAAAGAACAGCGCATCGATATTCTTTGTCTCCGGAATCAGGATGGCCTCGCGCAGGATCTTGTCGATATGCACATTATCAAAGCCGTACTCCCAGGCTTTCATCATATAGTCCTTCAAGTTGAGAATGCCGATGATATTGTCAAAGTCATCCTCATAAACCGGGATTCTGGAATAGCGCATGCCCATCATGTCAGCGATGTAGTCGGAAGCCGGTGCATTGATGTCAATCGCAAAAACATCTGTTCTGGGGGTCATGACTTCATAAGCCAGCTTGTCATCAAAGGCAAAAATGGCATCCACCATCTTGCGCCCTTCCTCCTTGATGGCACCGCTCTCCTGTCCCTCATCCAGCATGGATAACACATCGTCTTCAGAGAAAGCACGGCGCGAAAAACCGGTCTCCTGGCGTGTCAGCAGAAGGAAAAGATTGGTAACCCCCCGGGTCACTGCTACAAATGGTGTGCCGATCACCACGAAGAAGCGGGCAAAGCCGGCCAGAGCCAGGGCAACGCCCTCCTCGTGCTGCAGCGCCAGCTGCCTTGGGAAGACCCGCGCAATGACAAGGAAGATGAGACAGACCAAACCGCAGACAATAAGAAAGACCACCGACAGGGCCCATGCCGTTCCCGCCGGGAAAAAGCGCGTCACAGCCCATTTGGTCAAATCCGGCGCTAAAATAGCACTGGCAATGATGGAAAAGAAGGTGACCACGACCTGCACTGTCAAAGAGAAGTTGACCGTATCCGCAAGCAGCTTCTGTAGCGCACCCGCACGCTTGTCCCCCTTCTCCGCTTCTTCTGCAAGCTGGCTCCGATTGACGAACTGGGCAGCACTGCCCTCGGCCGAAAGCAAAGCCGAAACCACAAGCATGCCAATGAAAATCAATATCTTTATGGACATGACCCATTGCGGGTCAGGACTTGTATCCATCTAGTCTTGCTCTCCCTTCCTGATGCAAACAAAGTCATTTTTCTGCACCGGCTCTGCCACCGGTATGCGAAGCATCTGCTTCGGGTGCGGCGCGGCCACAAGAGGCACTCCCGCCTCATCCGTCATGCCGGAAAGCATCTGTGTGAAACTCCTTCCGTCCGGCCCGAAAAAGAGGAGTTTATCTCCCTCCACCATCTTGTTCCGTTGTTCCACGAGCGCCGTGCCCATCCCGCGATCATAGGCCTTGACCACACCGGTGAACGTGTAAGGCCGCCGATACGACGAGGTCTCGTAATTCTGTCCGTCAGATCCCGGATCGCCATAGAAGAATCCGGTGCTGAATTCTCTGTGGCTGGCGCGCAGCAGCATCTCCCGCCACGCCGGATCCGGCTGCCAATGCTCCGCATCCAAAAGATAGGCATCAAGTGCCTGACGGTAGGCGCCCACGACACAGGCGATATAAAACACGCTCTTCATTCTGCCTTCGATCTTGAGAGAAGTAACACCGGCCCGGATCAGATCCGGCAGGTGATCCAGCATGCAAAGATCTCTGGCATTGAGGATATAGGTGCCGCGATCATCTTCCTCAATCGGATAATAGATACCCGGCCGCTGTTCCTCTACCAGCGCATATTTCCACCGGCAGGGATGAGCACAGGCACCCCGGTTGCTGTCTCTCTGCGCCATAAAGCCGGACAGCAGACAGCGCCCCGAATAGGAAATGCACATAGCACCATGCACAAAGGCCTCCAGCTCCAGCTCCCGGGGCAGCCTGCGGCGGATCTCCGCAATCTCGGGCAGCGAAAGTTCGCGCGCCAGCACGAGCCGGGAAATACCCTGCCGCTGCCAGAACCGGGCGGTTCTGTAGTTTGTCATGTTAGCCTGCGTTGAAAGATGAATGGACGCCTCCGGCAGCAGCTCCCGCACCATATCCACCGTGCCCGGATCCGACACCAAAAAAGCATCCAGCCCGAAGTCCCTGATCTTTCGCAGGTACGCTTCCATGGGCTCAATATCCTCATTGTGCGGGAAGATATTGAATGTCAGATAGCACTTCCTGCCCCGTTCGTGGGCATAGTCGATTCCCTCGCGCATGTCTTCCAGAGAAAAATTTCCTGCGCCGGCGCGCAGGCCGAAGTGCTCCCCACCGAAGTAAACCGCATCCGCACCGTAATCGACTGCAATTTTCAGTTTTTCAAGATCGCCGGCAGGCGCGAGCAGTTCGATGTCCATCATTTTGCTCCCGGATGTTCCTTGATATATTTTTCGTAGGCTTTATCGAAGGCCTTCTTGTCTTTGCTGAAGGCCTTATAGGTCTTGGAGAACACATTGGTGCCATCCATCTTCGGACTGGCTACAAAGTAGAGGTAACCGGTATCAGCAGGAGAAAGGGCAGCCTTGATGGCAGTCAGCCCCGGTGAACAGATCGGTCCCGGCGGCAGTCCCGTATTTTTGTAAGGATTGTAATCGGAATCCACCGCTATGTCGCTGTAGGTGGCACGGATCTTATCTTCCTTATGAATATAGGAGACGATCGAGTCCATTTGCAGCGGCATGCCCTTCTGCATCCTGTTGTCGATAACACTCGACACCTTGCGCATATCCTCCTTCGTGCTGGCTTCCTTCTGGATGATGGAAGCCTTGATCACGATTTTGTAAAAACTCTGTCCCTGTTTCTTTGCTTGGACTGCATATTTCTGGTAGACTTCCTCATCAAAACGATGCAGCATCCGATTCACCACGTCATGTGCCGTGGCGTTCAGATCGACGCTGTAGGTATCCGGATAGAGCAGGCCTTCCAGCCGTTCCGTTCCGGAAGGCAGCCGCGCCGTGACGAAATCGTAGTGGAAGCTTCCTTTTTCGATCTCCTTGTAAAAGGCCGCCTTGGTGCAGACGCCGTCCTTCTCGAGCTGCTCGGCCAGCTTGTAGATGGGTTCACCCTCCTCCAGCGTAAACGTATGGCTGGCGGTCTTGCCCTCGGCAATCGTACGGATAATGCCGCGCGTGCTCTGCGACTTGGTCAGAAGGTAGCTTCCGGCCTGGAACTTGGCAGCACTGCCGGTCAGGCGCGCCTGCAGCATGAAAACCGTCTCCGAGCGAATCAAGGATTTATCCTTGAGCGTTGATGCAATCGTTTTGGCCGAGCTTCCGGCAGGAATTTCCACCAGGACAGACTTGCCTTTGGCGCCGCCTACAGGCCGCCCCATCACCCACAGACCGGTCAGTACGATCAGGCAGGCCAAAATGACAGCCACCGCAATACGAACACCGGCACGATGTTGTTTCTTTTGTTCTCGTTTCATCAATCTGTTACTAACAGACGGATGCCGCCGCACGGGCACGGGCATCCGTCCTTCATCATCGTCATCATAGGCCTTCTTCGGCTTTCGGCATTCCTATTTGGAACGGCCGAGGTATTCACCGGAGCGGGTATCGATCTGAATCACTTCACCCTCTTCGATGAAAATGGGCACCTGGATCACAGCGCCGGTCTCCACGGTCGCGGCCTTGGTTACGTTGGTGGCTGTATCGCCCTTGACGCCCGGCTCCGTCTCGATAACCTTCAGGTCCACAAAGTTCGGTGCCTCCACAAGGAAGGGCGCATCATTGTAGAATTTGATGGTTGCCTCATCGTTCTCGCGCAGATATTTGATGGCATCTTCCACCATCTCAGCGCTGATAGGGATCTGTTCATAGGTCTGATCATCCATGAAGTAGTACAGTTCGCCATCGGTGTAGAGGTACTGCATCTTCCTGGTCTCGATGTGCGCCTGATTAAACTTCTGATCCGGATTGAAGGCTTCCTCTCTGGTGGCGCCGGTCAGAATGTTTCTGTACTTGGTTCTGACAAAAGCCGCACCTTTGCCCGGCTTAACGTGCTGAAAGTCCAACACTACATGAGGCTCCCCATTGAGTTCGAAGGTCATGCCTTTTCTGAAATCACCTGCATAAATCATTTTCCATTCTCCATTCTCTATCCATCAGCGTCGTTTCCTCGAAACGTTTTTCGCGTTCATTCGATACATATTATAGCAAAACCATGCGCTATTGCAAGCATGCGCCCGCTGAAAGCGGCGCCGCACCGCACCGCTGCACGGGCGCAGGTCTTTGACCACACGCAGGCAGGAGCCGGCAGCCTGCCAAAAGCTTATTGGTCAAAGGACATCAGATCGCCCAGGATTTTGTAAACGTCCTGCATCATGACCCCAAACCGCATCTCACACTGAAGATATTCTGCAGCGGAGGGATCCTGCATGACGACGGCATACAGATCCGAAACTGCCTGCATGGCTTCCTGCGCCACCTGCTCTCCCATCATCTGCTTGGCCTGCACAGCGATCTGCTTTTGGCGGAAGTCCTCCACCATCTGCTTCACCTTGGGATTCTGCTCCATCTTTTGCTGTGCCGCCTTCATCTGACGATATTCTTCCGATTCCTTGATAGCCTGCTCCAGATTGTGCGCCTCTTCGTATACGTTCATCGTTCACCTCGCGCCCGCATCGCTTATACTTCCATGAAGATAGGCAGGATGACCGGGCTCCTTTCTGTTCTGCTGTAGATAAAGCTTCTCAGGTCGTCCCGCACGGCAGCCTTCATCTCGTTCCAGTCAGTATGGCCGGTGGAAATGCTGCGATTCAGCGCCCGGCGGGCAACCTTCTGCGCCTGTTCAATCAAATCCTCGTTCTCCCGAACATAGACAAATCCCCGGGAAATGATATCCGGTCCGGAGAGCACGCGCTTGCCGGACTTGTCAACGCTGGCCACGACGACGATCAGACCCGACTCCGAAAGCAGATGACGGTCGCGCATAACCACGCTCCCCACATCGCCGACACCAAGGCCGTCAACCATGATGCCCTCCGCCGAAGTGAATTCGTGAATGTGGCGGGCCGAGCGCTTGGTCAGCTCCAGGCAGTCGCCGTTCTCCAGCAGGAAAATCCTGTTTTCAGGCATTCCAAGGCCCCTTGCAATATCAGCGTGTGCTACAAGGTGACGGAATTCACCATGTACCGGCATGAAATACTTTGGCTTGATCAGGGAATGAATCAGCTTGAGTTCCTCTGCACAGGCATGCCCTGAAACATGCGTCTCGGCGATGTCAGAATAGATCACCTGCGCGCCCTTTTCAATAAGGCGGTTGACTACATTCGCCACCAGCTTTTCATTGCCCGGGATTGGATTCGATGAGAGGACGATCTGATCGCCTCTCTTGATCTGCACCGCTTTATGATCGTTGGTCGCCATCCTGGCCAGTGCGCTCATCGGCTCGCCCTGGCTCCCTGTCGTGATGATCACCAGCTTGTTGTCAGGGATTCCCTTTGTCTTGTTGATATCCACCAGCGTATTCTTTGGAATCCTGAGGTAGCCTAAATCCACGGCCAGACCGACCACCTTGATCATGCTGCGGCCGGAGACAGCCACCTTGCGGCCGTTAGCCACCGCATTATCGATAATCTTCTGGATACGGTGCACATTGGAAGAAAAGGTGGCGATGATCATCCGGCTGTCTGATTTGCGGATGATATCTCCCAGCGTTTCTCCCACTACCTTTTCCGACTTCGTGTACCCCTGACGGATGGCATTGGTGGAATCTGCCATCATCAGCAGAACGCCTTCTCTGCCGATCTCCGCCAGCTTGCCCAGATCAATAGGCTCGCCGTCCACTGGCGTATAATCGATCTTGAAATCACCGGTATGGAAAATCTTTCCCACCGGCGTATCGATGCAGTAGCAGACCGAGTCAGCGATGGAATGCGTGGTGCGTATCGCCTGCACCGTAAACTTGCCGGCCTTCATTTTCCTGCCGGCATTGAACTTGATCAGATTGCCGCGAAGGCCGTGTTCCTCCAGCTTCGTCTGGATCAAACCCAGCGGCAGCGGAGTCCCGTAGATAGGGGCATGGAACTTTTCAACGAAGTATGGCACCGCACCGATATGATCCTCATGACCGTGGGTGATGAAGACACCGCGCAGCTTCTTTCCGCTCTTGGCAATGTAGTCAAAGTCCGGAATGACCACATCGATGCCGTACATCTCCACCTCCGGGAAGGACATGCCGCAGTCAATGATGATCATCTCATCGCCGTACTCGATGCAGGTCATGTTCTTGCCGATCTCATGGAGTCCGCCCAAGGGGACGATACGCAGCTTCTGCTGCTCTCTTCTCCCGCCGGATCTGTTCTTTCTTGTCTTTTCTGTTTCACTCATAAATCAACCTGCTGCAGCTCGTTGACCCCTCGGTTATTTTGCAACAATGTTAACCAGCCTGCCGGGGACAGCGATCACCTTGATGATCTTCTTTCCCTCAGTCAGTGCCTGTATCTTCTCCGAGGCCAGAGCCGCTTTCTCCATTTCTTCCTTTCCAGCTCCGTTTTGGATGGCGATCTTGTCCTTGACTTTGCCATTGAGCTGCAGGACAATCTCCACCGTGTCCTTCACCAGAGCTTTTTCATCATAAGAAGGCCATTTTTCCTCATGAACCGACGTGGTTCCGCCCAGATGCTCCCACATTTCTTCGGTGATGTGGGGTACGAAAGGCGCCAGGATCACCACCAGCTTTTTGATGGTTTCCCGCAGCAGAGGAACATTGACCTCTCCGTCTTTGTATTTATAAATTTCGTTAACCAGCTCCATGATGGAACTAATCGCCGTATTGAAGTTAAATCTGTCACCGATATCCTCGGTTACCTTCTTGATCGTGGTGTGCAGCACATAGCGCAGCGCCTTATCCTCCGCAGAAAGTGCTTTCTGCTCTCCGCCTTCGGTGCCGTATTTCTCCACGAATTCATAAACCAAGCGATAGACACGCCCCAGGAAGCGGAAGCTGCCTTCCACGCCCTGATCCGACCACTCCAGCTCACGTTCCGGGGGCGCCGCGAACAGGATAAAGAGTCTGGCGGTATCCGCACCGTATTTCTTGACGATTTCCTCAGGAGAGACCACATTGCCTATGGACTTGCTCATTTTGCCGACGATATAGTTTCCTTTGTCATCGGTGTATCCCTTGAGGACCATGCCCTGCGTCAGCAGATTCTGGAAGGGTTCCTCAGTGTTAACAAGTCCCAGATCATAAAGCACCATCTGGAAGAACCGCGCATACATCAGGTGCAGGATGGCATGTTCCACACCGCCGATGTACTGATCCACATTCATCCAGTAATCCGTCTTCTTCTTGTCCCAGGCTGCCTTCTCGTTTCTCGCATCGCAGTACCGCAGGAAATACCAGGAGGAATCCAAAAAGGTATCCATGGTATCCATTTCGCGTCTGGCCGGCCGGCCGCACTTAGGACATGTGCAGCTGCCAAAGGTCTTGCTGGTCGTCAGCGGCGACTCGCCCTTGCCCGTGAAGGTGACATCCTTGGGCAGCAGTACGGGAAGATTTTCTTCCTTCTCGGGCACCCAGCCGCAGTGCTCGCAGTAGATCATCGGAATCGGTGTACCCCAGTAGCGCTGCCTGGAGATCAGCCAGTCACGCAGCTTATAGTTGGTGGTCTTCCTGCCGATGCCCTTTTTCTCCAGCAAATCGATGATTTTATCCAGTGCCTCACGGTTGGGCATGCCGGTAAATTCACCCGAATTGATCATCTTGCCGTCAGAGATGAAAGCCGCCTTCAGATTATTAACATCCACATCCGGATCATCCGTATCCAGTACAGGGATGATGTCACAGCCGAATTTCTTTGCGAAATCAAAGTCTCGCTGGTCATGCGCCGGCACCGCCATGATGGCACCCGTGCCATAACCCATCAGAACATAGTCGGAGATAAAGATGGGAATCTTCTTTCCTGTCAGTGGATTTTCGCAATAGCGCCCGATAAAGACGCCTGTTTTTTCATTGCTCGTGGAAGTCCGCTCAATGTCGGACATATGCTGTACCTTTTCCTGGTAGGCGGCAACGTCCTTTTCAAGGCCGCTTCCTTTAACCAGCTCGTCGATGTAAGGATGCTCCGGCGACATAACCATGTAGGTTACACCATATAAGGTGTCAGCTCTGGTCGTAAAGATGTCCAGTACCTTGTCCGAATCCACGATGGGGAAGGAAATCTGCGCACCGTAGCTTCTGCCGATCCAGTTTTTCTGCATCGTCTTGACCTTTTCCGGCCAGCCGGGCAGCTTGTCCAGATTGGAAAGCAGCCGGTCCGCATAGTCCGTAATCTTGAAGTACCACTGGGAAAGATTCTTCTTGCCTACCGGCGTTCCGCAGCGCTCACACTTGCCGTCCACGACCTGTTCGTTGGCCAGCACCGTCTTGCAGCTGGGGCACCAGTTGACCGGGTTATCCTTCTTGTAGGCCAGCCCTTTTTTGTAAAACTGGATGAAGATCCACTGCATCCACTTGTAGTAATCCGGCTTGCAGGTGGCCACCATACGATCCCAGTCATAGGAGAGCCCCAGCTCCTTGAGCTGTCTGGTCATCTCATCCATGTTCTCATAGGTCCATTTGGCCGGCTCCACACCGTGCTTGATGGCAGCATTCTCCGCAGGAAGTCCGAAAGAATCATAGCCCATGGGGTGCAGGACATTGAAGCCCTGCATTTTCTTGAACCTGGCTACCACATCGCCAATGGAGTAGTTTCTGACGTGCCCCATGTGCAGCTTGCCCGAAGGATAGGGAAACATCTCAAGCACATAGTACTTTTTCTGGTTCTCATCCTCGGTCACCTTGAAGGCGTCTGTCTCTTCCCATTTTGTCTGCCACTTTTTTTCAATCTTCGCGAAGTCGTATCTTTCTTTCATTTTCCCGCTTCCTCTTTTCCCTGCTTCCGTTTTATTCCATCGCATCAATAGTCAGGCGCTCACAGTCGCCCCAGACGCTTTCGATATTATATCTTGCCCGCATCTCCGCGGTCATCAGGTTGACAATGATATCACCGTAATCCATTAAAATCCATCCGGATTCTTTCTTTCCTTCAATGCTCTTGACAAGGATGCCTTCCTTGGCCAGTGTGTCTTCCACCTCTTCAGCCAAAGCACCGATCTGCCGGGCAGATCCGCCGCTTCCAAGAACCATGAAATCCGCGAACGAAGATTTGGCAGCCACATCAATGACCAGCACATCCTGTCCTTTACGTCTGTCAATGGCCTGCGCCGCCAGCATGGACATTTCTCTCGTGTTCATTTATTTCCTCCTTCAGACTGTCTCTTGCCCGAACTGTATCCTGATCCACTGCCTCGCCGCCGGCACGGACAAAAGCCAGTGTACTTTCCAGCGAAGCAAGACATGCCCGGTCCAAATCCTCCTCAGCCAGCTGCCGCAGTGCATCCACGCCGGGGTAATCCCGCGCCGGTTCAATGGCATCAGCCAGATAGACGACCTTTTCCAGCGGGCGCATACCGGCCCGCCCCGTCGTATGATAGGCCACCGCATCCAGGATTTCCCGGTCATGAATACCCCAGTCCGCAGCCAGGGCAGCCGCTGCCACCTTACTGTGTGCCAGCTTGAGATTCCCTTTGTAACGAGCCGGCAGTCCCAGCCGGTCAACGAGAGCATCTTCCCTCTCCTGCTGACCGTGAAAGCGATACATGTCGTGCATCATAGCCGCCAGATCGGCTTTCTCAGGATCGATGCCATACCGCTTAGCCAGATGTGCCGCCGTTTCGCGCACCCGCCGGGTGTGCCCCTGACGCTTGGTGTCAAGGTTTTCGGCAAGCCAGCACTCAATCTTCTGCTTCAGTTGTTCGATAAAGTCCGTGCTCATAAATATACTGCTCCACACTCTTCGGCACCATGCCGGCAAGAGGCTCCCGCGCGCGGATACGTTGTCTGATTTCCGTAGAGGAAATATCCAGCTCGCGGTTATCGATCACCAGCGTCCTGGTGCCGTAGGTTTTACGGAAATACTGCATCTTCTCCGCCAGGCGCTCATCCTCATAGCCGGGGCGCTGTCCGACGATAAAGACAGTGGTGGAGAGAATCTCCGCGCTTTTCCTCCACAGTTCCAGATTAAGATAGGTATCCGTACCGGTAATAAAGTACAGCGGATCTTCTTTCCCTTCCGCAGCGTACTCCCTGCGCAAGGCGCGCAGGGTCTCATACGTATAGGATACACCTTCACGTTCGATCTCAATCGAAGAGACGCGATAGCAGTCGCCCATCTCCGCCGCAGCCGCCCGCAGCATCGCCACCCGATCTTCTTCCGAGGCCATATCCCGGGACAGCTTGAAGGGTGAACGCTTGGCCGGGATAAACAGAATCTGATCAAGGGGAACCTGCCGAAAAGCATCTTCTGCCAGAGAAAGGTGCCCGCAGTGTACCGGATCGAAGGTACCGCCCATAATCCCGATTCCTGCCATGATCAATCCTTCTCAGAATCCAGAAGCCGGATCCCCAGCTCTGCCAGGTCGTCGTCGCTGGCCGCTGCCGGCGCGCCGCTGACCATGCACTGCGCAGCCTGATTTTTGGGGAAAGCGATCACCTCGCGGATACTGCTTTCACCGGTAAGCAGCATGACCAGGCGATCCAGTCCATAGGCCAGCCCGCCGTGCGGCGGTGCACCGTATTTAAAGGCTTCCACCAGGAAGCCGAACTTTTCCTGGATTTCTTTCTCGCTCAGTCCCAGAGCCCGGAACATCGTCTCCTGCAGGTCTCTGTCATGGATACGAATGCTGCCGCCGCCCAGCTCAACACCGTTCAAGACCACGTCATAGGCACGTGCGCGCGCTCTGGCGGGATCAGAGAACAGCAGATCCACATCCTCTTCCTTGGGTGCGGTGAAAGGATGATGCATAGCCATGTAGCGGCCTTCTTCCTCACTCCACTCGAACACAGGGAAATCCACGACCCAGAGGAACTTGAATTCCCGGTCGTTGAGGAGTCCCATCTCAGCGGCGATATGACGGCGAAGGAAGCCGAGCGCATCCCAGCAGACTTTGGTCTTGTCGGAAACCAGCAGTATCAGAGCATCATCACCCGCATGGAAACGTTCTGCCACCTTGGCAAGCTCTTCCGGTGAAAAGAATTTGTTAACCGAAGAGGTAATGCCATCCTTTGTCTTCTTGATCCAGACCATGCCGCGGGCGCCATAGCTGCGGATCATCTCCGTCAGCTTGTCGATCTTCTTCCTCGTATAAAGGGATGCACCACCGTCGATACAGATGCCCCGAATGTCACCGCCCGCCGCCAGATTGTCACTGAAGACCTTGAAGGCGCAGCCTTCAAAGAGATCGTTCACCCTCTGCAGCTCGAAGCCGAACCGGATATCCGGCTTGTCCGAACCGAAACGATCCATAGCTTCCTGCCAGGTCAGACGCGGGAAGGGCGTGGGAATATCCACATCCAGCAGCTCCTTCATCAGCGTTTTCAGATACGCTTCCTGCAGAGCATAGATGTCCTCCTCATCCACAAAGGACATCTCCATGTCAATCTGCGTGAACTCCGGCTGACGGTCAGCGCGCAGATCCTCATCCCGAAAGCACTTGACAATCTGCAGATACCGGTCAGTGCCGCCTACCATCAGGAGCTGCTTGAACATCTGCGGTGACTGCGGCAGCGCATAAAAGCTGCCGGGGTTGACCCTGCTGGGCACCAGATAATCCCGTGCTCCTTCCGGCGTGGGCTTGATCAGCATCGGCGTCTCCACCTCCGTAAAGCCCTGCGCGTCGAAGAAGTCTCTGGTCAGCTTGGTCACTTTGTGACGAAATGTCAGATTCTGCTGCATCGAGGGCTTACGAAGATCCAGATACCTGTATTTGAGGCGGAGATTATCATCCACCTTGTCATCATCCTTCACATAGATAGGCGGTGTTTCTGAAGTGGCATAGACCACCATGTCCTCCGCCAGAATTTCCACATCACCGGTAGGAATATCCGGGTTGACGGATTCCCGCCTGCGCACGGTGCCTTTAACGCCCACGACGTACTCGCTGCGCAGGGAGTCGGCCTTCTCAAACAGTGCCTTGGGCACGTTTTCATCAAATACCACCTGCACGATGCCGGTCTTGTCGCGGATGTCGCAGAACACCAGGCCGCCCAGATTCCTTCTTTTGGCCACCCAGCCGTTGATAACAGCCTTTTCTCCGATGTTGCCGGCAGTAAAGCTGCCGCACATGCCGGTTCTTTTGTAGATCTCGCTCATGCTAGTTCTTCTCCTTCAGATAGCTGACAACCCGGTTAAAGGGTACTGTTTCCTGTTTCCCCGTCTGCATATCCTTTACCGAGACTTCTTTTTTCTCTATTTCGTTGTCACCGATCACCACAGCGTACCTGGCGCCGATCCGATCCGCGTACTTAAACTGATTTTTTACATTGCGCGCCATCATATCCATTTCTGCATGCAGTCCCTCTGCATGGAGACTGCGCAGCAGGGAGAGGCATTCTCTGCGCGCCGCATCACCCATGTAGACAAGGGAGGCATCCGCTCCCTTCCGGTGCGGTATCTCCACCCCTGCCGCTTCCATAGTGATCAGGAGGCGTTCGATACCCAGCCCGAAACCGACACCGGGGATGGCCGGTCCGCCAATCTCTTCGGCAAGATGATCATAGCGTCCGCCGCCGCAGACTGTCCCCTGGGCGCCGATCGTGTCGGTGACAAACTCGAAAGCGGTTTTTGTATAATAATCCAGTCCCCGAACGATCCCTGCATCCACGGTGTAAGCAATATGCATGGCATCAAGATCCGCTTTCAGCTCTTCAAAGGCTGCCCGGCAGTCATCGCAAAGATAATCAAGCATACGGGGCGCACCCTTGACCAGCGCCTGATCCTCAGGAGATTTGCAGTCCAGAATGCGCATGGGATTTGTTTCATAGCGGCTCTTGCAGGTATCGCAAAGCTGATCGTACTTGGGCGCCAGGAATTCCCGCAGGGCCTTCTTGTAGTCTTCCCGGCATGCGGGGCAGCCGATGCTGTTGATCCTGAGTTCGATGTTTTCGATCCCCATCGCCGCCAGGAACTCCTGCGCCAGGGCAATAACCTCTGCGTCAGCCATCATGCTGTCGGTGCCGAATACCTCCACGCCGAACTGATGAAAGGCGCGCAGACGGCCGGCCTGCGGCTTTTCGTAACGAAAGCAGGGAATATCATAGTAAAACTTCAGCGGCTGCGGCTCAGCATAAAGCTTGTGCTCCACCATCGCCCGCACCACCGGCGAGGTGCCCTCCGGACGCAGGGTCAGACTACGCTTGGCCTGTTCCCAGGTATACATTTCCTTCTGCACGATGTCGGTCGTTCCGCCGACACCCCGCTTGAACAGCTCTGTATGCTCAAAATCCGGAGTTCTGATCTCGCCGAAGCCGTGACGCCGGCAGATCTCTGCAAAAGCCTGTTCGACGTATTGCCATTTATAAACCTCTGAAGGAAGAATATCCTTCGTCCCCTTGGGTGCTTTGGTCAGCATGTCATTTCCTCCAATTCCAGTTATCTTTCTTCCTCTGTATCATTTCATCGATCCTGTCGATGTACTGTTCGTAGTTGGTCACGTTGGGCACACGCTCCAGGCGGTTTTCTTCAGGATAGTAAACCTTGCTCATGCCGCCTGCTCCCATGGCGCAGATGGTCTGATGCTCGTCCATAATGCGTACATTATAGCAGCTGTCGCAGCCGCCTTTGGTGTAGCCGATGTTTTCGAGGCTGCCGGCCATGTGCTTCTGCCGGTACAGGTAATATGGTTCGTATCCGGCTGTCGCCATGGCGGCCTGCGCCGCCGAAAGCATCGCCGCCGTGATCCCCGCATGCTCGTAATGATAGTTCTCATCTACAAGGCGCAGCCTGGAAGCCCGCTTGACCGCCAGACAATGGATCGTAATGTTCTCTGGCTCCAGTTCAATAACCTGCCGCAGCGACTCTTCGAAGTCTTTCTCTGTTTCGCCCGGAAGGCCTGCAATGAGATCCATGTTGATATCGCGGATCTGGGCTTTTCTTGCCGCCTCAAAGGCCCGCAGAGTATCGGCAACCGTGTGATTCCTTCCGATCCTCTGCAGCGTGGCATCGTGCATAGTCTGTGGATTGATGCTGATGCGGCTTACCCGGTGCGCCGCCATCACCTCAAGCTTTTCGCTGTCGATGGTATCGGGGCGGCCGGCTTCCACCGTCTCCTCCCACAGTTCCGTGCCAAAGCAGTCCTCCGCCAGTGTCAGCAGTTCGTCCAGCTGCTCCGCCGTCAGGCTGGTGGGCGTGCCGCCGCCGATGTACAGTGATTCCGCATGATAGCCGCGCGCAGAAAGCAGCTCGGCACTTGCCCGCATTTCCTTAAAGAGCGCCGGCAGATACCGTGCGATCTCCTCCGCACCCACCTGATTGGAAGCAAAGGAACAATAAAGACAGCGGCTGGGGCAGAACGGAATGCCGATATAGATCCCGGCCGACTCTTTGCCCGGCCGGCCGAACGTATGCCGCTGGCGCTTGAGAATCTGCTGCACCAGATCAGCCTTTTTGTCATCCAGCAGATAGGCGCTGCGAAGCATGCCCGCCGCTCGTTCTTCGCCGTAAGCATCCGTCATTTCGCCGGCCAGCTTGACCGGCCGTACACCGGTGAGGATTCCCCAGGGCGGTTTCTTTCCCGTTATCTCGGCAAGGAACATATACAGCATCCTCTTGACCTGATTATGGTCGCCAAAGTCCTTGACCGGAATGTCCACATGATCCCAGTCTGCCGCCACGGCCGGATCATCAGTGATCTGATACTCTTCCGGACGCAGGAACTCCAGAATCAATTCTTCGTACTGATGCAGATCGTACGCCTGTTCAATCAAAATATTATACGACAAAGGGATTGTTCTCCTTTTCCCAGCCTATGCTGGTTTTCTCCATATGCCCCGGCAGCACCAGGGTATCATCAGGTAATGTGAAAAGTTTGTTTCGTATGGATTCCATGATTTCCTTGTAGGATCCGCCGGCAAAGTCGGTGCGTCCGATGGACTGGCGGAACAGCGTGTCCCCGCAGAAGCACACCTTGCCGACTACAATGGACATACCGCCTTTGGTATGCCCGGGCGTCATCAGAAACCGAAGATCCATGCTGCCTACCTGCAGGTGATCTTCATCTTTTACGGCAATATCGGGAAAGAGGTGCGCTGTCTCGCCTTTTCCCTGCAGATCAAGAGGTGCATTGGCCATGTAAGGCTTAGCCGCTTCAGCAAAGACAAGCTTGGCCTTCGGATAAGCCGCAAGGCAGGCCTCCGCCCCGCCGATATGGTCAGCATGTTCATGGGTCAGTATCACATAGCACAGTTCTATATTGTCGTCCTCGATCGCCTTGGTCATCCTCGCATCAAAGCCGCCGGGATCTACGATAAAGCCCTTATGGCTCTCTTCGTCCCAGACAAGATAAGTGTTGACCTGCAGGGGACCGCTGGGAATCAGTTTGATCTTCATGGTGTCATTCTCCTTCTCTGCCCGGTCTTATGCACCGGTACGATATACGTTAATCACGCCCTGGGTGCTGCGCAGCGTCCGCAGCAGTTTCTGCATCTGATCGATGTCTTCAATGGACAGTGTCAGGATGATCCGCAGCTCGTGCACGTCCGTCTTCTTGGTATTCACGCCGCTGATATGGACGTCCATGGATTCACAGACACGGGACAGATCAGAAAACAGCCCCTTCCTGTCCTCGGCAAGCACGGTGATATCTGCTTCATAGGATGTATCACGATTAGTATCCCACTCCACATTGATCAGCCGGTCCCTCTCGTCAGGCGCCAGAGAGAGAATATTGACACAGTCCACCCGATGGACGGAGATCCCCCGTCCCTTGGTGATGTAGCCGATAATTTCATCACCGGGTACAGGGTTGCAGCATCTCGCCATGCGAAGCATCAGGCCGTCCATGCCTTCCACCACGACGCCGATGGAGTCGCGTTCTTCGTGCCGTTTGCGCCGCGGCTTGGCCGCACCTGTCAGGTTCTCTTCAGTGTTCTCCTGTTTCTTCGTTTCTTCGGCACGTTCTTCCTCATAATACGCAAAGAGAAGATTGGCAGCCCTGCCGGCCATCGTCCCGCCGTTGGCGATCTGCGTATAGAATTCCTCCGCATTCGAACATCCCATCTCCTTGGCCGCCCGAAGCACGAAGGCATTCTTCATCACCTGCGCCGGGTCATAACCCTTGCGGCGGATATACTTATCCAGATCGTCCTTGCCCCGATCCACATTGTCATTCTTGTCCTGCTTTTTGAGCCACTGCCGTATCTTCGTACGTGCGGTCGAGCTCTTAGCGATCTTCAGCCAGTCGATGGAAGGCCCGCTGGCATTGGCAGAGGTCATAATCTCCACGATATCACCATTTTCCAGCTGGTGATCGATGGGCACCATTTTTCCGTTAACCCGGGCACCGATGCATTTGGCCCCGATATCGGAATGGATCTTGAAGGCAAAGTCAAGCGGCGTCGCACCCGCCGGCAGTTCCATCACATCGCCCTTGGGCGTGAAAACATAGACCTCATTGACAAAAAGATCGACCTTGAGGGCATCCATGAATTCCGAAGGATTGTTGGTGTCCTTCTGCCATTCCAGAGCCTGTCTGAGCCAGGACATCTTCATCTCTTCGTTGTCCTTGGTAATGCCTTCCTTATATTTCCAGTGAGCAGCAATACCATATTCTGCCACCCGATGCATCTCATAGGTGCGTATCTGGATCTCGAAAGGCTTGCCCTGATGACCGATCACCGTGGTATGCAGTGATTGATACATGTTGGGCTTGGGCATCGCAATATAATCTTTGAACCTGCCCGGAATCGGTGTCCACATGGTATGCACCGCACCCAGCACCGCATAACAGTCCTTGACGGTTTCCACGATGACACGAACCGCTATCAAATCAAAAATTTCATCGATGGTCTTGTGCTGATCCCGCATCTTGCGAAAGATGCTGTAAAAATGCTTGGACCGCCCATATGTTTCATAGTTCATGCCCATGTCATCGAGGGTATGACGGATCTTGTCAAGGATCCTTTCAATCATCGCCTCCCGTTCGGACTTCTTGGCGTTGACTTTCTGGGCGATGTAGGCATACTCCTTGGGATAAAGATACTTCATCGCCGTATCTTCGAGCTCAAACTTCATGGTGAAGATACCCAGCCGGCTGGCGAGCGGCGCATAGATATCCAGCGTCTCCTGACACTTGGTCTTGATCTGCTGCTCGCTCATGTAGTTGATGGTCCGAAGATTGTGCAGCCGGTCTGCCAGCTTGATAATCAGCACACGGATGTCCTTGCTCATGGCCAGAAACATCTTGCGCAGAGACTCTGCCTGCCGCTCCTCTTTGGTCTCAAACTTGAGGGAGGCCAGCTTGGTGACACCCTCAACCATCAAGTCGATACGCTCGCCGAAGTCCCTGATCAGATCCTCATCGGTATAGGGTGTATCTTCGATCACATCGTGCAGCAGCCCGGCAACAATGGTCTCTTCGTCCATCCCCAGGTTGGCAAGGATCTTGGCCACCTCCATGGGATGGATGATGTACTTTTCACCAGACTTTCGGTACTGGCCCTCGTGCATCCTGGCGGCAACATCATATGCCCGGCCGATCAGATCCATATTATAGCTGGCGTTATACGCCTTGATGCTGTCCAGAAACGCCTGCCTTGTTTCCATCTAAAGAAATCCCTTCCTTTGAGGACTACTGTCCGTTCTTTCTCTCTCTGCGAGACTTCTTTCTGCTGCCATGAGCATGTGCTGTATCTTCTGCAGAGATCTTTCTTTCCTGCTGTCTTTCTAACTCTTCCTGCTGCCGCTGCTTTTCGGCCTGCTTTTCTCGTTCCTCTGCGCGCGCAAGCCGCTGCTCTGCATAAGGATCATCGGCTTCCTCCAGTGCCTTTCTCTTCTTTCTCTCCTGCCGCAGCCGCTCGCGCTCGTACCGGGAACGATGTTCTCCCTTGGACATCTCATAATAGAGCGGCGTACAGACAAAGATCGACGAAAGCGTACCCGCAGCCACACCGATCATCAGAGGTACCACGAATTCACGAATAGCCGAGCCTCCCAGAATCACCAGCGGAACCATCACGATCAACGTCGTGATCGAGGTCATCAATGACCTGGACAATGTCTGGTTGATACTTGTGTTGAGGATGCCGATAACATTGCCCCGTCTGACCAGATGCAGGTTTTCTCTGATCCGGTCGAAGATTACGATCGTATCGTTAATCGAATAACCGAAGACCGTCAGCACCGCCGCAATGAACGGGTTATTGACCGTAATGCGGAAGATGGCATAGAAGGCCATCATCACCAGCACGTCGTGCACAACCCCCAGCAGCGCCGCTGCGCCGAATTTCCACTTGCGGAAGCGGAGGCGAATATAGATCAGCATGCCGATGGCTGCAAGAAGAATCGATTTGAGAGCGTTCTTCTTGAGCTCCTTGCCCACACTGGCGCCGAAGTGTTCACTCGCCAGCACGGCATCATCATCCAGATGGAATGTCTTCTGCATATCATCGATGATCACCTGCCGTGCATCCTTGCCTAGCGACTCGTTCGTCTTGATGGTCACCTGTTCCTTATGATCTCCGGAATACGTAACCTGCATCTGCCGTGTATTGATGTCATGGCGCTCCATAACTTTGTCAATCTGCCGCACAGACACCTGCTTGCCAGTATCAAATTCCAGCATGGTACCGCCGGTAAAATCAATACCGTAGTTAAAGCCCCTGACCAGGAAGAAAACCAGGCCAACCGCAATAATGCAGATACTGATACTGTACCAGATCTTTCTGTGGTCCACGAATTTGAACTGGTGTTTGATCTGGAAGGCAGCCGTGCCGTCCTCCTTCATGCCGAAGAACTTGTTGGTTGCCAGCCGCCTGCTGCCTGCAATCACGTTGAGGAAAATCTGTGATATCAGCGCACCGGTAATAACGCTGCATATGGTACCAACCATCAATGTCCAGGCAAAGCCCTTAACGGCACTCGTACCGATCTGATACAGAATGACCGCTGCGATCAGCGTGGTCACCTGCGAGTCGATGACCGCCGGGAGTGCCCGCTTGTATCCTTGCTGCACGGCAACACGGATACTCTTGCCGGCACTGATCTCCTCACGTATTCTCGTAAAGATAATGACGTTGGCATCCACTGCCATACCGATGGTGACAATGATGCCGGCAATGCCCGACAAGGTCAGCACGCTTCCCATCATCGCCATGCCGCCCAGAATCATGAACACAAAGAGTGCCAGGGAAAGATCCGCTGCCACACCCATGATGCCGTAAGCGATAAGCATCAGGACAAAGATGATGATGATGCCGATGATGCCGGCCTTCACCGAGTTGTTGAATGCGTTCATGCCGATCTGCGCCGTCTGTGAGGAGGACTGGATTTCCTCCATCTCAAGAGGAAGCGAACCGCCGCGAATCAAAGCCGCCAGATTAGAGGCTTCCTTCTGCGTGAAATTGCCGCTGATTTCGCACTTGCCGCCACTGATCACCTCATTGACGGAAGGATGGGAAATGATCCTGTTGTCAAGCCAAATCAGGATCTGATCACTCTTCACGTCCTGCCCGTCCTCGCAGAGGCTTTTGTCAACGTTGGGCTCGACGGTATTCTTCAGCGCCAGTGCAGTGGCATCCTCAAAGGCCTTGGCTCCCTTTTTGTCAAACTCCAGGTTGACTACATAGCCCTTTCCTTCCTGACTCGTCCCTGACTTGGCATCTTTCACCGCACCGCCGTCCAGTACAAATCGCTGATCCGCCATCGTGAACTTCAGCTGCGCCGTCTTGCCGATCTGTTCGATGGCCTCATTGGCATCCGTCACACCGGGCAGCTCCACGCGGATCCGATCTTTTCCCTCGACCGCCACGTTTGGATTGGACAGCCCCATCTGGTCAACACGGTTTTCCACAACCGACTTCGTCTGATCCATCAGCTCGGCCAGCTTGCTGTCGGAGTACTGATCCGTATTGTTCGCCTTAAGGACAACATACACACCGCCCTTGATATCCAGTCCCAGCTGGATCTTGTTCTTGATCGGCTTCACACTGGTGCCCGGAATGCCCCAGATCGTCAGTACCCATCCGAAGACAAGGATGACGAGCACGATGATCGCAAGCATCCGTTTCGCCTTCATGCTCTTCATTAATTCGTTTACTCCCTTAATAAAAAAATAATTAATCCAATCTATTTTACAACGTTTGTCCAGCATGTACAAGGGCAACAAATAAATCCGGCGGTTAATTCCGCCGGATTTATAGTATTACCTGAGATCCTTGTTATTCTTCCTCAGCCTTAGCTTCTTCTGCATCATCAGCTGTCTCGGCCTGTGGTTCTTCAGCAGTCTCCTCAACCTCTGCCTGATCCGGTTCTTCGGCCTCAGCCTCTTCGGTTTCAGGCTCTGCCTGCCTCTTCATCCGCCTTGGGGCAGCCTTTTTCTTTTTGGGCATCTCCTCTTCGATCTGCTCTTCCTTATCGCGGTTCCTTGCTTCCTCGCTGGACACAATCTTGGAAACGGACCACCGCATAATCTCAAAGCGTGTTCTGTCATGTCCCGCACCCACCTGCAGCACCAGAGATTCCTCTTTGGTCTTGACAACCTTGCCGCAGATACCGCCGATGGTGATAATCTGATCACCCACCTTAATCGAGCTGCGCATGGCGTTTGTTTCCTTCTCCCGCTTCCTCTGGGGACGAATCAGAAGGAAATACATAACCACGATCATGACCACTAACAGAATAATGCCACTAGCTGACTGCATAACAAAACCCTCCTTGGTTACTTCAAATCTTTGGTGCCGGCGATGGGGGTCGAACCCATACGGTGTTGCCACCACGGGATTTTGAATCCCGCACGTCTGCCAATTCCATCACGCCG
>OMZN01000014.1 GCA_900315555.1 uncultured Eubacteriales bacterium
GCCGCTGCGGCTCGCCGGGATGGAGCGTTCCGTCCACCAGTCGTTCAGCCCGGCACGGTCGACGCGGCCCTGGCGGATCGGCACGCCGACTGGAAGATGCTCCGGCGCATAAACGGCATCGATCTTCTGAATGAAGCCGGACACATCGTCCAGCTCGATTTGCGCAACGGGAATTGTTTTATGCATCAGGACGCATTTCATCTGCGCCACCTCGCTTTGCATTGACTTTCGGCCTGTCCGCAGCTCTCGCAATTCTGCCTGAAGTCGCTTCCTTAGCTCAATTTGCTTCGTCAGCGGCTCGATCTCGCTGTCATGCAGGTACTTGCTTTGCTTCTGCCCCTGCTCTGACCATTGGTGATAGAAATACATCTTCCCGCCAATGGTTTTCTGCGAGATATATCCCTTTGGGAGCTCTGCGATCTGCGCCGTGAGCTCTGCGATCCTGTTCATCTGTTCTGCTGTGGGCATAAACACACCCTCTTACTTTTTGGCTTTGAGTGTATTATACCCTGATTTAACCCCCACAGTCAAGGCTGCCCGGAGGGATATTTGACAGCACGGCGGCGATTCCCGCCATGACGTACTCCACACAGGGGATGGCTACGCTGTTGCCCAGCGCCTTGTACCTTGCCGAGTCAGACGCGCCCTCAATGTCCGTCCATCCGTCGGGGAAGCCCTGCAGCCGCTCACATTCCAGCGGCGTCAGGCGGCGGATGAGATGTGAACCGGCATGCTCAATGACAAGGTCGGTGGCATCCTTGTGCTGTCTGGCGCTTTCGGTAGAGGCGACGTCATCGTCCTTGAACAAGTCTACCCGCTGGCGGCTGAACACGGCGTGCCGATCCATTCCGGTCAGGGTATATGCGATGTCCGGCTGGTAGCCCTTGCCGTTGCCGCCGTTCTGCGGTTGTCGGTCGATGGCATTGCCGACGATGCAGTAAGATTCCGGCTCCTCCTGTCCGATGAGCGGAACATTGTTGCCGCCTGTGCCGTAGCGGGCAGACATGGTGGGCGCTATGGGGTGCGGTCCGGTATAACGGCTGTCGATACCATGATTCTCAAACAGGACTGGCTGGTTGTTGCCGCTGGTTCCCGCTGCCGATGTGATGGTCGGACATAGACCGACGCCGATTTCCGCGCCACCCTGTTGAGACGCCAGCACCAGCGGCTGGTGTCCATGCTCCTGCGAGCGAAGCGTCCCGGCAACTTCCTCATGCGCTTCCATGCGCTTTCCGCCCTGGTCGGTGAGGCACAGAACGGCGGGCACCATGTTGCCGCCTTCACCGCCCTTTAATGTGGGCGTCCCCTCTGGCGTATAGCCGATACCTCCCGCGCTGGCGCCGGCTCCGGCACTGAAAGCGGCAACTGGCGCATGCGGCTGTGTGACGAAGGTCTGTTGCTTCATTCCCGGCTGCGCGTCCAACGCGCCGGCTACATCATGGAGATCCCGTACTTCATCCCGTTGATTCGCGGCAAAAGCAATTATATCATGGAGGTTCTCTTGTGTCGGGATCAGTCCCGCCTGCATCTGCAGCGCCGTCTTGAGCTGCGGCGGCAGCTCCTTCCCACGCTCCGAGGCACGGCGCAGGATACCAAGACAGGCAGTCTTGCTCAAATAATACTTGGAAGGCGGCGAGTCCTCCAAAATCTGCGACAAGGAAGATTCGATTGCGTCTTTGGGCGACACCCCAGTATTGAGCGTCAAGGACTCTCCAACATAAGGAGAACGCTCCTCCCAATAGAATTCCCCCAGCAGATTTCCATGCCCCGGCGTCAGATTGAGGAATTGAAACGGGGCTGCAGTCAATTCGGACGATTTCTTCCAAAACGATGCGGAAGTCCTCGCCCTTTGGCTCCCCGCTGGAGAAGGCGCCGGGGACGTTTTCCCACACGAGGAATCGGGGCTGAATAAGCATATCTGATCCGCTGTTTCGTTTGCTTTCATTTCGCATCTCCTTCACGATTCTGACCTGTTCCATAAAAAGACCGGAGCGTTCACCGGCAAGTCCTGCGCGCGCTCCGGCAATGGACAGATCCTGGCAAGGGCTGCCCCCGCAGATGATATCTACAGGCGGCAGCTCTGCTCCGTTCAGTTTTGTAATATCCCCGACATGGATCATGCCGGGAAAACGCAGTGCTGTTACTGCGATGGGAAAGGCTTCGATCTCACTTGCCCACAGCGGCACGATACCGCAGCGGACAGCGGCCAAGGGGAAACCTCCAATCCCATCGAAGAGACTTCCCATGGTGATCATATTCCGCCTCCTGCCTTATGCAGCGGCAGCTGCGGCGATGGTCTTTGTGGTATTGACCGCCGCCTGCGCTGTGTAGACCGCAGACATGATATTTGCCTTTGTGGTCGTATCCAGGCCAAATGCTCCCGCAATGCGCGGCACTTCACCGGCCGACAGCATCAGGCCGAGCCCCAGCAGGGCGTGCGACCGAAAGACCATCAACCCCGCCACAAGGATCGTCGCCTGTAAAAACGCTGTCAGGCACAGTCCGATGACCTGCTTCATCCACTGTACGAAGCCGTCGCCGTAGCCACGGGGGATGCTGAACATATAAAGGCTCCCCACGGCAATCTGGATGAGCAGAATACCGCCGCGCTTGAGGTTGGCGAAGAACACCTTGATCACGGCATAGGCCATGAGGATGATGCAGAACAGGATCATGAGCGGGCTGGTGATTGTTCCGAAGCTCGAAATATGCTGCTCCGTCATGTCCACGAGGCTTTCAACACCATCAAATTCCGTGAGCATATTCGTGGCAATCTCGCC
This sequence comes from uncultured Eubacteriales bacterium, assembly GCA_900315555.1. Classification (GTDB taxonomy): domain Bacteria; phylum Bacillota; class Clostridia; order Peptostreptococcales; family Anaerovoracaceae; genus RUG100. The sequence continues at coordinate 2,781 of OMZN01000014.1, forward strand.
GATGGTGCTGTAGCCGGTGATGGCGCGGGAGAGCGTTCCCTGCAGCGAGACAGACAGCGCATAGAGGCGTACCGGGACTGTGGTAAACAGCGACACCGCCATGAAGCCCTTGAGGGCGTTCAGAGCCGTCTGCTTGATGTTTCCTCTGCCGGAGGAGTATTCGATCCCGCACTCAAAGGCGCAGACCACAAGACTCACGCCGAAGAGCGCCCAGCCCAGATGGGAAAAGAACTGGACGATGGCCTGTACCCATGTCAGCTCGAACAGCTCCACGCCCATATTGCCCATCTGCTCGAAGAAATTACCAAGGAAGCCGATGATCTGGCCGTAGAACCAGTCAAGGATCTCGGACAGAATGGTCGAGGCCACGAAGTCCCATATAAACATGAGAAAGCCCCCCTTACATGGTCTGTTCCTGCCGCATCACCGGGGCCTGCACCTCGAATAGTTCTGTATAGTCGCTGACGGCAGCGATGAGCTTGTCGTAGTCGGCGGCCGTGGGCGTGAAGCC
>OMZN01000016.1 GCA_900315555.1 uncultured Eubacteriales bacterium
AGAGTTGTTTTGCCATGGTCAACATGGCCAATGGTACCGATATTGATATGCGGCTTTGTTCTTTCAAATTTCTCTTTTGCCATTTTTTCTATCCTCCTCGTTTACTTGTTGATTTTCTCGACCAGGTTGTCAGGCAGTTTGTCGAAGTGATCGAACTGCATGACGTATACACCTCTGCCCTGCGTCTTGGAACGCAGATCGGTGGCATAGCCGAACATCTCCGAAAGGGGCACGTAACCGCGCACAGCTACGGCGCCGTTGTTCATATCCGAACCTTCGATCCGGCCTCTGCGGCCGCTGATGTCGCCGATGACATCGCCCATGTATTCTTCGGGAACGGTCACTTCCACCTTGAATACAGGCTCCAGCATGACCGGTTTTCCCTTCTTGCAGGCCTCACGGAAGGCCATGGAGCCGGCCGTCTTGAAAGCCATCTCCGAAGAGTCGACTTCGTGATAGGATCCATCGTAGAGCTCTACGCCGACATCTACCACCTGGTAGCCCGCAATGGGACCGTTTTCCATCGCTTCTCTGATACCATCTTCCACCTTGGGGATGTATTCCTTGGGGATGGCACCGCCGACGATCGAGTTGACAAACTCGAAGCCTTCGCCCGGCTTGCGCGGATAGACCTTGATCTTGACATGTCCGTACTGACCGTGTCCGCCCGTCTGCTTTGCGTATTTGTAATCCACATCGGCAGGCTGGGTCAGTGTCTCCTTGTAGGAAACCTGCGGCTTGCCGACATTGGCCTCAACCTTGAATTCACGGAGCAGTCTGTCGACGATGATCTCCAGGTGAAGCTCACCCATGCCGGCGATGATCGTCTGTCCGGTGTCCTCATTGGTATAGGTCTTGAACGTAGGATCTTCCTCAGCCAGCTTGGCAAGGGCAATGCCCATCTTTTCCTGGCCGGCCTTCGTCTTGGGCTCGATAGCGATCTCGATAACAGGATCCGGGAATTCCATGGATTCCAGAATGACTTCATGCTCCTCATCGCAGAGGGTATCACCTGTCGTTGTATCTTTCAGACCTACTGCAGCAGCAATGTCGCCGGAATAGACCTTGTCAATCTCAGCCCGCTTGTTGGCATGCATCTGCAGGATTCTTCCGATCCTTTCCTTCTTGCCCTTTGTGGAGTTGTAGACATAGGATCCGGATTCCAGCGTGCCGGAATAAACACGGAAGAATGCCAGTTTGCCCACATAGGGGTCAGCCATGATCTTGAAAGCCAGGGCTGCGAAGGGACCCTTGTCGTCCGCCTTTCTCTCGACTTCCTCATCGGTCTCAGGATCGATGCCCTTGATCGGGGGAATGTCCACCGGGGAGGGCATGTAGTCAACAATGGCATCCAGCAGCATCTGTACGCCCTTGTTCTTGTATGCCGATCCGCAGGTCACAGGCACCATCTCGTTGGCGATGGTCATCTTTCTGATCTGCTTCTTGATCTCCTGCTCTGTCAGTTCTTCCCCTTCCAGGTACTTTTCCATCAGAGCTTCATCGGTCTCGGCAACCGATTCGATCAGCTTCTCATGCCATTCCTGTGCCTTTTCCATCATATCTGCGGGAATCTCTTCCTCATCGATGACCTTGCCCAGGTCATCCTCGTAGACCTCGGCCTTCATGGTGATCAGGTCCACGATACCGACGAAGGTTGATTCCGCACCGATCGGCAGCTGCACCGGCACGGCGTTGGCTTTCAGTCTGTCCTTCACCATGTCCACAACATGGTAGAAGTTGGCGCCCATGATATCCATCTTGTTGACGAAGATCATCCTGGGGACGTTGTACTTCTCCGCCTGTCTCCATACGGTTTCAGACTGCGGCTCTACACCGCCCTTAGCACAGAGCACGGTGACAGCACCGTCCAGAACACGCAGGGAACGCTCTACCTCGACTGTAAAGTCCACGTGTCCCGGTGTATCAATAATATTGATTCGCGTATCTTTCCACTGGCAGGTCGTAGCAGCAGAGGTTATGGTGATACCTCTTTCCTGCTCCTGATCCATCCAGTCCATCTGCGCAGCGCCATCGTGTGTCTCACCGATCTTGTGCGTCTTTCCTGTATAGAACAGGATGCGCTCAGTAGCTGTTGTCTTGCCGGCATCAATGTGTGCCATGATACCGATATTTCTTGTTCTTTCCAAAGGAAAACTTCTAGGCATCCGGATATACCTCCTTTCCGCTCTTCGATGCAGTTACCATCTGAAGTGTGCAAACGCCTTGTTTGCCTCTGCCATCTTGTGTGTGTCTTCTTTTCTCTTGACAGATGCACCGGTATTGTTGGATGCATCAATCAGCTCATTGGCCAGCTTCTCGTACATTTTCTTTTCCCCTCTGGCTCTGGTGAATGCCGTCAGCCAGCGCAATGCCAGGGTCTGCCTTCTCTCCGGTCTGACCTCTACCGGAACCTGATAGTTGGCACCGCCAACACGTCTTGCCTTGACTTCCAGGACAGGCATGATATTGTTCATTGCTTTTTCGAATACTTCAAGCGGTTCCTCGCCAGTCTGCTCTTTGATCATGTCAAAGGCATCGTAGACGATGGCCTGCGCCGTGCCTTTTTTGCCGTCCAGCATGATGCTGTTGATCAGCTTGGCGACGACGACACTCCCGTATACGGGATCGGGCAGCACTTCGCGCTTGGGGATGTTTCCTTTTCTTGACACGTCTCTTCCCTCCTTGCCAATACTGGCACGGATCGGTACTCGACTCTAAACCGTCACTTTTCCTTTTAGAGCCGCGGCGCCTGATATCATGATATCAAGGGCTATTGGTCCGATCGCGTGCTATTTTTTCTTCGGTCTCTTTGCGCCGTACTTGGATCTGGACTGTCCACGATCCGCCACGCCGGCCGTATCCAGTGTGCCTCTGACGATATGGTATCTGACACCAGGCAGATCCTTGACTCTGCCGCCTCTGATCAGGACAACGCTGTGCTCCTGCAGATTGTGGCCGATGCCCGGGATGTACGCGGTGACTTCGATGCCGTTGGTCAGACGAACTCTGGCAACCTTTCTCAGCGCCGAATTAGGCTTTTTGGGCGTCACGGTCTTGACCGAGGTGCAAACGCCTCTCTTCTGCGGGGAGTTTACGTCGGTCGCCACCCTCCTCAGGGAGTTCATTCCTTTTCCCAGAGCCGGTGCCGTCGACTTTTTGACGCTCGACTTTCTGCCTTTGCGAACCAATTGATTAATTGTAGGCATTACATTCTCCTTTCTCTTGCCCTTGACAAGTATTTTTATATTCAAGTCAAAACGACTCAAAACATAGCTATTTTACACAAAG
>OMZN01000019.1 GCA_900315555.1 uncultured Eubacteriales bacterium
CATACTGTGGCTCGATCTTTACCTTGGAAAGATCGATGTCGGCGGCGGACTTGTGCTCTTTCATGCCCAGCGGCTTCATCGTCGGGAAGAGCAGTACATCCCGGATGGCCGGTGCGCCGGTCAGCAGCATGCACATCCTGTCGATGCCAAAGCCGATGCCGCCGGTGGGCGGCATGCCGATCTCCAGCGCATAGAGGAAATCCTCATCGGTGTGCTGTGCCTCTTCATCGCCGGCCTCCGCCAGTGCATCCTGTGCTGCAAAGCGCTCACGCTGGTCGATGGGGTCATTCAGTTCAGAATAGGCATTGGCCATTTCCCAGCCGTTCATGAAGAATTCGAAACGCTCCACATAGGCAGGATCTTCCGGCTTTTTCTTGGTCAGCGGGGAGATCTCGATGGGATGATCCATGACGAAGGTCGGCTGAATCAGCTTTTCCTCGCAGAATTCCTCGAAGAACAGGCTGAGAATATCCCCCTTCTTGTGGCGCTCCTCATAGTCTACGCCCTTTTCGTCTGCCAGCCTGCGTGCGGTCTCAAGATCAGGCACCTGCTCCCAGTCCACGCCGGCATATTTCCTGACGGCATCCACCATGGTAATCCGTTCAAAGGGCTTGCCCAGATCGATTTCATGGCCGTTGTAGACAATCTTCGTCGTTCCCAGCACCTCACGCGCTACATGACGGTAGAGATTTTCCGTCAGATCCATCATGCCGTGATAATCGGTGTACGCCTGATAGAGTTCCATCAAGGTGAATTCCGGATTATGACGCGTATCCATGCCTTCATTGCGGAAGACTCTGCCGATCTCGAAGACGCGCTCCATGCCGCCCACGATCAGGCGCTTGAGGTACAGCTCGAGGGAAATCCTGAGCTTGAAATCATAGTTCAGCGCATTGAAATGTGTCTCAAAGGGACGCGCCGCCGCACCGCCGGCATTGCTGACCAGCATGGGCGTCTCCACCTCCAGAAATCCCTCACCGTCGAGATAACGCCGAATCGAGGCAATGATCTTCGACCGCTTGATGAAGGTGTCCTTGACCTGCGCATTCGTGGCAAGATCCAGGTAGCGCTGACGATAGCGCATATCGACATCTGTCATACCGTGGAATTTCTCCGGCATGACCTGCAGGCTCTTGGACAGCAGCGTGATCTCCTTGGCATGCACTGAGATCTCGCCGGTCTTCGTTTTAAAGACAAAGCCCTTCACCCCGATAATATCGCCGATATCCAGCTTCTTGAATGCCTGATACGCCTCCTGCCCTATTTCATCCCGTGCAACATAGCACTGGATATCACCCTGCAGATCAGCCACATTGCAGAAGGAAGCCTTTCCCATGACGCGCTTGGACATCATCCGTCCGGCGATGGAGACCGACTGATTTTCCAGGGTCTCAAAGTGATCCTTGATCTCCTGGCTGTGATGGGTCTGATCATACGTTGTTATCGTGAAGGGATCCCGGCCCGCCTGCTGCAGGTCGGCCAGCTTGCCTCTGCGTATCTTTGCCTGCTCGCTCAGATCAGGCTGCCTGTTCTTGTTCTCACTCATCTCCGCATCCTTTTCCTGATATATACTATTCCCGATTTTATTTCCGATTTCCCGTTTCCACTGCGCTAGTTGATGCTCAGGATTTCGTACTGCAGTCTTCTGTCGGCGTTTTTCCCCGTCTCGACTTCAACGATGTCGCCCACCTGATGACCAATGATAGCCCGGCCGACTGCGGATTCATTGGAGATCTTGTTCTGGAACGGATCTGCCTCGGTGGAACCCACAATGACGAATTCCCCTTCCTTGCCTGTTGTCTGCTCCTTGATATGCACCTTGCTGCCGATGTTGACCTTGTCGCCGTGCATCTGATCTTCCTCAATGATCTTGGCATGACGCATCATGTCTTCCAGCTTGTTGATGCGCACTTCCAGCTCGGCCTGCTCATTCTTGGCGGCATCGTATTCCGCATTTTCGGACAGGTCACCGAAAGCCCGTGCTTCTTTCAGCCGCTGCGCAACCTCGCCGCGCGTCTTGGTGACGAGCTCTTCGTGCTCGGCAACGATTTTCTCATAGCCTTCTTTGGTCAAAAGTACTTCTTCTGCCATGATGTTGTATTCTCCTTATATCCTATATTCGATACCCATGTATCCGAGTCATTATATTGGAAACAGGCGGCTTTGTCAATTTGACAGCATCCGCCTGCGATCCCGCTGCGGTGCGAAGATAATGATGATGCCAAGGCACACCAGCACGAGCGCCAGCAGGGCATAGAGACTGAACACCTGCCCGTACTCACCCAGGAAGAGCGCCGACAGGAGCACCCCGGCCACCGGCGTGACAAACTTGAAGATGGACACCGTGCTCACGGGGTTGTACTTGAGGAGAATGCCCCACAAGGTATAAGCAGCCGCCGAAAGGAAAGCCATATACAGAAGCAGCAGCAGGGAAACCGCCGAGGGCACCACCATCCTGCCGCCAAAGGCCGCCCCGATGACGGTCAGCACCGCACCACCCAGCATGAACTGGCTACCGCTCAGGATCACCGGATCCTCCCGCTGGGAGAAGCGCTTGATCAAATTGGAGGCCATGGAGCCAGACACCATGGAGATGAGGATAAAGCCTTCCCCTGTAAAGGTGAAGCCGAAATCCACCGTCTGTCCGGCGGTCTCAATCAATACGACACCGGCAAATCCCACCAGGCAGCCGAGCAGCTTGCGGGCATTCATCTTTTCGTAATGGAAGAGAAAGACCGCAAAGAAGATCGTGATGAACGTGCCTGCGCCGTTGAGAATCGAGGCACGCATCGCCGCCGCATGCGCCATGCCAATGTAAAAGAAGATGTACTGCCCCACGGTCTGCGTCGAGGCCAGCGCGCACACAGGACCGATCGCCCGCCGCCCTGGCAGCAGGACACGGCGCTGCAGCAGGCTCCCGAACACCAGCGTCAGCACACCGGCAAGGAAAAACCGGAGCCCTGCGAACAGAAGCTGCGAAGCCGCATCGCCTGCTCCGATCTGAAAAATTCTGTAGCCGATCTTGATACAGGGAAACGCGCTGCCCCACAGCGCACAGCAAAATGCAGCTGTGAGGATCAGCACGCCTCGGTTCTTCCAGTTGATTCTGTTTTCCTTCTCCAATCCCTTTGTTTTTCCTCTCTTCCTTTCCGCCGATGCCCCGCTCTCTTTACGGCGTCTGTACAATATCAATGCTGTACAATGTCTATACGATGTTCCGCCCGGTGTTTCCGTCTACTTTGCCAGCAGCTTCTCCGTCACCAGTTCGAGCTCTTTACGGATCGCTATATGCTGCGGACAGGCCTGTTCGCACTTGCCGCACTTGATGCAGTCGCTGGCATGCTTTTTGCCATGGCCCCTGACCAGCCAACCTTCCGAGCCTTTGGCCGCTTTCTTGTCCCCGTACAGTGTCAGATAATTCATCGCCGTAAAGGATCCTGAAATCCCGATGTTCTCAGGACATACCTTTGCACAATAGTTGCAGACGGTACAGGGAATGAGCGGAATCTTGTCCATTTCGGCGCGTGCCGCATCCAGCACCTTCCGTTCCTCTGCCGTAAGGGGCTTGAAATCCTTCATGAAGGAGAGGTTGTCCTCCATCTGCTCCACGCTGCTCATGCCGGAAAGCACCGTGATAACGCCATCCAGACTGGCCGCGAAGCGGATGGCCCAGGAAGCGTTGGATGCTTCAGGATCTGCTTCCTTGAAGATCTTTTCCACGGAAGCCGGCGGATGCGCGAGCATGCCGCCCTTGACCGGCTCCATGATGATGACCGGCTTGCCGTATTTCCTGGCCGTCTCGTAGACCGCCCGCGACTGAATCGACGGGTTCTCCCAGTCGCCATAGTTGATCTGCAGCTGCACGAACTCCATATCCGGATGCTTCTGCAGGATCTCCTCCAACTCCTCGGGCGTCGAATGGAAGGAAAAGCCCAGATGCCTGATCAGGCCCTTCGCCTTCTGCTCGGCAAGATAGCCCCACATATCGAAATCATCGAAGAATTTCGTCCGGCTCTCCCCCAGGTTGTGGAGAAGATAAAAGTCAAAGTAACCTGCACCTGTCTTTCTCAGGGAAGTCTCAAACTGCGCAATGGCATCCTCCCTGGTCTTGCACTTGATCCAGGCGGCGTTCTTTGTGGCCAGCTGGAACGAGTCTCTTGGATAGCGCTCCACCAAAGCCTGCCGAACCGCATCCTCGCTGCCCTCATAAGCCCATGCCGTATCAAAATAGGTAAAGCCCGCCTCCATAAACATATCGACCATCTTCTTGGTCTGTTCAACGTCGATCGTTTTGTCATCGAGCTGTGGCAGCCGCATCAGGCCAAACCCCAGCTTGGGGATGGATTCTCCCAAATAATGCATTATCATACCTCCTAGGCTGTTTCAGATCATGCGCCCTTGTTATCCTCAGAAAAACGGATGATCTTGTTGGATGTGTTCTTGATGAAATCACGGCGGCGGATGATCACTTTCTTGATCCGCTTGAAGAAGGGCTGGGTCTCGTTAATTCTGTCAACTTCCTTCCAGACAGCCGCTTCCACCGTCTCGGGATCGGCGTCCTTTCCGAACGTTTCCTCCACTTCTTCCTGATCCGGCTTGACCACCGCCACGATCAGCGTGTCGTCCCCTTCGGCATTCTCGTCGGCATATACCATGGATTCAGCGATCAGCGGATGCAGACAGAGAAGGTACTCCAGCTCCTCGGGGAAAACATTCTTGCCGTTCTTGGTGATGATGACGTTCTTCTTGCGGCCCGTGATGATGACGTAGCCGTCCTCGTCGATATACCCAAGATCACCGGAATGGAACCAGCCGTCGGTGAGCACCTCCGCCGTTTCCTCCGGCATCTCATAGTAACCCAGCATGACATTGCCGCCTTTGAGCCAGAACTCACCGATGCCGTTCTCATCGGGATCCACCACCTTGATCTGCGTAGCCGGAAAGGGATAGCCTACCGATTCCGCTTTAGGATCCTGATCGGGATTGAGAGCGCCCATGGGTGCACATTCGGTCAGCCCGTACCCCTGCAGGGCGTTGATGCCAAAGTCGCGGATCCCGTTTAAGATGTTGGGATCGATGGCTGCACCGCCGCAGATAACTTCCCGCATCCTGCCGCCGAACACTGCCTGAATCTGCTTAAAAAAGACTTTGCTCAGATCCAGACCGATCTTCTTCGTGACGCGGTTGAGCTTGATCAGACGCCGGACAGTACCCGCCTTGCCCTGCTTTTCGATATTCTTCCAGATCTTTTTGTACATCAGCTCGAAAATGGCCGGCACCGCCAGGAACATGGTGGGCTGCGCTTCCTGCAGGTTCTTCGTCACATACTTAAGCCCTTCGCAGTAAGCGATGGCTGCGCCTTTGTACATAGGAATCAAAAATCCGCTGGTACATTCGTAGGTGTGGTGGAGCGGCAGGACGGAAAAGAAGATGTCCCAGTCGTTCACCTTCAGAACCGTAGGCGAAATCATCAGATCCACTGCGATATTCCTGTGGCTGAGCATGACGCCCTTGGCTTTGCCGGTGGTCCCGGAGGTGAAGAGCAGGATGCTCATGGCCGTGGCATCAATCTGCGCATCCAAATAGCGCCGGTCGCCGTCTTCCATCAGCTGCAGGCCGCGTTCTCTGACAGAGAGAAGCGACATGACCTCATCCTCATCCGTCTCCGCATCCATACGAATCAGCTGCCGCACACCGGTGCGGCCGTTTTTACAGATGCTGCGGAAGATCCGATCCAGCTTGGCACTGCTGTAGATGACGCAGGTCACTTTGGCACGCTGCAGCTGATGCTCCAGTTCGCTTTCGTTCAGCTCCTTATCGAGGGGAACCACAATACCCACACCGTTGACCACGGCCAGATAGGATATCGCCCATTCCGAGGAATTGGGGCCTGCCACGGCGATCCGCTCGCCGGCAAATCCCATATCAATAAGCGCCGTGCCGATGGCGTTCATCCGCCGGAGCATCTCATTGTAGGTGATAGCCTGGTACTTGCCCTTGTGATCATATTTCTGATAAAAGGCGACATGATCGCCATACAGTTCCACACTGGTCTCGATCATGTGCTTCAGATCCGTGATGGGCCGGCTTTCCTTATAGTAGACGCCGGGGCGCGGATCCGCATTAATCTGGCGGATGATATCCTCTGCGTAAGCCATATCCTCTGCCTTGCGCGCCTTGTAGTCCTCCTCGTTCAGCATGCCTATGCCTCCTCATTCTCCATATTCTCAGGAATATAGCGCTTGATCTTCCTGGTGGTGGTCTTGGTGAACTCCGTCTTGCGGATAGCGATCCTTCGCACGCGTTTGTAAGAAGGCATCTGCTCGTTGATCCGATCCACCTCTTCCTTCAGGAATGACCGGATCTCCTCATCGCTCAGATTGCCCACTGTCATCTCAATGTTATGGTAGGCCGGGAAGATTTCCGCCTTCACGATCGTGTCGCCGTTTCTCTCTTCCTTCTCTCCATGCACCAGCACTTCTTCGATGTAGTCGCTCTGCTGCAGGTAGAATTCCACCTCTTCAGGAAAAATGTTTTTACCGTTCTTACTAACTATAACATTTTTCTTCCTGCCTGACACATAAAGATAGCCCTTGCTGTCAAAATATCCGTAGTCGCCGGTTTTGAGCCATCCATCGTCGAAAGCTTCTTCGTTGCCCTTGGGGTCATCGTAATAGCCCAGCATCACCGAAGGGCCCTTGACATAGATCTCGCCCATGCCGTCCGCATCGGGTTCGTGAATCTTAATGGTTGTGCCCGGCATGGTGAAGCCGGCCGCCTGCGCCTTGCTGCACCGGTCCCGGTTAACGGCAATGATCGGGGCATTCTCTGTCATGCCGTAGCCCTGAATCATGGGGAATCCCATCGCCTCAAAATCCTCGATCACCTGCGGATCGATGGCCGCACCGCCGGCAATGAAAAGCTTGATCTTGCCGCCGGTGGCCTCGTGCACCGATTTGAAGAGCTTTCTGCAGATGCCCGGGTGGTTGTAGAGCTTGAGCCGGCGGGAGAGGCGGATCATCCGCCGCAGCTGGTTGTACTTGCCTGCCTTCTGCGCCTTCTTCATGATCCGCTTGTGGATGTTCTCATAAATCAGCGGCACCGCCAGCATGATGGTGACGCCGGCTTCCTTCATGTTCTCCATGATGTGCTTCAGGCCCTCACAGATGACGAGGCAGAAGCCCTGATAGAGACCGGTACAGACGTGGCAGGTCATCTCATAGGTGTGATGCATGGGCAGGACGGACAGCCCGACATAGTTGTCTACATTGACGTATTTGCTCATGTTTACCACGTTGGCCGTGATGTTGCGGTGGCTGAGCATGACACCCTTGGCCAGACCGGTGGTCCCGGACGTGAACAGCAGGCAGGCCATCTGGTCCGGATCGATTCTGGCATCAAGAAAGCACCTGTCGCCCTTCTCCAGCGCCTCCCGGCCCTCCGCCAGCAGCCGGCCCCAGGAGAGTTCATCCTGGCGATCCTCTGCCGCATCAATATTGATAACATGCTCCAGCGTATGATCCAGCATCGGCAGTACCGCATCCACCGTCTTCTGCATCTTCGCCGAATGAATCAATGCCGATGCGCCGGAACGGTTGAGCAGGTTAGCCACCTCTGCGGGCTTCAGTTCTCTGTCGATGGGCACTGCCACACCGGTGCCGTTGGTGACAGCAAAATAGGAGACCACCCAGGGATAGCTGTTCTCCCCGATGATAGCAATTTTCTTTCTCTTGAGGCCCAGATGAATCAGCGATGTACCCAGCGCCCGGATCTCAAGCCCGAACTGCGCAAAGCTGATGGGGCGGTAAGGCTCACCATGCGCGTCCTTTACCATGAAGGCATTTTTCCCACCGAAAAGTTCCACGCTGCTGTCAATCATTTCCCGCAGATCATCCACCTGACGCACATCATAATAGCTGTTAATATATTTTTCACTATTCATGGCAGCCCCCTATCTGTCTTTCTCCGGCTTCTTCACCGATGCCAGCCATGCCTCTGCAATCCGGACAGCATCCTCGATACAGCCGTCGCAGCTGCGAAGCACGGTGCCGGTATCCACGCCCTTGAGCTCGCGGCATATGACCGACTGATTCTTGGTGCGGAAGGCTTCTGTCATCTGCTTCATGGCGCCATACGTCTGCCGTTTGCTGCCGGGATGCGCCAGATCACCATCGCTTTGCGCCAGGCCGGCCACCGCCGCCATCCCGCTGACGGCACCGCAGGTTCCCATGGTGCCCATGCCGAAGCCGAATGCTTCCGTCACGCGAAAGAGCTCCCGTTCGTCCACACCCAGTTCTTCTGCGAAAGCACAAGCCACTGCCTGCGCACAATTATATCCCTGGCGATGATAAGCCAGCGCTTTTTCCACCTTGCTCATAGCGTTGCTCCTTTTTGTAATCCGTTTTTCTCAGTGCAGCCTTCCTGCACTGCCGCACACACTGCCGAACTCCCAGCCGTTACTGAGACGACTTTGCACGGAATCCGCCTTCCGTTAGCAGCATCATACAGCATTTACATGACATAGTATATAGTATCAAGTATAACATAATATAGTATAAAAAACTATTTTATGGCGCCACGCTTTTGGTATCGCATTTTTTAAAGTTAGCCTTGACAAACATTTTGGATATGGTATTATGCATTTGTAGTTAGTATTTACTAACCAACTTGCAGGGCTTCTGCTTCGCAGCCTGCCGGCCGGCATTCGGAAACGATCTGAACCGGCCCGGCTCTAACCACCGATCAAACCGAATCATTCCATGCTGAGGCGCTGCGATTACCGAAAATCGCCACGCGCCAAAGGCGCTGTGATTTCTGTATCTGTCCTGCGCGCCAAATCATAGATTTGGGCAGGACATGA
>OMZN01000110.1 GCA_900315555.1 uncultured Eubacteriales bacterium
AACGATCCAGCATATCGAAAACGGCTTCCTCCGCCGGTGCCGGCATCCACCCTTCAAAGCAGAAGGTACGCCGGGTGGTCTGCAGCCGATCTTTGATTCGTTCTTCATCGCGAAGAATGATCAATTCATCGTGCAGACACTGAATATCATCTCTATGCGGCCAAAGAGCAGTAAGTTCCTGCTCCAAAGCCGCTATCGTCTCCTGACGTGCATCGATATCTGCCTCCAGCCCGGTACGGATTTGGGGGATTGTCCCGCGCAGATCCCTGAACTGCACGGAAACATAACCGCGCTGACGAACTATATCGCGCAGCCCGTCCGTGTACGGCTTCATCGTCACCAGCGTATAGTAGACAAATTCCTTATCGCGCCCGATCTCATCCATCATGTAAAGATCCGTGACCTTCTCCGCTGCCTGCCGCATGCCCTCCATGTCCGCCGCTGCCGGCATGATCCCCAGATCGATATCCAGATGCGCAGTCTCCGTTATCTCCAGCGGAATATCATAGGCTTCCCAAGGCGCAGTGGAAGCCAGATCCGTACGATCCTTGTTGATAGCCTCCTGTTCCCTGTGCACTGCATCACGCAGCTGCAGGATCCGGTCAACCTGCTCTGCGATCGTGTCACGCCGGGTGAGAATGGCATCAAAAGCCCGCCGGTCGACATCGCGCCTTGTAAAAAACATCGGCTGTTTCTCCGGACTATATGTCTGCAGCGTATCCAGCGCCAGTTCGATGTCAGCGATTCGCTGATCCAGCCGCGCTATTTTATCTCCATCGGCGCCGCCGCCCGCAAGTGCCGGCTGCAGCGCAGTCTCTTCGTCTGCCGTCTTCTGATCCGTGATCTGAACGATACCGAGATCGATGAGATCCGCCAGCAGATCGTCACGCACCTCGTCCAGACCGATGACCGACAGGCGTTTCATCTCAACGATTGCCACTTGTCATCACGATCCTTTCCACGATGGTCTGCACCGCCTGTGAAACCCTGCCGCGGGCATGCTCCATCACGGCTTCCCGCGCCGCGGCTGTCTCTTCCATGGCTGTCTTGTAATGCTGCTCTGCGGCCGCAGCACCCTGTTCGGCAAAGCCGCGGAAAACCCGGTCGCCTTCCTCGGCTGCATCGGCCCGGATCTTGGCAGCCTCTTCACGGGCAGCAGCAACAATGCGCCGGCTTTCCGCCTCAGCGTTCTTGATAAGCTCTTCCGCGTCCTTTTCGGCTGCCTGAATGATACCCAGTTCTTTTTCCAGCATACACCCACCTCCCCGTTCTCTCTGTCTCTGCGATGCGGTATTGCGCTCCAATCACTCTGCTTTCTGAACCCCTGCGTGTCGCACACGATAGACTGTCTTCGGAAAAGCGCTTTATTAGCGTACAAGTTTGCTCTTTATTTCTGTGTATTTCTAAACGGCAAATCAATTCTATATATTTATAATTATATGTCACTTCATTCTATTTATCAATTTATTTCTTGCTTTTCCGGTTGTTTTATCCTCTTTATTCGCTTGATTTTTTATTACTTAACCGAAAACTTTAAATTATCCGAATACCGTATCCTTTGAAAATTGCGCATAATAGAGACTTTCCACTAAATTCAAAGAAAGCTTTTGCATTCTCAGAACTAGTTTGCTTTATTCACAAAAAGAATTGTCACCTATTTAACAGCTAGCCGCATCCCAGGGAATGCAGTATACTAAATATTGAGTTTGCACGTATGCTGTCCTGTGCACCGTATCGGACAGGACATGAAAGGAGAAGTCCAATGAAAACACTGATCAAGAACGGAACCGTTCTAACCGCAGAGGGTGAATTCCGCGGCGACATCCTTCTAAACGGCGAATCCATCGCAGCAGTCGGCAGCGGGATTCCCGCCGAGGCTGATGAGATCATCGATGCTGAGGGCAAATATGTGATGCCCGGCGGCGTTGACCAGCACGTCCACTTTTCCTTTACCTACAAAGGCAGCAAAGTGCGCGGGTTTGAAACCTCCAATGCCGCAGCAGTGGGTGGTACGACCACGGTTCTGGAATTCGTCAACCAGGTCCGCGGCAAGGGACTGATCGAATCCATCGAAGACTACCGCAAGACAGATGCTGATGGTATCTCCATGGTGGACTACGGCTTTCATGTCGTGATGACCGATCCCAGAGATGAAGTCATCGATGAAATCCCGCAGCTGGCCAAGGCCGGCTATCCGACCATGAAGCTGTTCATGCCCTACAAGGGGATGTTCTTCCACGCTGATGACGATGCCATTCTCAAGGCGCTCTACAAGGGACGCGAGGCCGGCGTTACCGTCATGGTGCATGCGGAGAACGCCGATATGATCGATGTTATGACAAAGAAGCTGATCGCCGAAGGCAAAACGGCACCTTACTACCACGCCGTTTCCCGGCCGCCTGTGGTGGAAGCAGAGGCCACCCGCCGGGCTATCTACATGGCACAGATGGCGGACGCCCCGCTCTACGTTGTCCACGTTACCTGCAAGGAAGCACTGGAAGAAATCAAGAAAGCTTACCAGAACGGTCAGCCCATCTACGGTGAGACCTGCGCTCATTATCTGGTGCTGGACGAACAGGATCTTGCCAAACCCGGCTTTGAAGGCGCCAAGTACGTCTGCTCGCCGGCACTGCGAACCCAGGAGCATCGCGATGCCCTCTGGGAAGCGATTGAACGCAAGTGGATCAACGCCGTCAGCTCCGACCACTGCGGCTTCGACTACGAGAAGCAGAAGCACATGGGCTATGGAGAGGGAAACTCCTTCGCCGACATTCCCAACGGTGCACCCAGTCTCCAAAACCGCCTGAACATTCTTTGGACCTACGGTGTGGAAACCGGCCGTCTCTCCAAGAGCCGCTTTGTCGATCTGATGGCAACCCAGCCGGCCAAGATCAACGGTCTCAAAAAGAAAGGCCGCCTGGCACCAGGCTGCGATGGCGATGTAGTTATCTTCGATCCGGCCTACCGGGGCACCATGAGCGTGAAGAACAATCTGGAAGGCGTCGACTACTGCCCCTTCGAAGGCTTTGAACAGAAGGGCCGTCCCGAAACCGTCTTCCTTCGCGGCCAGAAAATCGTTGAGAACGGCAGCTATATCGGCAGCAAGGGACAGGGAAAATTCGTTGCCGGCGAACCTTTCGGTGCAGCTTATGGAGACAGTGCCAAATGAAAATCAATGAGAAGCGGCTGCTGCATGATCTCCGCCACCTCCGCAGCATCACGGCCACACCCGGCCGTGGTGTCACCCGGCTCACCTACAGCCGTGAAGACCAGGAGGCGAGAAACTATATTACATCCATCGCCAAAGCCTTCCATTTCAATATCCGCGTTGACGGCATCGGCAATATTCTCATTGCACCGCCCGCCAGCCGCGCCAGGGTACTGACAGGTTCTCATATCGATACCGTCATCCACGGCGGCTGGCTGGACGGTGCCTATGGCGTAATCAGCGCGCTGGAGGTGCTTCGCACCTTTGCTGAAAACGATTATCCGCACGACGCGGCACTGATTATCTTCGCCGAAGAAGAAGGCACCAATTTCGGATCTACCATGACAGGCAGCAAATTTCTTACCGGAAAGTACGGAGATGCACAGCGCACCACACTGTGCGACAGCCAGGGCAGAAGTCTTTCCATGCTGGCGCAGGAGGCCGGTCTGGATCCTGCGGAGAACATTTTGCCGCTGACAGGTGCCGAACTGATGATCGAGCTCCACATCGAGCAGGGCCCTGTACTGGAGGAGAACGGCTGCGATCTGGGCATCGTTGACACCATTTTCGGACAGACCACCATCCGGGTCACCATGGAAGGTCTGGGAAACCACGCCGGTGCTTCGCCTATGCAGTACCGCAAGGATGCCCTGATGGCCGCCTGCGAGGGCATTCTCGCCGCCGAAAAGGCGGTCGCCTCCGATCCGTATCACCGAGCGGTGATGACCGTCGGCAGAATCAATGCTTCGCCGGACTGTTCCAATGTGATTCCCGAAGAGGTCATCTTCACCCTGGAAGTCCGCGACAGCGACACCGAAAGAATGCAGCAGTACATCGATGAAATCGAAGTCCTGCTGCAGAAAGCGGCAAAACACCGCCGCGTAGGCTGCCGCATTGACCCCATTGCCTCCTCCGCGGCCATTCCGATGACACCCTCTGTCGTGTCCTCCATGGACCGCCTGGCCAGAGAGAAGCAGCTTGCCTACCGGATCATGAACAGCGGCGCCGTCCATGACACCGCCATGATGGCTGACATCATGGGCACCGGCATGATCTTTGTCCCCAGTGCCAGCGGGCGCAGTCACGTGCCGCAGGAAGACACCGCCGAAGAGCAGCTCATTGCAGGAGCCAATTTCCTCCTGGATGTGCTGCGGGAAAAAGCCGGCCGCTGACACGCTGTACATGAATCCTTTACCGGATGCCGGCCCTTCGCCGCGTGCTACTCTTCCTTTTGGCGCGCGGCGTTTTCCTTGTCCTTATTCCTGCTTTCCCCGTCCTTCTTGCTTTTGTCAGTCTTTTTCTTTTCCTCTTTCTCTTTTTTCGTCCCTTCGATCACCTTGGTAGGCACCATCTGGTAAGCGCTGTGATTGAAGAGCGTCCGCTTCCTGACCTTGCCATTAACACGGACAACCTTCCAAAGCTGCGCCGTGTACCCGGTGGCGCCATACTCCTTGATCTGCTTGGTGCCGGCCGGCAGCGCCGAATTTCTTTCCACCACGCGCTCCGTCGGCACCGTGACCGAGGTAGTTACCGATTCAAAATCAACTGTCCGGTTATCCGGCCGGTCATCCTTCCCAAAGATGGTGAATTTAACCCGCTGCCCCCGGGTCCGCCCCTTGATATAGATCCGGTGACCGGACGTATTCTCAAACTTGAAGTCCAAGGTATTCCCTGCAATGGCAGCATCGGCAGACAGTGGAACATAGCCAATCGCCTGCGAGTGATTGTGCCGTTCCTTCACCTTCAGTTCAGCACGGATGACAGCGTTGTACAGCGTCGTCGACACCTGACAGATGCCGCCGCCGTAGTCGTCGATATGTTTCTCGCCGCTGATGGTCGGTGCCGGATAGTACCCGTTTTCCGCCGTAAAGGGCGCCACATGATCATACACGGAAAAGAGTTTGCCATCCTCGACAACCGTGCCGTTAATCAGTCTGGTACCGTTGACAATATTTCGGCATCGTCCTTCCACGCTGCCGGCATAATCCGTCTCATACGTACCCAGAATATCGGTGCAGTCCTTCAGCTTGTCCTCGGTATAGGCAGGATTCTCTGCCGCAACAGTCAGCTTAACTTCGAGATTTCTTCCGTCCCATTTCTTGGCGAGCGCCTGCCGCAGGGCAGCCACCGACGCCTTGTAGACAATTTTGTGGCCCTTCCTGCCTTTCTTGACAACGCCCTTGCCATCCTTTTCTTCGACAGAAGCGTTCCTTGCATGAACAATCAGGCCTTTTTCATGCGTGCGGATCAGCTTCTTCGCGGCCTTAGCGGAGAGGGAGGCCTTCATACCCACATCCACGCCCTTCGTACGCGCTCTGCGTACCGCAAGAAAGCGGGAGAGCACGGTGCCGGATCTCCCTACATCATAGGCTGCCGAAGCGGCCTTTTTTTCATTAAAGCAGATGCCTGCCTCTTTGAACGGAATCGACACCTTCCGATGGCCGGCGCGCAGCACCAGCCTTTTATTTTCATTTTTCCCGACGAAAGCGCGAACTGCTTTCTCCGCTTCGGTTTTCGTCATGCCCCCCACATCGGTACGGCCGCAGCGAACATTTTTGATGATCCGCGAAGCATTCGCGTCCACGGCAGCCTGCACCGTATGCCACATCCAAAAGCCAGCACCTCCGGCGACCGCTGCTATGATTACCACAACAGCTGCGATCGTTTTCTTCATGTTTTTCTTCACACGTTCACCCTCAACACAGATTCATCCAGCAATTTTCTCTGATTATAGCATAGCCCGGCAGCGTATGCTGTCAAAAATACAAAAAGAGAAGCTTTTTAGAGCTCCTCCTCGTTGCTGCTGCCTTGACGTCGATGCTCAGCCGCAGCCGCTACTTATTCTGATGGATTCGATGCATGATATAGGCGTAGACATCTTTCCGATCGATCTCCAGCGCCACGGCGAGCTCACCGTACAGCAGATTCTCCGCCTTCTTCATGAATTTCTTGTCGATCTGCCCAAATTTCCGGTTGGCAGCCTCTGCCCTTTCTTTCTTTTCATGTGTCGAGATAATAACACGAAAGAGCTCTTTGCAATCCTGATTCTTCAGTTTCTCTTTGTAGTGCTCCGAAAGCTTCTGGGTGCTCCTTTCACGAAATTCTTCCACCTGAATGTCTGGAATCATGTCGATCATTTCATTTGCCTTGTCACGATCCATCACATAGCGCATGGCAATGTTTTCATTATCTACCGGCGCATAGATGGTGCCGCTCTCATATACAGGTTCCAGCTCGTAGTATTCCCTTCCGGCCTTATTTGCAAAATCGGGTATCCGTATGCCTATCACACGGCAGACACCCGTGCCGCCATAAACAACCATATCGCCAGACTTAAACATCGAAACACCTCCATCCAACAACTATTTTATCACATGTCAATATTTTTTGTAATAGGTTTCATCAGCTGGAAGATAAAAAGCATTCAGTCTTTCACCAGATTGTGCTCCTTCAGACACTGGAGGAGCGCCGTCCTCTCATTGGCTATTTCCCCATCCGTCACCTGCGATAGCAGCATCTCAAGGGCGTCACCGACGGCAGGTCCACGCGGGACACCGGCCGCAAGCAAATCCCGTCCGTTCACCGCAAGATCGCGCAGTGAAAAGCAGGCTTCCTCCTTCACGAGCTTTTGCATGGCATTCTCAAAAGCACCGATTCGCTCCAGCCGCTCTGCCCTGAACTGCGGTGCCTGACTCTTCACATCCGCCCGTTCCAATGCGATGAGCTGCTGCAGCGTTTCCTCTCCCATCCTGCGCAGCAGCCGGGCAGGCTGCTTTCCCGTGGGCTGGAAGACAATGCCATGTGTCTTGACCAGACGCACGACCTGCTCCCGCGTTTTGTTGTCGAATTTCATCCGCCGCATGATCTTATCCGTCATATCGGCACCCACGTGTTCATGATGATAAAAATGGCCCCATCCTTCCTCTGTCACCGTTTTGCAAACCGGCTTGCCGATATCATGAAAGAACGCCGCCAGGCGCAGCACCGGACGAGGCTCGATCTGCCCCACAGCATGAAGGATATGGTCCCATACACTATAGATATGGTAATCGTTCTGCTGATCACAGCAAAAGGTATCCCGGATTTCAGGGATAAAAACGGCCGGAATCCGGCGATAGTGCCGCAGCGTTATTTCCGCACCCGCGCCGCAGAGCAGCCGGACGAATTCAACGCGGATCCGCTCCATGGCAATCGCAGAGAGCGTAGGCGCCAGCGTGCATGCCGCCTCAGCCGTGGCTTCCTCCACGGTGAACACCAGTTCCGAAGCAAACCGGATACAGCGCATGATCCGCAGAGCATCTTCTTCGAATCGCTGCATCGGATCACCAACACAGCGCATCCGATGCGCCTTCAGATCCTCTCTGCCGCCAAAACAGTCTATCATGCCTGTCCGATCGCTGTAAGCCATCGCATTCACCGTAAAATCCCGCCGGGCAAGATCTTCCTGCAGACGGCGGACATACTCCACCCGTTCGGGTCGTCGATGGTCTTTATAGGCACCGTCATGCCGAAAAGTGGTAATCTCGATCGGCATACCGTCCGCAAGCAGCGTTACCGTGCCGTGCCGGATCCCCGTCTCGATGACTTTCTGTCCGCCGAAAGCCTCCTTCACCTGCTCCGGCAGCGCCTCCGTGGTCACATCCCAGTCATGCGGTTCTCGTCCCAGCAGGCTGTCGCGGATGCATCCGCCCACCGCGTAAGCCTGCCAGCCGCATGCCTCCAGCCGGGAGATCGCCGCACGCACAGGTGCCGGCATGTCAATTCTCATAAAGCCACCTCCTTGCTTAAAGTATACCATAAAAAAGCCGGCGTCCGAAAACGCCGGCTTTGGATCCTGCCTCCGCTGCACCATACAAGGATGGAAGAAGAAAAAACCGGACTGCCTGCATGACAGCATGCAGCAGAAACATGATCTCAAGGCTGTCTATACATAACCCTGGGCTTTCATCACTCTGGCCACTTTGCTGAAGCCCGCAATATTGGCACCGGCCACAAAATTGTCTTTCATATCGTAGGCCTCTGCGGCTTCCCGCAGCTGACGGAAAATATTTTTCATGATGGACTGCAGCTGACTGTCTACATCTTCGAAACTCCGGTAGGTCTGCATGGCGTTCTGCGCCATTTCGAGTTCCGAAACCGCTACGCCGCCCGCATTGGAAGCCTTGCCGGGCAGGAAGGGGATCTTCTCGGAAAGCAGATATTCAGTAGCTTCCAGTGTCGTCGGCATGTTGGCACCTTCACATACTGCTTTAACGCCGTTTTTCACAAGCAGTCTGGCGGAATCCAGCGACAGCTCGTTCTGCGTTGCACAGGGCAGCGCCACATCACAGGGCGTCTCCCACACATTGGCGCCATCATAGTAGTCCGCCGAGGGTATGGCATCGACATATTCTCGGATCCTGCCGCGCCGCACTTCTTTAATTTCCTTGACCGCCTGGATATCGATGCCGCGCTCGTCATAAATATATCCGCCGGAATCGCTCATTGTCACAACCCTGGCACCGAGTTCCTCCGCCTTCTGCGCTGCATGAACAGCCACATTGCCCGACCCGGAAACCGCAACGGTCTTCCCCTGCAGGGTATTACCATAGTACTGCAGCAGTTCCTCTGTAATATAGGCCAGCCCAAATCCCGTTGCTTCCACTCTTACCAGCGAGCCGCCCCACTCGATCCCCTTGCCGGTCAGCGTGCCTTCAAACTGCCGCGTCAGGCGCTTGTACTGTCCATAGAGGAATCCGATTTCTCTGGCGCCTACACCGATATCGCCGGCCGGCACATCTTCCCTGGCTCCGATATAGTGAAACAGCTCCGTCATGAAACTCTGGCAAAAGGCCATCACCTCTCTGTCTGATTTCCCCTTCGGATCGAAATCGGCACCGCCCTTGCCGCCGCCGATCGACAATCCTGTAAGCGCATTTTTAAAGATCTGTTCAAACGCAAGAAAATTCAGAATACTACGGTTAACAGAAGGATGAAAACGAAGCCCGCCTTTATAGGGTCCGATCGCGCTGTTGAACTGAATACGGTAGCCGCGGTTGACGTGCAGCTTGCCATGGTCATCCACCCACGGAATGCGGAAGGAAATGCTCCGCTCCGGCTCCACAAGGCGTTCCAGCAGCATGCCATCCCGATATTCCTTTTCGTGCTTTTGGACAACCGGCTCGATCCCATTGAGAAATTCATCAACGGCCTGATGGAATTCTGCCTCACCGGGGTTTCTCTTCCAAACCAATTCTCTAATTTCATCTGTATAAGCCATATTTGTCCTCCTTATAGTCGATAATCCTGCTTTCTGTCATATTTTTAACAGAAAGTTCAGTTTTCTTTTGCCGCTATTATAAAGAGATACTGGTAGCATTAAAATGACCAAGAAAAATATTTTTTTTAATACCAGATTTGACGGTTGCGTTGCAAAACCAGGCGTACAGCGAAAAGGGAACTTTTTTGACCGGCCGCAGCCATGCCGCCTACAAACTGCATACAAAAAGAGACGATCCGGAACACAATGCCCGCATCGTCTCTTTCCTGTTATGGATGCGTCTGCCTGATGAACCGAAAGAAAGATCTGCACCCTGTAGCGCAGGCGAAAGAGCGGCTAGTCTTCCTTCGCCTTCTCAATCTTTTCCTGCAGAATAGCGATGGCATCCTGCGCTGCATCGATACTCTGGCACAGACCGGCAATTTCCTCCGTGATCTGGATCTGCCCCTCCTCGGCCTCCTTATGCGCCTCATAGACCAAGGCACCGATTCTGCGCTCCAGGTCTTTGATATCACTCTTCTGCGAGGCGATCTTGGCCTTGTTCTTGGTGATCTCCGCCGCCGATGCTGTCTTATCTACGGCGATGGATCCGAACTTCTTTGCCTTTTCAAAAAAATCACTCATGCTATTTCCTCCTTGCACGCTGCATTTTGCGTTCAGCATCTCGCTTTGCAATATCGTGTCGTTTGTCATAAAGCTTCTTTCCCCTTGCGACAGCAAGCTCCATCTTCGCCCTTCCGTCCTGGTTCAGGTACAGATTCAGCGGCACCAGCGTCAGCCCTTTCTGGGTCGTGTACCCTATCAGTTTCCGGATCTCCCGCTTATGAAGAAGCAGCTTCCTTGGGCGCAGCGGATCCACGTTAAAAATATTCCCATGGTCGTAGGGACTGATATTCATCCCGTAGAGAATGACCTCGCCGTCTTCTATGCGCGCATAGCTCTCCTTGATATTCACTTTGCCCTGCCGAATGGATTTGATCTCCGTCCCTGTCAGAACGATGCCAGTCTCATAGGTTTCCTCGATAAAGTAGTCATGGCGCGCTTTTCTGTTGTTTGCTATTATCTTCTTTCCCATCACGGTTCCTTCTTCAGCGTGCCGAACTTGTTCAGCGGCCACAGCCGCAGCACGGCGACGCCTTTTACGTCACTGATCTTGATGCAGCCGATGAAGCGGCTGTCCTCACTGTTATTCCGGTTATCCCCCATCACGAAAAGCTCGCCCTTGGGCACCTTGATCCTGCCTTCCCGACTGACAGCAGCATCGATGCCGGCACCGGTATAGCCATCCTTGGTAAAGCTCTGATCCTGACGAACACCATTCACATACACCTCTCCGCCGCGGATCTCCACCGTCTCACCGGGCAACCCGACCACCCGCTTAATATACAGCTCATCAGGTGCATTCGGAGGCGGAAAAACAACGATCTGTCCTCGCTGCGGCTCGCCCGTCTTGTACGCCAGCCGCGAAAGGAAAAGGTAATCTCTGTCTTTCAGCGTAGGATTCATTGAATCCCCATCCACAATAATCGGTTTGATAAAGGTCGTAAACACCACGATCACGACCGCCACAATAACGACATCTATGATAACATCTTTAATTCTCACTTAAATCCATCCTGCTTTCTTCACAGGAAAGAGGCGCAGAACCGCCCTGCCCTTCACATCCTGCTTTGAGATACAGCCGAAAGCGCGACTGTCCATACTCACGCTCCTGTGATCCCCCAGAACGAACAGCTGTCCGTCGGGTACACGCAGATTATAAATCTCTCCCGGCGTCGCAGCGTCAGAAAGATAATCTTCTTTGACCTTGCTTCCGTTAATCCAAAGGGCACCATCTGTCACGGTGATCACATCGCCCGGCAGTCCGATAACCCGCTTGATCAGGAGGCGTTTGCCGGTGCTGCCGCCCTCGTCGTGCCGGAAGACAATAACATCCCCGCGATGAAAATCTCCCAGCCGATACGCCTGCCGGCTGACCAGCAAATAGTCGCCGGGCTCCAGTGATGGTTCCATCGATGTCTGCCTGACGACGGTGGGACGCAGGAAGATCGTGATGACTGCAACGATGACCACAGCAATCAGCAGGTCAATGAGAAGTCCTTTTAGATTTTCCTTTTTTTCTGCGTTCATTCTTCCAATATCCCGTCCGGATCCTCGATACTCAGCAGCTCCTTCGTGATTTCTCGGAAGCGCTTGGGTACAGGTGCCGTGATGACCTGACCCTGTCTGGCACCCGCAAGAAAAGCAAATCGAAAAGCGTGCAGCAGGTGCGTTGACAAGCCGCAGCGCCGCTGCACAGTCCGGTTCACACTTACATCACCGTATTTGCGGTCGCCGATGAGAGGATAACCGGCCTCGGCCATCTGCACACGGATCTGGTGCGTCCGTCCCGTCCGCAGATGCACCCGCACCAGCGTGAAGCCGCCGCCGCAGACAACGGGGAAAACATCCGTTTCCATCCACCGTCCGTTCTCATCAGTCGTCACCCGCACACGGTTTTTCTCTTCGTCCTTTACCATGCGTCCGCGCAGCATAAGCGGCTCTTTCATTTCACCAGCTGCGACGGTGCAGTACATCTTCTCAACGCCATCGCGCTGCCGAATCAGCTGATTCAGCGCCCGCACGGCCGCTGCCGTCTTTCCGAAAAGAACCAGGCCCGATGTGTTCCGATCCAGCCGGTTCACCGGTGAGGGAGTGAAAGTCGATCCTCTGCCGGGCGCATAATCGCCTTTCGCTGTAAGATAAGCTGCCACCTGCCCGGCCAGCGTGTTTTTCTTTTCGCGGCGGTCGCCGTGTGTAAGCAGTCCCGCGGGCTTGTTCACTGCCAGCAGTTCCTCGTCTTCGAAAACGACGGCAAACTGCTTTTTGATCTTCGGCCGCTTCGTCTCCTGTCGCAGGCCATCGGCGCGCTCCCTGCTGATGTAGATCTGCAGGACATCGCCTTCCGCCAGCATATACTCACAGCGGCTGCGCCTCCCGTTGACCTTGATGTCCTTGCGAACCATCCGATAGAGGAGGGAAAGCGGCGCTTTGTTAAAGTATTTTCTAAGATAC
Organism: uncultured Eubacteriales bacterium; assembly: GCA_900315555.1. GTDB lineage: Bacteria > Bacillota > Clostridia > Peptostreptococcales > Anaerovoracaceae > RUG100. The sequence continues at coordinate 12,522 of OMZN01000110.1, forward strand.
CGGTCCAGTCTCTGACCGGCCTCGTTTCGTCCGATCTCAATTTGCATGTCGTTCCTTATTATACATCAGTTACAAGCCGGAGTACAATGAACACCCGGCAAAACACGGTAGAGATCCGGCACCGGGCTGTGCTATGATGTAAATAACCCGTCATCGGCCTGTTCCTATGCATGCATAAGCATGCCCATCGGAGCAGGAGAGCATCAGATCAGGAAAGGTGTGTCCTACAATGCATAAACTGAAAGACTTCCTCTACAACTGGAACGATGTGATCCTGGCGATTCTCGTCCTGCTGGCGGCTGTCGGCATCATTCTGTGGCGCGTGGCCAAGCTGTTTGCCTGATCAGTCACTTCTGATCAGTCGCTGTAGCTTTCAATCAGTTCATGCTTCAGTGTCCAAAGCCTGCGGGAGAGATCCACATAATAGGTCTGCGGGTTTTCAAAGCGAAGCATCTCCTCCCACAGCTGTCCCACCTGTTCCTGGCAGTATGCCCGGATATCCTTGATGTCCGGCAGCTGATAGACCAGTTCTCCATCCTTGAAAACCGGCACACGCAGATTCTTGGCATAAAAATTCTTAACCGTCTTCTTCTTCCAAACCGCCTTGGGGTCAAAAATCTCATAGGCCTCATCATCCTTGATCTCTTCCCCATCCAGCGTAATGACATCTGCAATGGCATGTTTTGTTGCTCGATCGTACAGACGATGCACGGTTTTGAAGCCCGGATTTGTGATCTTCTCCACATTCTCGCTGATCTTGATCTTGGGAATCACCTCACCGTTTTTCTCCACGGCGGAAAGCTTGTAAACACCGCCGAAGACCGGCTCGCTCTTGGAGGTGATCAGCCGTTCACCCACGCCAAAGGAATCGATGCAGGCGCCCTGGTTGATGATATCATCGATCAAATTCTCGTCCAGCGCGTTGCTGACGACAATGGCACAGTCGGGGAAGCCCGCCTCATCCAGCATTTTACGTGCTTTCTTTGTCAGATACGTAATATCGCCGCTGTCGATACGAATTCCCTTCTTGGGAGGATCCAGCTCCTTGAAAACCCGGATCGCATTAGGCACGCCTGACTTGAGCACGTTATAGGTATCTACAAGCAGCGTACAGTTATCCGGATACAGCTCTGCATACCTGCGGAACGATTCGTATTCCGTATCGAACATCTGCACCCAGCTGTGCGCCATCGTCCCCAGTGCAGGAATGCCATAGTCCCTGTCCGCAATCGTGCAGGCCGTCCCGGCACATCCGCCGATGTAAGCCGCACGCGCGCCGAGAATCGCCGCCGATGAACCATGGGCCCGCCGTGTACCGAACTCCATGACCGCTCTGCCCCTGGCCGCGCGAACAATACGGTTGGCCTTGGTCGCAATCAGGCTCTGATGATTGACGATCAGCAGGATCATCGTCTCTACAAACTGCGCCTGCATCAGCGGTCCGCGGACCGTGATCAGCGGTTCGCCGGGGAAGACCGGCGTTCCTTCCGGCACGGCCCAGACATCGCAGGAGAACCGGAAATCGCGCAGGTACGCAAGGAACCTGTCTGAAAAGCAATGCTTGCTCTTCAGATAGGCAAGATCCTCCTCTGTAAAGCGAAGATTCTGCATGTATTCCACAATCTGTTCCAGACCTGCAAAGATCACAAATCCACCGTCGTCGGGGATACGTCTGAAAAACATATCAAAGTAAGCGATCTCATTGGCCATATCCGATTCGAGATAGCCATTGGCCATGGTGAGCTCATAAAAGTCCGTCAGCATGGTCAGGTTTTCTTTCGTAACCACAATTTTTCCCTTCTGTGCACAAGTTGTATATATGGATTCATTATAGCAGAAAACACTGCCATTTCGACAGTCTTTCTCAGGATTGCAGAATTCTGGCCAGATATTCTCCCGTGTAGGAACCTGCACAGCGCGCCACTTCCTCAGGCGTACCCTCGGCGATGATCTGCCCGCCGCGAGAGCCGCCGTCCGGTCCCAGATCGATGATATGGTCGGCACGCTTGATCACATCCAGATTATGCTCGATGACCACCACCGTGTTACCGGCATCCACCAGCCGGTCCAGCACTGAAAGAAGTCTGTCCACATCCGCAAAATGCAGTCCTGTCGTCGGCTCATCCAGAATATAGAGCGTATTCCCCGTATCCCTTCTGGAAAGCTCGGCCGCCAGCTTGATCCGCTGCGCCTCGCCGCCGGAGAGCTCGGTGGAAGGCTGTCCAAGCTTGATATAGCCCAGCCCCACATCCTCCAAGGTCTGCAGCTTGCGGTGAATCTGCGGAATGTTTTTGAAAAAGGCCAGCGCTTCGGTGATGTTCATATCCAGCACCTCGAAAATGTTCTTTCCCCGGTACCTGACCTCCAGCGTTTCCCGGTTGTATCGTCTGCCCTTGCAGACCTCGCAGGGCACATAGACATCCGGCAGAAAGTGCATTTCGATCTTGATGATCCCGTCACCTTTGCAGGCCTCACAGCGGCCGCCCTTGATGTTGAAACTGAAGCGTCCCTTCTTGTAGCCCCGCATTTTTGCCTCCGGCATCTCCGCAAAAAGACTGCGAATCTGATCAAAAACCCCGGTGTACGTTGCCGGGTTAGAGCGCGGCGTTCTGCCAATAGGCGACTGATCGATGGCAATGATCTTGTCAATGTTCTCCGCACCGCGAATTTCCCGGAACTTACCGGCCTTCACCTTGGTACGGTTAACCTTGGCGGCCAGTCCCTTATAGAGGATTTCGTTGACCAGGCTGCTCTTGCCCGATCCGGACACGCCGGTGACACAGACCAGCTCGCCAAGCGGAAAACGGACATCCACATTCTGCAGATTATGCTCCCTGGCTCCCTTAATCAGGATGCTTTTCCCATTGCCAGTGCGGCGATGCTCCGGAACAGCAATTTTCTTTTTTCCCGACAGATACTGACCGGTGATCGAGGCCTCACAGGCCTTGATATCCTCCACCGTGCCCTGCGCCACCAGCTCACCGCCGTGAATACCTGCGCCGGGCCCGATATCAATAATATGATCCGCCGCATACATCGTCTCTTCATCATGCTCCACGACCAGCAGGGTGTTGCCCATGGCAGTCAGCCGCTTCAGTGCTTCCAGCAGCTTGCCGTTGTCCTTTTGGTGCAGACCGATGCTGGGCTCATCAAGGATATAGAGCACACCGACCAGGCCGGATCCAATCTGCGTAGCGAGACGAATCCGCTGCGACTCGCCCCCCGACAGCGTCCCTGCAGAGCGGGACAGCGTCAGATAGTCCAGCCCCACATTGGCAAGGAACTGAAGCCGTGCCTCGATCTCTTTCATGATCTGTCTGGCGATCATCTGATCCTTTTCAGAAAGCCTGTTCTCCTGATGAATGAAACGCAGCGCCTCACCCACTGACATATCACAGAATTCATTGATGTTCAGACCGCCCACGGTAACTGCCAGGATCTCCGGCTTGAGGCGCTTCCCCTTGCAGGTGGGGCAGGTCTGCAGCTGCATGTACTTGCGCATCTTTTCCTTGAAGTAGTCGGAGCCGGTCTCCCGGTAGCGCCGTTCAAGATTATTGACAATGCCTTCAAACGGATGCCTGCGATGAGAAAAATTCCCGGTACGGCGGCTCACATAGTCGAATTCCAGATCCTTGTTTCCGGTGCCATAGAGCAGTTCCTTTTTGAAATCTGCCGGAAGATCCTTATAGGGCGTATCCAGGCTCACACCGTGCGCCGCGGCCAAGGCCTCGATCATCTGACGGAAGTAGCTTCCCATCATATCCAGACTGTGATAGACATGCTTAAGGCAGCCGCCGTTAATGCTCTTGTCCTGGTCTTCGATCAGGAGATCGGGATCGAGGCTTTCCTTGAAGCCGAGCCCGTTGCAGTCAGGGCAGGCACCGAAGGGACTGTTGAAGGAAAACATGCGCGGCTCCAGCTCCTCAATACTGACACCGTGCTCCGGGCAGGCCAGCGAGGTGCTGAAGATCATCTCCTCCTCCTTGTCGGCATCAGGGCGCTGCACCATAGCCCGCACCAGGCCGCCGCCTTCCTGGGCAGCCAGTTCGCTTGCTTCCGAAAGACGGCCTTCCGCGCCCGCCTTAACCTTGATGCGGTCCACCACGATATCGACATCATGACGCAGATTTTTCTCCAACGTAATCTCTTCATCATTGAGACGGCGGATTTCACCGTCCACGCGAACACGAGAGAATCCCTCCTTGCGGATCCGTTCCAGCACCTTGGCCTGCGTCCCCTTCTTGGATCGCACCACCGGCGCCATCATCGTGATCTTCGCGCCCTCTCCCAGCTCCATCAGGCGGTCCGCAATCTGATCCACCGACTGGCTGCTGATTTCTCTGCCGCAGACAGGGCAGTGGGGCACGCCGATCCTGGCATACATCAGACGCAGGTAGTCGTAGATTTCCGTCACCGTGCCCACGGTGGAGCGAGGATTTTTGCTCGTCGTCTTCTGATCGATGGAGATCGCCGGGGACAGGCCTTCGATCTCCTCCACATCCGGTTTTTCCATCTGTCCCAGGAACTGGCGGGCATAGGAAGAAAGACTCTCCATATAACGACGCTGGCCCTCTGCATAGATGGTATCAAACGCCAGAGAGGACTTGCCGCTGCCCGACAGACCGGTCAGCACCACCAGCTTGTCTCTGGGGATGGTCACATCAATATCTTTGAGATTATTTTCCGAGGCGCGCCGCACCTTGATCACATCTGCCATAACTGCTTTCCTTCTTTCCTTCCCTGATCTATCTACAGTCGGGTTTTGTATTCAAACACCTTATCGCGGAGCATGGCAGCACGCTCGAACTGCAGCTCCGCGGCAGCCTCCTTCATGGCCTTCTCCAGACTGCGGATGTACTCCAGCAGTTCCTTTCTGGTCATCTCCAGCGGCTTCTTCTGCTCCGCTTCCTCCTCGATCGGCTTGGTCGCCTCAATGACCTCGCGCACCGACTTCTTTACGGTCTGCGGCGTGATACCATGCTCCTTGTTGTAAGCCTGCTGAATCCGCCGCCGCCTGGCTGTCTCCTCGATCGTTGTACGCATGGCCGGACTGATGCTGTCCGCATACATAATGACGTGGCTCTCCGCGTTCCGCGCTGCTCTGCCAACCGTCTGGATCAGCGAAGTCTCGGTGCGAAGGAAACCCTCCTTGTCGGCATCCAGGATGGCAACAAAAGAAACTTCCGGCAAATCCAGCCCCTCACGCAGCAGGTTGATCCCCACCAGCACATCGTAGACACCCATCCGCAGATCCCGGATGATCTCCATCCGCTCCAGGGTATCCACTTCGGAATGCAGATAGGTGACCTTGATGCCGGCGTCTTTGAGATATGCCGTCAGGCTCTCGGCCATTTTTTTGGTCAAGGTCGTCACCAAGGTGCGCTCGCCCTTCTGGGTGGTCTTTTTGATTTCACCGATCAAGTGGTCGATTTGCCCCTCCGATGGCACCACCTCAATGGGCGGATCCAAAAGGCCGGTCGGACGGATGATCTGCTCAGCCGTGATGCCGCCGCTCTGCTCTCGTTCGTAAGCTGCCGGTGTGGCACTGAAATAGACAATCTGCCCGGTCAGTGCGTCCCACTCCTCGAACTTGAGCGGCCGATTATCCAGCGCCGAAGGAAGACGAAAGCCGTAATCCACCAACGACTGCTTCCTGGAACGGTCACCCGCATACATAGCACGCAGCTGCGGCAGCATGGCATGTGATTCATCCATGATCGTCAGAAAATCATCCGGGAAGTAATCCAGCAGCGTGTAGGGGCGGCTGCCCGGCTCCAGGCCGTTGAGATGACGGGAGTAATTCTCAATGCCCTTGCATCGGCCGATCTCCCGCAGCATCTCCAGATCGTAGCGGGTACGCTGTTCAATCCGCTGCGCCTCCAGCAGCTTGCCGCGATCCTTGAACCACTGAATCTGTTCCTCCAGCTCTTCCTCAATCGTCACCAGGGCACGTTCCATCTTTTCGGGCGAGGTCACGTAATGTGAAGCCGGGAAGATAGAAATGTGCTCACGCTCGCTGATCAGCTCGCCCGTGACCGGATTCATCTCCCGTATGGATTCGATTTCGTCGCCGAACAGTTCGACCCGCACGGCGCTTTCCGATCCGGCCGGATAGATATCGATGCTGTCGCCGCGGACACGAAAGGTACCGCGCTCGAAAGCGATATCGTTACGCTCGTACTGGATGTCCACAAGCCGCCGCAGGATCTCATCCCGATCCTTTTCCATGCCGGGCCGAAGAGAGAGCACCTGGTTGTCGTAATCAACCGGGGAACCCAGACCATAGATACAGGAAACGCTGGCCACGACGATGACGTCGCGCCGTTCCGAGAGCGCTGCTGTGGCCGAGTGCCGCAGCTTTTCGATCTCGTCGTTGATCTCCGAATCCTTCTCAATATAGGTGTCGGTGGAAGCCACGTAGGCCTCCGGCTGGTAATAATCGTAATAAGAAACAAAGAATTCCACCGCATTGTCCGGGAAAAATTCCTTAAACTCGCCATACAGCTGCGCCGCCAGCGTTTTATTGTGCGAGATGACCAGCGTGGGCCGCTGCACAGCCTGAATCAGGTTGGCCATCGTAAAAGTCTTTCCCGATCCGGTCACGCCCATCAACGTCTGGCTGCGCCTGCCGGCGGCGATACCCTCCGCAAGCCTGGCGATTGCCTGCGGCTGATCCCCTGTCGGCCGATAATCCGAAACCAGCTTGAAACCGCTCATGAGCCTTTCTCCTTTCCATATCCGCACTGCGCAGTCTCTGCCTGCGATACGCTGCCTCGCGGGCGAAACCATCAGCATCTATATACACGCAAACATAGTTATTTTAACATACGTTCAGCCCGCCATCAAGAACAGGTGTTCGCCTTATGTCATGTGCAGCATCGCTTAGCTTTTTCGCATTCATATGCGTTCCTCCAAAGCTTCAAACGCTTTGATCCGCTTGCCGCACAACATGAAAGCAAAAGAAACGGCAGCTCTTGTTCCGGTGCATGACCGGTACAAGAACCATATAAAAAAAGATGTTTGATTAAATCTTAATTTTAATGTAAGATAAATATGTATATAAATAGTTTGAAACGAATCGAAAAAGCAGCACGCGCTGAAGCACTTCGATTTCTGTATTTGACCTGCGTGCCAAACCAGCCATCCGGACAGTTCATACATTGAGGAGGAACCATGCCAAAGGCAGACTTGATCAACAATACGTACCGGGTCAAACTGACCAATAAGACATTGATAAAAAACGCTCTGAAATCCATGGGCACGGCAACGCGCACCGAAGTCTCGCAAAAGACAGGTCTGTCCATTGCCACCTGCCGCAACATTCTGAACGAACTGGTCAGAGACGGTGAGGTTCTGGAGGATGCGCTGGAAGCCACCAACACGGTGGGAAGACCCGCTAGGCGATACTCCTTTAACAAGGACTTTTCCTACGTTGCCGGCATCAATATGAACATTGACGGTGAAGAACGCACCCTGCAGTATGTCGTCGCCAATCTCGACGGTGAAATCATCGCAGACGAGCACGAACAGAGGGAAACAGTCACGTCGGATGACCTGGTGCATCTGACTGACACCCTGATGGAAAAGTGGCCCTCCATCACGGCGCTGGCACTCGGCATTCCCGGCACCTTCAGCAAGGATGGCGAGATCTTCGCGTGTGACTTCACCGATCTTAACGGCACGAACATCAAGGAGGCCATCCTCGCCTCTCATTCGATTGATATCACCATGGCCAGCACCCCTGACCTGGTAACCTACGGCTACTACAGCATGCATCCCGACAGGCGCGGCAGCACGGTCGCCGGGCTGATTGCCCCCATCGGCCAGCGCCTCGGTGCGGGCATTGTCATCGACGGCAGCATCTACAAGGGAAGCAACAACCTCGCAGGCGAAGTAAGCTACATGTATTTCGGAAAAGATACTGCCGACGAAACCAACGAACATCTCTACACCGCTGTCTCTGCCATCATCACCCTGCTGGGGCCGGATGAGCTGATCCTCTACGGGCGCCGCTTCAGCGACGAAGTATTTGAGGAGACATGTGCCAAGAGCCGGGATCTGCTGCAGGAAGACTTCCTGCCCCGCTTCGTTCACATCGGTGACTGCTACGATGAGATGCTTCACGGCATCGTGCAACTCGCACTTTCAGCCGGCAGCCAGGCTGTCCGTGTCGTCACGAATTCATAAAAGCCGGGCAGCATCTGCCCGGCAAAAGAAAACGCCGCGCAAGGCCCGCAAAAGGCCATACGCAGCGTTTTTTTATGTTGGAATAGATCCAAAATATTTTAAAGAGCTTCCATTTTAATTTAATTATTATGTTATTGCAAAACATAATATGCTGCACAAGGAGATCGCCCATGAAAACCGTCATGATCAATCCACCTTTTCAGTCACGGCGCAATCCAAGAGAACACCGGACCGAGGCCATGATTGCCTATATCCATCAAAATATTACAGCACCCATCACCATCGATGATCTGTGCAAGGCAGCCTATATCAGCAAGACCGAATGCTTTCGCTGCTTTAAAGAGGTGGATGGCAGGACACCCATGCAGGTTGTCAACGACTGTCGCCTGGAAGCGTCCATGAACCTTCTCCTGCAGTCGGCCAAGCCTGTCTCGGAGATCAGTTATTCCTGCGGCTACAATAGTCCCAGCTATTTTACCAAGCTCTTTAAAAAGAAAATCGGTCTCACACCATTCCAGTACAGGAAGCAGAGGCAGCAGCATCCAGACAGTGAATTGAACCGTGCGGTTTGCGAATTCTAAAATGTTTGATTCTTTTCATCCTGTCATGGTATAATGAATGAGTATATTGAAAACGAACCGGAGGTCAGCGCGTAATGTTGTATCGCGATCCCTGTATTCATTCCGCGCACCGCACTCTTCATCTGTGCGCACCGCGTCCGGGATACCATAAAAAAAGGGGGGACAATTATATGCTCAACTTTAAATCAAAACGCGAAAACCATGGGAAGCGCTCCGGA
>OMZN01000073.1 GCA_900315555.1 uncultured Eubacteriales bacterium
GTAAAATAGAATACCATACCAGGTCCTCCCTAATCCGTACGCAGACGGCGTGTCATACCGTTTGCACTTCGGCTGTATTGTTGTTTCTGACTTACATACTACGCAGAGCTGCCGCCAAAGTACAATATTGTTTGTGTAATCAGCTATTCATGTAATGAAACGTCCATTTCATAATTCATATTGTACATTAAGCAAGTTATTGATTAGAATAACAGCTGAAGAAGAAAGCAGCTTTCCGAGTCTTCACATTGTGTATGCCATATCGCCCGTGCTGGATCGGATCAAAGCCCCGTCGCGCCGGACACGGATGAAGGATAATAGGAGGTTTTTTACATGAGGACATTTCAATACGCAGGTATGCCGAAAGTCTATTTCGGCAAAGGCGCGCTGGACACCGCGCTGTCGCAGGAACTGGCGAAAGTCGGTTCGAATGTGCTGCTCGCTTACGGCGGCGGCTCGATCAAGAGGAACGGTATCTATGACGCCGTGATGGCTCAGATGAAGAAGGCCGGAAAAACAGTCACAGAATTCACCGGCATCATGGCAAATCCGACGTACGCTAAAGTTCAGGAAGGCGCCCGGATTGTGCGCGAGAACGACATCGATTTCATCCTCGCAGCCGGCGGCGGTTCGGTCATCGACTGCTGCAAGATCGTCTCCGCGCAGGCGAAAATGGATGGTGATATCTGGGAAGCCGAATTCACGGCGCATCGTTTCCCGACCGAATTCATTCCAATGGGGGCGGTCACAACCGTTTCCGGCACCGGTGCAGAGATGAACAGCGGCGCGGTCATCACCAACGAGAACACGAAGCAGAAGAACGGCATGGGCGGCGCGCTCTCCAGGTTTGTCGTGCTCGATCCGACCTATACGCTCACCGTCCCTATGGGTCAGGCGGTCTCCGGCGCATTCGACACACTTTCCCACTGCATGGAAACCTATTTCGGACAGCCTTCGGAAACCAATGTATCGGATGAGATTAACGAAGCTGTCATGCGCAATGTCATTGCCAACACCCGCGCAATGATCCGGAACCCGAAAGATGTGTCGATCCGTTCGGAGCTGATGTGGGATTCCTCGATGGCCGAGAATGGCATCCTGAAAATCGGCAAGACAACGGATTTCCAGAATCACATGCTAGAGCATCAACTCGGCGCATATACCGACTGCAGCCATGGTCAGGGACTGGCAGTCATTCATCCGGCAGTATACCGCCATCTGGCGAAAGACAACACCGCGAAATTCGTCCGCTTTGCCCGCAAGGTCTGGCATCTCGAAGACGACGGCCGAACAGATGAGGAACTTGCGCTGGCCGGCATCCGGGCACTGGCAGACTTTATCAAAGAAATCGGGCTTCCGTCCACGCTGACTGAGCTGAAAGCGAACCTGCGCCCGGGCAGCCCGGATCCGACTGACAAGGGACTGCTCCGAAATATCGCAGACAGCACCATCACGACCGCCGGATGCGCACGCAAGCTGACAGCAGACGAGATCTATCAAATCCTTGTGGAATGCATTTAGCCCGCTCCTGAAAATTGCTCATCGCAGAATGATCTTAATCATCATTGAGCCCCCTGTCAACCGGCGAGGGGTTCAATTGTTCTCTGACTGAGATAGCGGAAGATATGGAGGATTGCAGAGGGGAAAGGCCAGGCAGTTTTTTCGATTCATCTTCAGACAAAAAAACAGCACCCTGCAGATATCTGCAAAGTGCTGCGTATTTCCGGATTACAATTGCTTAATTAGATTGAATAAATCCGTTTTAAACGATCAATAATCTGTTCACTCGTAACCTCTCGAATTTTGAGAGATTTTATATCCACTGGTGTTTATTCATACTGGCGGAGGAATTCCGCCATAACTTCAGCGACCTCATCTGACAGTTGAATCGACGTGTCTTCACCCAATACAGATACCAGCCTCGATACACTATCATCAAAATGCAGCGGCGTCAGATTTACATCCGGATCGGTCAGCTGAAATTCACGTCTTGAAAACAATTCCAGCATATACGGATAGCCCGGCCCTGCCATGATCAAATCACAAGCTGCGCCGCCAATCAAAACATACTGATCGGCGTACTCTGAAAAGTACTCCTTTTTGATCTATAGCGAAAGTCGGACACAGATCATCCCCCAGCATCGTATATTCTGAGACAGCGGATATTCCGTCCTTTATCAAAGCTCCGTGAGGAATATGCAGCGTAGTAAGACGACTGTTTGCACCATTATGTTATTATGACGTGACGAATGATGAAGCCGCAGAGAAACGATGCATCCAACTTTTTTGAAACAGCACTATCTTTTTCAAGCTCTCCTTTGTTATACATTATAGAACAAGCTTTTCAGGGCAGAAAGCAGGGATCGCGTGGATACAGATTTTAAATTGATAAAACGGATGCGTCAAGGCGATGAAGCATCCTTTGACCTCTTTATACACAAATACTATTCAGATATTTTAAGATACTGCACTTATCACTGTCATGATAGTGAAGAAGCGAAAGACCTCACGCAGGAAACCTTTCTGCGCTTCTTTTCCGGTTTTTCCTCTTACTCTCACCGGGAAAAGACAAAGAACTATCTTTATACCATTGCCGGAAATCTGTGCAAAAACTATTACCGGCAGCCCAGGGGCCAGCCACTTGACACTATTGGAGAGGAGATGCTATCTGAAAGTCCGGAAGATGCTTTATCCGCACAAATCACAGTTCGTATGTGTCTTGATCGGCTGTCAGCGGAATTTCGGGAGGTGATTATCTTGTACTACTATCAGGATCTGAGGCAGGCCGAAATTGCCGATGTATTGGGTGTTGGGCTGCCGCTTGTGAAGTACCGGCTGAAAAAAGCAAAAGAGCAGCTCGAAAAAATGTTGAGAATGGAGGGATAGCATGGATATAGAAAAACTGCTTAAAAAAGAGCGTTTAGAGGTCGCTGCTGAGGAGGCGGAAATCCAAGCTGTTATTCAGAAAGCAAAAATGGCCTTCTTGGAAAGCGAAAGCAAGCAGCTTCTTTCCTGCCATGAGTTTATCTGGAATCAGCTTCGTATGATTCGCAAGAGATGGTGGGCGATTCAATTCGTTGTTTTGTATTTTGCGTGGCTGTTTCTTTCAACTGAAAATGAGGTGTTGTATTTACGGCGGGGAATGGGTGTGTTTGCTGCCCTGTTTGCGATTATCTTGATCCCGGAATTATGGCGGAATTTGACAAACTGCTGTATGGAAGTTGAAATTGCCTCATACTATTCCCTGCATCAGATTTATGCGGCGAGAATACTTTTGTTCGGCGCTGCGGACGTGCTGCTGCTGACGGCATTTATTGGCGGTGCACATTATTTTCTTAGCATTGCATTGACGGACCTTGTTACACAATTCCTGCTGCCTTTGGTCGTGACTGCCTGCATTTGCTTTGTGGCGCTCGGCAAGCAGCACCGTAACGAATGGCTTGCAACAGGGCTTTGTATATTGTGGAGCGGTGTTTGGTGGGCGATTGCCGCTAACGATCAATTGTACTCTGCAATAACGATTCCGATCTGGCTGGCTGTCTTTATCTTGGCTTTCCTATTCCTGGCATTTGCGATCTATCGCTTATTGAGAATCTGTGACAACTACATGGAGGTGAAACAAAATGGAGCTGTCTTTGAATAGTCTGACAAAACAATATGATACTCTCACGGCGGTAAGAGATGTTAATCTTACCATGGCGGGCGGCATCTGTGGCCTACTGGGTGTAAACGGGGCAGGGAAAACGACATTGATGCGTATGATCTGTACCCTGATCCGGCCATCACAAGGAAACATTACTTGTGATGGGAAAGACATCTTTGAAATGGAAGGTGATTACCGGCGTCAGTTGGGGTATCTTCCGCAGGACTTCGGATATTACCCTGACCTGACCGTA
>OMZN01000126.1 GCA_900315555.1 uncultured Eubacteriales bacterium
AATTTGACGTATCTCATCATGCGTGAACCCAGTGTTCTTTGCTATTAAGTCTATATCATTTGTTCGGCTGATTTTCCTATATGTAGATGCGGCCTTAACATCCTTGGGATTATCAATATCATACGGGAGACTTCTTCCCGACGCTGGTGGATGCAGGGATGCCCGTTGCAAGATGGAAAAAGCCGTCTCCTAAGCATACTATGCCTTCCTCCTCCGCTCAGCGCTTTTTCCATTTTTTCGTCGTCATACGGTATACGGTGAATTCATTCTCGCCAAAGCAGAGCTCCCCATCCAAAAAGCCTTGCAATCCCAGCGATTGCAAGGCTTTTTCTTTGTGTAAGGTTCCTGCGCGGTATGCGCCCGAAACACGCCCGGGAAAGTCCGGATTGCCCCTTCAGGGTCCGCGCCTTCGGGAGAAAGCGAATCTCTCCGAAAGCAGGTACCATGCAGATACCTTTATTGAATGGCCTCAAAAGCACCCTTCAGCGCATCGATCAGGTCATTGACATTCTCCGTGCCGATGGACAGGCGCACCGTGTTGGGCTTGATGCCCTGATCTGCCAGCTCCTCTTCTGAAAGCTGCGCATGGGTCGTTGTCGCCGGATGAATGACCAGCGATTTGACATCAGCTACGTTAGCGAGCAGCGAGAAGATATCGAGGTTGTCGATGAACTTCTGTGCCTCTTCCTGACCGCCCTTCACTTCAAAGGTGAAGATGCTGCCACCGCCGTTGGGGAAATACTTGTCATAGAATTCATGACCCGCCTCACCTTCGATAGAAGGATGGTGTACGGCTTCCACCTGGGGATGCGACTTCAGGAAGTCCACAATCTTGAGCGCATTCTCTACATGCCGTTCCACGCGCAGAGAGAGTGTCTCCAGTCCCTGCAGGAAGAGGAAGGCATGGAAAGGTGAAAGCGTAGCACCGGTATCCCTAAGGAGGATCGCACGAATGTACGTTACGAAGGCTGCCGGACCGGCCGCTTCCTGGAAGCTGATGCCGTGATAGGACGGATCCGGTTCAGAAATCCAGGGGAACTTGCCGGAAGCCTTCCAGTCGAAGGTGCCGCCGTCAACAATGACACCACCGATGGCCGTACCATGACCGCCGATGAATTTCGTTGCACTGTGCACGACGACATCGGCACCGTATTCGATAGGACGTACCAGATACGGGGTGGCAAACGTGTTGTCGACTACCAGCGGAATGTTATGCTTATGCGCAATCTTTGCCAGTGCTTCCAGGTCAACTACATTGCCCAGCGGGTTGCCCAAAGTCTCTGCGAAAATAGCCTTGGTCTTATCATCGATGGCCCCCTCGATGGCATCGTAGTCATACGGATCTTCGAACCTGGCCTCAATGCCGTAATGCGGCAGTGTGTGCTCCAGCAGATTGTAGGTGCCGCCATAGATCGTCTTGCTGGCCACGATGTTCTCGCCGGCATGTACCAGCGCCTGAATGGCATAGGTCACAGCAGCCGCACCGGAACCGACGCCCAGGCCGGCACTGCCGCCTTCAAGGGCTGCGACTCTCTTCTCGAAGACATCTACTGTAGAGTTGGTCAGTCTGCCATAGATGTTACCGGCATCCCGCAGGCCGAACCGGTCGGCAGCATGTTTAGAATCACGGAATACATAAGATGTAGTGGCATAGATCGGTACCGCCCTCGCATCAGTGGCCGGATCGGCCTGTTCCTGTCCAACATGCAGCTGCAGCGTTTCAAAAGCGTATTTCTTGTCTGCCTTGTTCGTCATTTTAATTCCTCCTTAGTCTATATGATTTATATGTTTTCCCGTTTCCGTGCTTCCTACTATACACGTAAGGCCTGCTGTTGTAAAATCATTAAATCCTAGATTCTGTTATAGTTTTAGTCTATATCTCTGCCCTGGCAGGCGACTTGCCAGCATAAGAGCGCAGGCACGAAATCGCTCCCGCACTGCATTTTTAACAAATCTGCCGTACACAGGCCGCTGTAAACATGGCGTTTCAGGTACTGTTTTTACTTTTCGTACATTCTTGCTATCCATCACTGCGGCATCTGCGCCAAGAACTGTCCGGCCGCCTGCATTCAGGGCAGCAAGGATCAGGCTTACCGCATCGATCAGGATAAGTGCCTCAAGTGCGGCGCCTGCCTGCAGAGATGTCCGTTCAAGGCCACGCTGGTCAACGCGTGAGAAAGGAACACAACCAATGAACAAAGTACATATGAAGATCGATGGGATTGAACTCTACGTTCCTGAAAATTACACCATCCTGGAAGCAGCCAAAGAGGTCAACATCCACATCCCCACGCTCTGCTTCATGAAAGATATCAACGAAATCGGATGCTACCGCATGTGTATTGCAGAAGTCAAGGGCAAGTGAGCCTCTGCAAGCAAGCCGAGGTCAGAAACTGGCGCGATATCCGCGAGGAACGTGCGCAGGCTCTCTACCGCGAGGATCGAAACACGTTCATTCGCAAATCCCACAACAATCCGGCCAGCAAACACCTCTATAAGGAATACCTGGGGGCAGCCAACGGCACCAGAGTGCACGAACTGCTGCACACGCACTATCATGCGCGGCCCAATTACCGATAATCTTCATAGCCGTCTGCAGGCCTTTATTATGCCGCTGCGCCGGAAAACCGCCGCAGCGGCATTTTTTTCTTACTTCTTATCACTTCTTTTCTTACTTCTTTGAAAAGAAGCTGTCGATTTCCTTTCTCCAGCGCAGCTCCTGCGGATTCTCCGTCGCATCCAGCTTCAGACCATGCGCAACAGGCCGTTTGTCTCTGGGATCCACCGTCACAAACGTCGTATAGCCCTCTGCGCGCACTTCGCCCGTCGCCTCGTCAATAACAGAGATATGCATGGACAGACTGGTCCTGCCGCAGCGGACAATGGTGCTCTCATACGTCACGATATCGCCGGGCAGCACTGACTTCATGAAGTCAAACTTGTGCGTATTCTTGTAGAGCAGCCCTTCCCTGTCGCCATAGGCCAGTTCAGCGGCAATGAAACTGGATTCCATCATCCACTCGATGGCACGCCCTGCATAAAGATTGCCATGGTGATTCAGATCCTCGTATCGAATCATGTGTGTCGATTTATAGGATTTCATACTTTCCTTCTCCTTACATCATTCTTCTTACGGCAGTTCTGCCTGCCTGCTTCTCACATGCTGTTAACAGAATCGTATCTTAGCACAACGCATCTTCCTTGTCGAGATAGCGGAGAATCCAAAGGCATGCGCGCCGATGCGGCGTTTTCATTGCATCTTTCGTCAAGGTCAAAGCACGCAGCACGCTTAACTGGAGGTTAACGCCTATTTTACCTCTGCGTGATAGCTGCCGCCTGGAAGTCGATGATTTGGATCTGCTCCGGGTCACCGACCAGATCATCGGCAAAACACCGTACGATCTGACCTTGTACGACTTCTCCATGGAGGATCTGCCGGGCACGGTGCTGGCGGCACAGCTGACCAATTGACTTTCCATCCTTGCAGCCGCATCGGCGGAGGAACTGATCTTCCGAGGGGTGATACAGGGCAGTATTTTTCCTGCGCTGGGCTTCCCGGCCTGGCTCGGACTTCTTCTCAGTGCCTTCTTCTATGCTATGAATCATGTTTATTTCGGACGATTCACTGTGCTGCAGAAGATGGTATCCGGCCTGGTATTCTCTGCTCTGTTCCTGGCGGGCAACTGATGGATCCTTCCTTCCATCCTCTGTCATGCTGCACAAAATCTGATCCTGTATTGCTGGGCCGTTCGCACGACAAGCCAAACAACACACAGCAGGAAAGGAGACCTTCCATGCAAACCCTGATGCTTACACTCAGCGCCATGCTGATCTGCTCCCTGGTCATGGGACGCATCCTCTTCTGGCTGGACAACACGGCCTTCATCAATGGAATCAGCCGCAGGCTCCTGGCGTTCATTCCCTGGGATTACGAAGAGATCAAATCCTCTTTCCTCGGACTCTGGTACTACCTGCTGCCTCTCCTCCTTCAAAACAGATGAATCATAGTCATGCTGAGGTGCAGCTGGCAGCCTCGGCCATAGTTTTTTATTTTTTGCCCGCATAGACAATTTTCTGCCATTGCGCTATAATATTTAACGCAAAGTTTGATTCATATCTAAAAATGTAACCAGTTCCACTGTGTGCGGCAAATGGCACTTTGGCTCTGACAATCAAAAGGAGGTTTTTGCTTGAACACTTTTGATTACCAAAAAATCGACGAGATCCTGGACAAGCACCAGCGCAGCAAGCAGGCTGTTATTGCCATTCTCCAGGACATTCAGGAAACCTACAATTATCTTCCGGAAGAGATCTTCCCCTACGTCGCACAGGCACTGGGCATAGGTCAGGCACGCCTTTACGGCGTAGCCACCTTCTATGCGGACTTTTCGCTGGAGCCCAAGGGGAAGCATATCTTCCGCTGCTGCGACGGTACCGCCTGCCATGTGCGCAAGTCCCGTCCCATCCTTGAAAGACTGCGCAGCGAGCTTGCCCTGAAAGAGGGAGCGACCACCACGGACGATCTTCAGTTCACGGTGGAAACTGTTTCATGTCTTGGCGCCTGCGGCCTGGCACCGGCACTGACCCTCGATGGAGAGATGCATCCCAACATGACCCCCGACAAGGCGGCAGACCTGCTGCATCAATTGAAAAAGGAGGAAGACCATGCCTGAACTTCACACCATCCGCGATCTGGATCGCTTTCGCGAGGCTTGTCAGAAGAGCCTGGCCAGTGAAACCAAAAAGATTCTGGTCTGCAGCGGCACCGGCTGTCTTTCCTGCGGCGCTATGGATGTCCATGATACCTTCACTGCCCTGCTGAAAGAAAAGGGCCTCCCCTTCGAAGTGGAAATGGCCAAAGAGCCCCATGGCGATGTCATCGGCGTCAAGGCCACCGGATGTCACGGTCTGTGCGAACTGGGCCCGGTCGTCCGCATCGAGCCGGAAGGCTGGATGTATACCCGCGTCAAGCCGGAGGACTGTGACGAGATCATTGAAAAAAGCCTGCTTGGCGGCGAGCCGGTAACGCGTCTGGCCGTGCACCAGGACGGCAAGGTCTATGAAAAGCGCAATGATATTCCCTTCTACCAGAAGCAGACACGTCTGGTCTATGGTGACTGCGATGCCATCAATTCCACGTCTCTCAGGGACTATATCGCCATCGGCGGTTTCACGGCTCTCAAGAAGGTTCTGAGCAGCATGAGCCAGGAAGACGTGGTGGAGGAAATCGACCGCTCCAACCTGCGCGGCCGCGGCGGCGGCGGTTTTCGAGCCGGCGTCAAATGGAAATCCGTACTCCATCAGGAAGAAACACCTAAATATGTTGTCTGCAACGGCGACGAGGGCGATCCCGGCGCCTTCATGGATCAAGGCGTCATGGAAGGCATTCCCGGCAGAATGATCGAAGGCATGATCATTGCCGGTCTTGCTGTCGGCGCTGAGGACGGCTATATCTATGTCCGTGCAGAATACCCCACTGCTGTGCGCCGTCTGGGCATCATCATCCGTCAGGCCGAAGAGCTGGGGCTTTTGGGAGATAACATCCTCGGCAGCGGCAGGAATTTTCATATTCATATCAACCGCGGCGCCGGTGCCTTTGTCTGCGGCGAAGGATCTGCATTGACCGCTTCCATCGAGGGCAAGCGGGGCATGCCCAGGGTGAAGCCGCCCCGCACGGTTGAACACGGCCTCTTTGCCAAGCCAACTGTCCTCAACAACGTAGAGACGTATGCCAATGTGCCGCTGATTATCGAAAACGGCGCCGACTGGTATCTTGGCATCGGACCGGCCAACAGCCCGGGCACCAAGGCCTTCTCTCTGACCGGCAACATTCGCAACACCGGTCTGATTGAGGTACCGATGGGGATCACACTGCGCGAGGTCATCTATGATATCGGCGGCGGGATCCGCGGCGGCAAAGATCTGAAAGCCGTCCAGATCGGCGGTCCTTCCGGAGGATGTCTGACCAAGGAGGATCTGGATCTGCCTTTGGATTTTGATTCTCTGAAGAAGGTAGGCGCCATCATCGGTTCCGGCGGCCTGGTAGTCATGGACGAAGACTCCTGCATGGTGGAAGTGGCTCGCTTTTTCATGCACTTCACGCAGAACGAATCCTGCGGCAAGTGCGTCCCCTGCCGCGAAGGCACCAAACGGATGCTGGAGATTCTGGAAAGGATCACCCAGGGCGAAGGACGCGAGGAAGACCTTGCCATGCTGGAAGAGCTGGCCGATACCGTCTCCAGCACCTCGCTATGTGGTCTGGGAAAGACGGCGCCCAACCCGGTGAAGAGCACACTTAACCGCTTCCGTGACGAATATATAGCCCACATCCGCGATAAGCGCTGTCCCGCCGGTGTGTGCAGCAAATTGAAGCAATTCGTGATTCAGCCTGAAAAGTGCAAAGGCTGCTCACGCTGCGCAAGGCAATGTCCTGTTTCAGCCATCCATGGCGATCCCGGTCATCCATTTGCCATCGATCAGGAAGCATGCATTAAGTGCGGCAGCTGCAAGTCCGTTTGTGCCTTTGATGCGATTGGGGAGGTATTTTGATGAACGAGAGAAAAATCATGGAGATCGACGGAATCCCCGTAGAGATCAAAGGAGAAAGAAATCTTCTGGATCTGATCCGCGCCAACGGTGTGGAGATGCCCACCTTCTGCTACCATACCGAACTTTCCATCTACGGTGCCTGCCGCATGTGCATGGTCGAGGATGAAAGAGGACGGCTGATGGCCAGCTGCTCCACCATTCCCAAAGCCGGTATGAAAATCAGGACCAACACCCGGCGGCTGCGCAAGTACCGCAAGAACATCCTTGAACTCCTGCTGGCCAACCATGATCGTGACTGCACCACCTGCGGCAAAAGCGGCAGCTGCAAGCTCCAGTCACTGGCTCTGCAGTTCGGCATCGACAAGGTGCGCTATCCGCAGACCAAACCGGAGGCAGACATCGACCGCTCCTCTCCCTGCATCGTTCGCAATCCCAGCAAGTGCATCCTCTGCGGTGACTGTGTGCGGGAGTGCAATGAAGTGCAGAACGTGGGCGCCATCGACTTTTCCTTCCGGGGCGCTTCCGCCAAAATCAATACAGCCTTCGGCCGTCCCATCGCACAGACAGAGTGCGTCGGCTGCGGCCGCTGCACGGCGGCTTGTCCCACCGGTGCATTGACCATCCATGACAATACCGAACAGGTCTGGCAGCAGCTCGACAATCCGGAAGTTTATGTGACCTGCGAAGTCGCACCGGCTGTCCGTGTCGCTCTCAGCGAAGGGCTGGGACTGCAGGGAGACGAAAACGCCATGGGACGAATCGTTGCAGCTCTGCACCGCATGGGTGCAGACCAGGTCTACGACACTTCCACAGGAGCCGACCTGACAGTCATTGAGGAAGCCGACGAACTGATTGAACGGCTGGACTCCGGCAAGGATCTTCCGATGTTCTCTTCCTGCTGTCCGGCATGGATCCAGTATGCGGAGAAGAAATATCCCGAGTTCCTTCCCAACATTTCAACCTGCCGTTCTCCCATGGGCATGTTTGCCTCCGTCGTCAAGGAGGACTACCGCGAAAAGCCGGAAAACAAGGACAGGAAGCATTTTCACTTTGCTGTCATGCCCTGTACCGCCAAAAAGTTCGAAGCAGCCAGAGACGAATTCTGCGTCGACGGCGAACCGAACACCGATGCGGTCATCACCACCCAGGAGCTGATCCGGATGATCCGCGAATCCGGCATTATCTATCAGTCGCTTTCTCCCGAAGCGGTCGACACCCCCTTTGGGAACAGCTCCGGCGCAGGGGTGATCTTCGGCGTCACAGGCGGCGTCACCGAAGCCGTTCTGCGTAAAATCTCTGAGGATGATTCCCGCAGTGCGCTGGCACATCTGGCCTTTGTCGGTGTGCGGGGCATGGAGTCCGTCAAAGAGGCCACTGTTCCCTACAAGAACCGTGAAATTCACATCGCTATCGTCAGCGGCCTGGCCAATGCTTCTGCCCTGCTGGATCAGATCAAGGCCGGTGATAAGCACTATGACTTCGTTGAAGTGATGGCCTGCCCCGGCGGCTGCATCAGCGGCGCCGGTCAGCCCTACATCAGCGAAGCAGGCCGCGAGAAGCGGGGACAGGGACTCTATGCTGCGGATCGGATGAACACGACCCGCCGTTCACAGGATAATCCCCTGATGAAGGAGCTCTACGGTACACTCCTTAAAGACCGGAGGCACCAGCTGCTCCACGTGGACTACGTCAAAGCCGATAAATAACCGGACAATCGCTGTTTCTGCTGCCCGCCCGGCACCGCATCCCACCGATGCGGCAAGCCGGCGGGCAGTTTTTTCATGCCCCCAGCAGCCCACCCTCAGGGAGCCGCCTTCCAACGACCCCTTTCGACGGACTTTTCGATGGCATCCCTTTATTCATTAGCCTGCCTTCTCACAGCCCTTAATTTTTTCTTTTTTACATTTTGCTTTCTGCGGCGTATAGTGGTAGCAGTAATCAGATAGTCATGAAAAAAATCGCCACGCGCTAAAAGCGCTGCGATTGCTGTATCTGACCTGCGCGCCAAATCATAGATTTGGGCAGGTCATGAAAGGAGCTTATAGGATGCGGAAACGCAGTACATATCTTCTCCCGCTTTTAACCTTCGTTCTCTGGGGCAGTCTTTATGTCGTCTCCAAGGATGTGATGACACAGATTCCGCCGGTCACGCTGCTGTTCCTGCGGTACGTGACAGCCTGCCTGGCACTGTTCGTATGCCTGAAGATCCGCCGCACACCCCTGCCGCCGATCAAGCGTAAAGACCGGGGTGCTTTCCTTCTGGTCGGGTTTGCCGGGTATGCGCTGGCCATCGCCTTGCAGCAGATCAGCACCTCCATGCTGGATGCCGCCCTGGCTTCGCTGATCAATGCCATCAATCCCATCTTTATCTGCCTCATGGCATTTCTCATCCTGCGCGAAAGGATCACCGCCGAGCAGATCATGGGAATCCTGCTCGCCATTGCCGGCGTCTATATCATTCTGGGAGTATCCGGATCCGGCGCATCCATCGCCGGCATCCTGGTCTCCCTCAGCTCCGTATTCTTCTGGTCTTTATGCTCGGTGATGATCCGCAAGGTCACCAAGGCCTACGATCCCATCGTCATCACATTCTACGGCATGCTGCTGGCTTTGATCCCCACTGCACCGGCCATGCTTGTGGAGCTGCACTTCCGCCCCATCCTGATCACCCTGCCCGGGATCCTGCAGGTGCTCTACCTGGGTCTTGTGACAACCTGCGCGGCCCACGTCCTCTGGAACAAGGGTCTGCAGCGCATGCCGGCAGCCGCCTGCTCCGCCTTTTACCCTGTGCAGCCGCTCACCTCTGCGCTTTTGGGCGTACTCTTCCTGCACGAACCGATCACCAGCTCCTTTATCTGGGGCAGCGCAGCCATTTCCTGCGGCATCCTGCTGTCGATCATGCATCTGCCCCTGCCCTGGCGCAGAAAAGCTGCCGCAGAAGGTCCCCGCCAGCCAGATCACCGCCGCTGATCATCCTCTGCATCCACCGCTTGTTTCTCTTTCCCGGCAGCGCTGTCTTCCCGGCCGGCCAGCGCCTCAGCTTCCCGCCTTGCCGCACAAACCTTTTCATAGAGACCGGGATCTTCCTCCTGCAGGATCTCCCGGTGATGTGCGCGCAGGTCTTCAAAGACCTGATAGGAAGCCGGATATTCCCTGCGGAACTGCTTTTCGCGATGCAGCCGGAATTGAATGATCCGTTTGATCAGCTCCTCATCATCACCCTGCCATTCCTTTTCCAGTTCTGCATGATAGTGGATCAGTTTGTTCTCCAAATGGCGAATGTCCTTATCCGGAATGCCCTGATCCTGCAGACGCACCACCATTGCCATCTCCATCATATCCAGGAAGCGATCCTTATCTTCACTGCTCCATTTTCCTTCCGAAACCTTTTCTCCAAAGGCACGGAGCCGCTCCAGGCTGATATTTTGATACGCTGTGTTCTCATCGAAGAAATCCGTTACCAGTTCTTTCATCCGCGCATCGGCATCCTCTCCATAAGCCCATTGAAAGGCTGCAATCCGGCGGGTGATAACATCGCTTACCTCGGTAGGCAGCAGGGTCAAGACCGGCCGCGGCGCATCGTTTTCTTCCAGGGGATAGGGCTTTGCAAGCCCGATTGCCTGCAGCGCCTCCGACAGGAAGGGGCGTACCGCTTTTTCATCGATCAGCCGGCGTGCACCAAAGGTGCGAAGACTGTCATTGATTTCACTGTGATGACGAACCAGAAACAGCTGCACGCTCTGCTTCTTCCAGCGGTCATAACACAGCAGCAGCTGTTCGGCCGCCGTTACATCAATCTCTGAAACCGCACCGGCATCCACAATGACCGCACGGGTATCCTCGCGGATGGCCGCCTCGATATCGCTGCGCAGCAGGTCGATATTGGCAAAAAACAACGGTCCTTTGAACTGGTAGATCAAAACGCCCTTGATCGGGCAGGCTTCCCGTATCTGCCCGAGCGGGAAAAAGCCGTCCCTGCCGGGGATACAGCCTAAAAATGCACGCGGCGGATTGGAGGAACGCACGATGACGATCACAAAGGACAAAATCACACCAGCCAGCACGCCGTACAGCGTACCCAGGAAAAGCACAGCAAAGAAAACCGCCAGAAAGATGAAGAACTCCACCTTATCCGCTTTGCGCAGCTTCTTGGCCAAATCGAATTCCAAAATACTGATCAGCGCTGCGATAACGATGCCCGTCAATACCGGAACCGGCAGGTAGGCGATCATCCCTGTTCCCAGCAGCAGCACCAGCACCATCCCCGCACTGGCAATCACCGACATCATCTGGCTCTTGACGCCGAACTGGATCGCCATGGATGTTCTGGAAACACTGCCATTGACGGGGCAGCACCCTGTCAGGGCGGCAGTCAGATTCCCCACCGCATAAGCGAGAATCTCGCGATTGTTGTCGACAGCATCACCGAACTGCATCCCGAAGTTGTTCGTCGCCAGCAGCGATTCCGCCATGATGACGAGTGCAATGGTCAGCGAAGTGGTCAGAATCGTTCCGGTATGCTGCCCCAGAACAGCAAGGTTCGGCAGCACAAAAGGCGGCAGCCCCCGCTCTACCGCCGGCAGCAGAAGAACGCCATATTTCCTCAGATCGAGCATCATCGTCAGCAGTGCACCGACGCCCATGATGATGACATTCACCGGAATGCGGGGAACCAGCGTCCGGCATAGCAGGATAATGGCGACAGTCGCAAGGCCCAGCACGAAAGACAAGCCATGAAAATGGCGGCCGGCTTCTGTGACAATGCCTGCAAGGAGCTGCGGCAGTTCTCCGTGGCCGGCACGGCCGCCAAAGAGCTTGGGCACCTGCATCAAAATAATTTCACAGCCAATGCCTGTAATGAAGCCGCCCATCACGGGACTGGAGATATATTTGACGAAACAGCCGGCACGCAGCAGATGAAATACCAGCAGCCACAGTCCGACAAACAAAGTCAATACCGGTACAATCTGCAGGGCCTCAGGGGAAGCCGCCGCAATGCCCATGTTGGCAAGCATACCGCCGCATAGAGCAGCTGGCGCAGCATCGACGCCGAATACGAACCGCGGCGACGTGCTCAAAAGGCCAAACAGAAGGATGGGAAAGACTGAACCGTACAGTCCATAAACAGCCGGCAGACCGGCTACCTGCGCATACCCCATCGAAATCGGAATGGATACCAGAGCGATAATCACGCCTGCCAGCGCATCGATTTTCAGTTGTTTCAGATCATAGTGTCTCAGGAATGTCATACCTTCTGCTCCCATGCTGCATCAGCGCTCGCCGATAGTGACCGTTACAGTCTTCTTTCCGGTATATTTGCTGCAATATTTATAGTAACAAGTATAGTGGATCTTGTAGACAGCCCCTTCCTTTGCGGTATCGATCGCCTTCACCGACTGCAGGCTGCCGTCCTCACCGACCTCATCCATTGTATAACGCACTTTCGCGGTGAGATCCTGCCGGGTACGCGCATCCTTTGCCTTCACGCCCGCCTTCGGATCAAAAGCGCTTCCCGGCGCCAGGGTGCGGCTGCTTTTCGACACGGTGATCTTAGGCGCCGCAGTACTATAGTACCGGTTGCCCTTGACCGGATCGGTCGGATCATAGCACTGCTTCTTTTTGGTGCGAAGAGGCGCGATGCCGGGCCTGCCGAGCGAAGAATAGCGGGAGGAACTGTAGACCACCACCTTCGTTCCCTTCGGACAGTGATCGTAAAGCCAGAGCTCATCGATGTACTGCATCCGCACGCAGCCGCCGGAAGCATTCCGCCCCAGCTTTCGATATTCCGTCACAGACATGGAGGCTGCCCTGCCCTTTTTCCCATACGGCACCGTATGGAAAAGGTAATCGCGGTAAAACCGCACCACCTTCCGTCCCCAGGTGCGACCGTACAAAGGATGCCAACTCGCTTCCTTTTTGTAAATGCGGAAAGTTCCCCTGGGCGTCGTGTTGGCGCGTATTGTCCCCCTGCCGCAGGAAACCCGCATCGTTCTGACCGCTTTGTATTTACCGCTGCGCTGTCTTTGATAGGCCGTGACCACATTCAGCCTGCGATTTACTTTCAAAAGGTAGGTTGTGGATGTGGCTTTCGCCTGCACAGAGCCTGCCGCTGCCAGCAGCGTTACAGCAAGCACTGCACTCAGCAGCACGCCCCAAAACACTCTCCACCGTGCCCCCTGGCACCTTGTCCTTTCTTTCATCTTCCATCTCCCCATGCAAAAGCAATACGTTTCTGTTCGAATCCGCCACGCACAAGGTCTGTGCCCATACAGCCGTGCCCCTGGCGGACGCAGCAGTCTTAGTATATCGCAGAATGCTGCTTTCTTCGTTTTGCCCGCGCTTTCTTCATCAAAAAAACATGCGCACACCAGATCCCACGCCCTGGTGAACAGCCTATCTATCATAGCATATAAGTAAGCAAGTTGATCAGCTTTACCTTTTCACAGCCTTCCTCTAGTATAAGAAGTATGAAACAGACAGAATCATCTGACAAAACCAGCTTACGGGAGAAGCTGGGCTACAGTATCGCTGACTGCGGCATCACCACCGTCTATGTCCTCACCGGCACCTACCTCTTGTTTTTCCTGACAACGGTGGCCGGACTTTCTCCTGCCGCGGCCGGCTCCATCACTGCACTGGCCGCTATCTGGAATGCCTTGGTCAATCCGGTCGTCGGCTATCTTTCCGACAACTGCCGTGCACGCATGGGCAGACGCCGTCCTCTGATGGCCGCCGCAGCCCTTCCGCTGGCCTGTCTGACCTGCCTGCTCTACACCAGCTTTCCTATCCCGGCCGCCTGCAAGCCGGCCTGCTATGGTTTTCTCCTGCTGCTGTTCTGGACCTGCTTTGACCTGGTGTTCGTTCCCTACTACGCACTTGGAGCTGCATACACCTCCGACTATCAGGACCGCATCAAAATGCGCCTCCTCAATTCATTCTTCATCCTTGTGGCCAACATCCTCGGCATGGCCAGTCCCACGCTGCTGGTTTCCCTGCTGCGTGCACACGGCATGAGCAATGCAGAAGCCTGGAGCATCATGGCTGCCATCCTGGGCATCGGTGCTGCCGCCCTCGTTCTGCTCACCGTTGCTGCTTCCCGTGGAAAAGACCAGCCGGCTCCGCCGAAAGAGGCGGATGGACGCCAGCCGGCTTCCCGTGCGCTGATCAGGTTTTTCAAAGTCTACCTGGATGTGGCGCGGCTCGGTCCCATGCGGCCTCTGATCGTCGTCAGCCTGTCATCGCTGATAGCCTATGTCATCATCCTCTCGGATCTGGTCTATCTGCTGACCTACTGCATGCACTTTCCTGCGGCCAGGGTATCTTTATTCATGATGCTGCAGGTTCTTCCCGGACTTTTCCTGCTGCCGCTCACCGGACGGCTTCTCCGCCGCATCGATAAAAAAAGAACAATGATCCTTTTTTACGGCATCGCTGCCGCCGGACTCATCATTCTCCGCCTTGCTTTCTCCCCCTGCATGCCATGGATCTTTGCTTACCTGTTCCTTTCTTCCATCGTCACCTCAGTATACTGGCAGATCATTCCTGCCGCTTACTACGATGTCTGCGAATACGATTACGCCGAGCATGGCGTGCACAGAGAGGCCGCCATTGTCTCCTTTCAGAGCTTCATCGAAGCCATTGCCGAAGGCCTGGGCGCGCAGGTGCTGGGCCTGGCACTTCAGCTGGGCGGCTTTAACGGCAGTGCCGCCGTCCAATCCGCACGGGCGCTGGCCTGGATCGGTCACGCTGCCACCATCGTGCCGGTGCTCTTCATCGTCATCATGATCATCGCTATGTCAAAATATCCCATCGACCGCACTGCCTATGCGAAGATCCTGGCCAGGGCAGATGCCCGCCAGGCCGAAGAGGAACCAGAGCAGCCGCAGGGGTAATTAAAACAGACTGCAGAACGCCTCGTGCACGGCTTCCAGCATGCCGCGTATCTGCGGCGTGATGTTTTTATTGGTGTGAAGCAGGATCTGTGCGTACTGCGCAAAGGAAAAGTTTTCCACCGCAAGAAGCGCAATCTCCTTCCTTTCCACATACCCGGCCGCAATCGGTATCGGCACCACGGATAGGAAGCCGCCTGCCGCAACAAGGCGGCAGGCCATGTCCGGATCCTGCAGGGTCAGGATCGTCTGAAAGGGGATCTTCCTGTCCAGCATCATATGCTGAAAGTAGCTGCTGTAAGGTGCCCCCCGCTCCATCATGACAAACGAGGCGCCGGCAAGATCCTCCAGGTACACCGCCTTCTTCTGCGCCAGCGGGCTGTCCGTGCTTGCAATGATGCCAACCGGCATCTCCGCCGTATCCCAGCTGTTCCACTCCGGATCAGAGACCGGATCGTGAATGACACAGGCAAAATCCAGCTGGTCTTTGCGAACCTGCTCCATCAGTGCATCCGTAGAATCCACGGACAGATCCACCAGCATCCTGGGGAATCGCCTGTGATACATCGCCATGACAGAAACCAGCAGCACCCTGCACAGCGAATCCACCATCCCCAGGCGCAGGGTGCCCGCAATCTCCTTATCGTCACGGAACATATCCTCAATCGCCCCGGCCTGATACAGCAGCTCCCGTGCGTGTGGCAGCAGCTGCTCCCCATACTGCGTCAGGGAAACATGGCGACCGATCCGATTGAAGAGCGGCTGCCCCATCTCCCGCTCAAGCTGCCTTATCTGCGCACTGATATTGGACTGCGAATAGCTGAGCCTCTCCGCAGCTTTCGTGAAGTTCCGGACGGAGGCAACCTCCAGAAAAATACGTAGCTGATGAAGTTCCATGATCTTCCTCCTCTGCCATGATTCTCTTCCATGATTATAATAGGATCCGCATCCGGACAGCAATCGCTCTTTTTGATCAATTGCATTACTTCCATTTGTTTTACTTCCTGCAGCACCGCCCCTATACTCAAGGTATCAGCTAAAGCAAATCCCATAAATCACAGATTTGGGCAGGTCATGAGAGGAGGGTATCATGCCGGGACTGGGTACTATCATCGATGCGGCAGGCATCTGTGCAGGCGGAACCATTGGACTATTATGCAGCAAACTCATCCATGCCGATCTGCGCCGTTCTCTGCTCAGTGCCACCGGCGTGATCACTCTTTTCATGGGCATCGCCGGTGCCATGGAAGGCATGCTTCATCTGCAGGGGGACAAGCTGGTCTCCGGCGGCGTCATGATGCTCCTGATCACCTTTGCACTGGGTACAGTCCTCGGTGAAATGATCAACATCGAAGGGGCCGTGGAATCCTTTGGAAAATGGCTTCAAAAAAAGAGCGGCAGCACAACCGATACCAGGTTCACCACGGCCTTTGTCACGGCTTCGATGACGGTCTCCATCGGCGCGATGGCCATCGTGGGCGCCATTGACGACGGTGCGCACGGCGATCTGTCGATGCTTCTCTTCAAAACGGTGTTCGACGGCATCGTTCTGATCGCCCTCAGCGCTGCGCTGGGCAAGGGCTGCATCTTTTCCGTCATCCCGGTTGTCGTCATTCAGGGTATCATCACCGCACTGGCAAAATGGGCCGCACCTTATATCACGCAGCAGGCACTGACCAACCTTTCACTGGCCGGCTCCGTCCTGATCTTCTGTATCGGACTGAACCTTCTTTGGAACAAAAAGGTGCGCGTGCTGAACATGGTGCCGGCACTGCTGTTCACCGCCCTGTGGGCCTACCTGCCGATCAGTCTGTAAGGACCGCCCTCTGTCTCCAGCGTGATAAGGCTGCAGTTATCCACTTTTCTCTTCCACAGATCCTTCATCGGCGTATGCTCCACGGCGGCCAGCATACAATGGATTGCTGCGCCGTGTGAGACGGCCAGAATATGCTCACCAGGCAGTTCCTTGCGCAGAGCCTCCAAAAATCCGCTTACCCGTTCGATCAGCTCCGGAAAGGTCTCTCCATCACCACGGGGCACGAACTGTGCCGGGTCATGGAAGAAAGTTTCCATAAACGTCGGCCCCAGTTCTTCATACGAATGCGTCTCCAGATCCCCCATGTGCATCTCTTCAATGCTGGGCTCCATCCGGAATGCAGAAGGATCTCTGCCCGTCGCCAGCTCAGCGGTGCGGACTGCCCGCTGCAGCGGGCTGCAGTAGATCCTGTCAAAATGCAGCCCGCGGGCTTTGATTTCTTCTCCCAGTGCCCGTGCCTGAGCTTCTCCTGTTGCATTGAGCGGCGTGTTCGTTGATCCCTGCAGGCGATGGGCAATATTCATATCGGTCTGCCCGTGGCGCAGTAAGTACAGTTTCATATGTCGCATCCTTTCTCTCTTTTCGGCTTCCATTGTACTGTACCACAAAGCCACGGCCGCGAAAAGACTCCCGCCTGCGCGGGAGTCTTTTATCAATAAGCAAACACACATTGTTCGACACGCCTGTTCCGCTTCGGGACCGTTCAGCCTGTCCGGGAATTCATCATCAAGTCTCCCTAGACTACGACCATTGTCACGATACAGAATGCCACCACGGAAATAATAAGCATGGTCAGTGTATAGGGCATGTTGACCTTTAGTTCTCTGTCGTTTGGAACACCTGTACAGGCTGAAGCCATGAACAGACTGTCACAGAACAGGCAGGAAGGAACGCCTAAGCCATACCCTGAGATGATGGCGCCATAGGCCAGTTCAATCGGAATACCCGCAGCCTGTGCCATAGGAATCATAATAGGTACAGCAAGCGCGATCGTAGCCCATCCGTCTGTTGTAAGGCAGACGACCCATACAGCCAGCATGAACATGGCAGGCAGGATCCAGGTCGGTACGTTGCCGACAACGACGCCGATGAGGAAGTCAGCAATGCCCATCTTCGTGCACATGTCAGCCATGGTGCAGACCATGAAGATAACGAAGGCTATCATCGCCATGCCCTTGAATCCATCGAGCATATGTTCAAAGAACTCTGCTGCGGTCATATGCTTTTTCCCGACAAGCATGATGAACTGTGTAATCAGTGCCAGGAACATACCGATTTCAACCGTGGCATCCAGATCCATAAGCACGGCTGTCACCGCCGCAACAATCAGAACTACCAGCGGTATAAAGAAGTAGTGCGCACCCACACCGCTGTCATCTTCTTCAATTTCCTCAAGCTTTTCATCGATCGCCTGATCCACTTCATCCGGAATGTAAAGTGTGGAACCGCCCTCATCGACCCGCTTATAAGCACTCTTCAGCGGGCCCATTTTCGGGAAAAGACCCACGCACAGCAGCAAAAGGATGACTTCTGCTACGATGCATCCGATCATGTACGGCATCGTACGAATGTAATCGACCAGAGTATACTTGTATGCTGCCATGGTTGCAATGGCAAAAACAGCAAAACTGGACATCGGTACAAATGATGTAACGTTGTTTGCTGCGATCGTTCCCATAAGCGACAGATGCTCTCTCGGAACCTTATTTTCGTCTGTGATGGTTCTCATGGAGTAGCAAGAACCCAGTGTCATAAGATAGTCATCTGCAAACAGGATCCACTGAAGTAAATAGGTGATAAGAAGTGACTTCTTGCGGCTGTTTGCATACTTGCCGAGCACTTTTGCAAAACCGTTTAAAGCACCTGACTTGCTGGCAATCTCAATGATTGCGCCAAAGCCAAGCAGGATGAAGAAAATCGCACTATAGGTATCGCCGCCAAGCGTTTCATAAAACTGCGTCCCAAGATACCCTACGAAAAAGTCTTTCTTGAATAATAAAATACCCGCGAGAACAGAAGAAATGATCGACATCTCTATCATCCTCTTGGTGATCAGGGATCCTACAACCATGACCACAACGGGTATGACCGAAATAATACCGTAATCCATTAAATTCCTCCTCTCTACCGGGGATTGATCAGCCTAGCATTGGAGGCTGGGGCGGCACCAGGTGCCGCCCCATTTTCATCAAAAAGGCCTTCCTAATTCAATACCGGAATTACTCCCACCAGGGGTTGACCGTCGTCTCCATGGTGATCTTGAGCTCTTCCGCCCACTTGATATACTGATCAACCTGAGCATCACTCAGCATATCAGAGGAAATCAGGCCCTTCTGATCCATCTTGTCATTGACAAACAACTTGGTGAACAGGAATCCGCTCTGTCCCGTCAGGTACTGCTCAGCACTCATGCCGGTCAGTTCATAGGACTCTGCAACGCCAGGTGCGAAGACGTGGGTCTCGACCATGACGCTCTGTCCGTCTTTCTTTCCGTAAGCTTCTACAACGAAGGCGCCCGCATCTTCTTCGAGTCCCTCATCCAGGATTTCCTTGACTTCTTCCGGTGTCTTCGGTGCCGGCGGCAGGATCGATACAACCCAATCGGCCGGTACGAACTTCGCACCCCTGAACTCCACTTCATCATGGGAAATGATGCCGGCTTCCTTCAGCGGCTTCGCAAACTCGATGCCGCCACCGCCATACTTGAAGAACGCATTCTTGACACCCTTGAAGAATTCCTTGCCGTTCAGTCCGATATAGACCGGCTCATCATGCGAATGGTCGCACAGGGTTACGGGGCGGTTGCCCATCTCGGGCCAGATCTTTGTCACGGGGTGCGAGAAAGCAGGTGTTCTCTTGACTTCGCCATTGATAAATACATAAGCATCGTCATCCATGTCACGGATCGCGGTGACGACGGACCACCAGAAGGGCAGGAATCTCTTGGCTTCCACACCTTCATAAACATACATGTAGATGGTCTCGCACTCATCAACGTATTTCACGGCTTCACGAGCGGTCACGCACATGAGTCCCGGTGCAGAACCGGTACCGATGATGGCCAGCTTGCCGATCTTCTTAAACTCTTCTCTGTAGTGCGTATACTCATACTTAATACCGTTGAGCCAGTTGTCCTCGGTTCCGGTGACGATGTTGTCGCCCGTTGCGAAGTCCTGATAGTCCGCCTTGACTTTCAGTGCAGCTTCCAGCACGTTCTTGGCGAAGATCAGCGGCAGCGCATTAACGATCATGTCGCAGCCTTCCGCGATTCTGACGATGTCTTCTTCCTTGCTGGCATCGACCTTCACACCTTTGGCCTTCTTCATCATGCCTACCAGATGATCTACAGCCGCCTTATCATAGTCAGCAACGATGATCTCCCCTACGTTGGGTTCCAAATCCAGCCTTCTGGCCACGGTTGATCCTTGTGCTCCGCTTCCTAATACTAATACCTTTTTCATGATATCCTCCTTTAAGATGTTCCTTAAAGCCATTGACTTACTTTATGATCTACGCGGTCTTCGCCGCCCAATCCACAACACAATACGTTCTTTCAACCGATCGGCAATCATTTCTGTAATCATTGATTGCGATCTTTGTCATAGTATTCACAATATTCCGTCTATGGCACGAAATAAAAAAGACAGAAAAAACATTCGCAATGTTTTCCCTGTCCGCTTTGCCTGTTGGTTAACGCCCCGTTGGCTCCGCATTACTGCGGCATCACCAAGGATTCATCCGGCAGCCATCCTTGTTGCCTGTCAGTTTCCACCTCATGATTTGCGTACATGAGATCTTCCCGCTTCGGCCTCCTCCCTGCTTTGGAGGATGTCTCTGACTGCTTTCATATGATCATTATTCAATTATCTAAGTTCATCTTGTGCCTATACTATACTCCGGTCCAGCTTTATTTGTCAAGAGAATTGTTTGGATTTTTCAGATTTTTCTAAAGGTAGTACCAATTCATACATTAATATGCTTTTTCACTTGTTTTCTTTGTCTAAAATAAGTTTTCTGATGTATTTTCGAAAATTCTGTATTAGAATGATTCGTATACCTGAGCTCATTCTATCCGTTTTTACTTTTTGATCTGCCCCGCTCGTTAAATTTGATACGCAGATCGATAACCCCGCAGACCGATACATACAAGAAAAGAGGCTGATACATGAGCGAATACAAATCCAGCTTTGTCGATGTGGAGCAACATGGTCTCAAGAAGCACGACCTCAAAGTCTCCACGGTTGTTTTTATGATTTTTTGTCTGGTCGCCGCCGGCTGCTATGGCATCGAAGAGATGATCCCCTCGGCCGGTCCGGGGCTGACCATCATCCTCCTGCTGGTTCTTCCTTTCGTCTGGGGACTCCCTTTCGGACTGGTTGCTTCCGAGCTGGGCTCCGTGCGGCCGCAGGAAGGCGGCTACTATAAATGGGTGCAGGAAGCCTTCGGTGAGTTCTGGGGCTTCCAGGCAGGCTGGTGGCGGACAATTTCTATCTATATTGACAATGCATCGTATGTGATTCTGGCAGGCGGCTATGCTGCCACTGCCTGGGGACTCTCCAGGCCGGTCGAATTCGCTCTCAAGGTGCTGATGATTCTCATCTTTACCTATATCAATATCCGCGGCATCCATGACGTGGGCACGGTCAGCACGATCCTTTCGATCCTGGTCATCGTGGCCTTCGGCATGGTGGCAGTCTGCGGCTTCCTCAACTGGGGGGAGGGAACGGACATCAGCTTCCGCATCACCCCCGAGAAGGCCACCGGCCTCTCCGACTGGTTCTTCTATATCGCCGGCGGCCTCTCCGTCGGTATGTGGATGTATTCAGGCTATGAATCCATGTCAACCATCGCCGGAGAAATTAAAAACCCGCAGGTCATTCCCAAGGGCACGCTGATTACCATTCCGCTGATCATGGCAGTCTACGTCCTTCCCACTGTCGCCGGTCTCGGCTCGCTGGGGCAGTGGACCAACTGGGCTTCCGAAGGCGGCGTCGGCTATGCCAACGTGGTGGAAACCTTCTGGGGACAGGGATTTGCGGTGTTCTTCGTCGTCGTTGCCATCCTGGCACAATGCTCCATCTACAACACCTATATTGCTTCCGGCTCCCGCGGGTTCTTCTCTCTGGCCGATGACTACCTGGCACCCAAGCTGCTGGTCAAGTGTGACAAAAAACACGGTGTTCCCTATATCGCCGTCCTCTCGGTAGGCATTGCCAATCTGCTGATGTGCATGCTGCCCTTCGGACTGGTCATCATTTTGGATGTCTTCCTGCTTGCCGCCTCTTATATTCTCGTCTTTCTCTCTGCCATGGTTCTGCGCAGGAAAATCCCTGACGATGAATATCAATTCAAAATCCCCGGCGGCTATGGCTTCCTGTGTGTCCTCTGTATCGTGCCCATCTGCGTGGCCGTGTTCAGCTTTTTCATTAACGGTTCCGATTACCTGATCGGCGGCATGGTTGGTATTTTGACAGGCCCCTTGCTTTACTTCCTCTGGAAACGGCGTTACGGAGGCTTGAAGAAAAAAGATGCCCGGCGTTTCCCCGTCAACCCGAAGACCGGGCTGGCTGTCGGCGATCTCCGCCGTCTTTCCTTTCTCCTGCTGCTTTTGACTGCCATCGGTGCCGCGGCTATGATCTTCCTGCCCTACTATGAAGTAGGCTGGACTGCAGCTGATTATTACAATGGGATGTTTGCAAACCGTTTCGCCGCCAGCGATGCAGCGCAGCTGGCGGGCGGACAAGCCATCTTCCATGTCACCTACTCCATCCTGCGTATTCTGACGCTGGTGTGCGGTGCACTGACCGCGATCTGCGCTTTCATGGCGCCCCGCCTTGAAAACCGCAGGACAGAACGGCTTCTGTAGACACAGCCGTACACATGAACTAAAAAACCACCACGTGCTAAAACGCCCTCATTCCTTTGGGGATGAGGGCGCTGCGTTTATGATCTTTGCATATTGCTGCCTGGAAATTTCGTACATCCGGCGTCTTTGCCCGGCGCTGATGCCGGGAAAGCATTAAAGGGCAAGGTGCTTTTTACGTGCGAAGAAGTCCCGCGTTTCCTTTGCCACGACCCCGCTGAGAGCAAAGAGAGCAATCATGTTGGGGATCGCCATGAGGCCATTGAAGATATCAGCAATCGTCCAGACTGCACTGACCGTCATGTAGGGACCGATGAACACCGCCAGAATATAAAGCCGCCGATAGCCCATGATCAACTTGTCCCTGCCGCCGGAGAGAAACTCCAGACACCGCTCGCTATAGTAGTCCCAGCCCAGAATCGTCGTAAAGGCGAAGAAGATCAGACAAAGCATCAGGATGAAGTGCGCTGCCTGCTCCGGAAAGGGCAGACCATGCCCGAAAGCATAGGCCGTCACCTGCACACCCTTAAGGCCGGGCACCTTCCATGCATCTGTGACGATAATGGCCAGACCGGTCATCGTACAAATGATGATCGTATCGATAAACGTTCCCGTCATGCTGACCAGTCCCTGGCGGATCGGCTCCTTTGTCTTGGCCGCTGCCGCGGCGATGGGCGCGCTTCCAAGGCCGGCTTCATTAGAAAAGATACCGCGGGCAATACCTTTCTGCATGGCGATGAGCATCGTGCCCACGGCGCCGCCTGTGATCGCCTTCGGCGAAAAGGCCGCCTCAACGATGGTGGCGATCGCTCCGGGGAGTTCCTTTAAATTGCACAGAATCAACAGCACCACGACACCTACATACGCCACCGCCATAAAGGGTACGATCACCTGGCTCACCGTAGCGATCCGCTTAATGCCGCCCAACAGCACCGCTGCAACGCAGGCCGTCAGAATCAGCGAGGAAACAATGATGGCAATGGAATACGTGCCGATATGCGGAATCGTCACCGTATGTACCTGCCTGGGATCGAACATCGTCTGCACTGCAGCTGCGATGCCGTTAACCTGCGTGAAGGTGCCAATGCCGAACAGGCCGACGCAGACGCCGAAAAAGGCAAACAGCTTCGCCATCCAGGTCCACTTTTCGCCCATGCCGTGCTGAATATAGTAGAAAGGTCCGCCGAGGCTGTGGCCTGCGTCATCCACAACCCTGTACTTGACAGCCAGAAGGCCTTCCGAATACTTAGTTGCCATGCCAAAGAAAGCGGCAATCAACATCCAGAACAGCGCACCAGGACCGCCCTCGCCCACCGCCGTAGCCACGCCGACAATGTTGCCGGTGCCGATGGTAGCCGAAAGCGCCGTACAAAGCGCGGCAAAGCTTGTGATCTCGCCCTTGCCGCCCTCCTCATTGTGCACCATCCAGCGCAGCGCAAGCGGCAGCCGCCGCACTTGCAGCACACCGACACGCACCGTCAAAAAGATCCCGCCTGCCAGAATCAGTACGATCAGGGGCACACCCCATACATTCTTATCAACAATCTGCAGGATTGCATTAATTTCCTTACCCATGAAGCGATTCCCTTCTCCTCCCGCTTGGCGCAGCGATGCC